>PABS01000029.1 GCA_002699325.1 Ponticaulis sp. | reverse complement strand
TGCGCCACAACTTCTTCCAGCGCCTGACGTCCGGCCTGTCTCGTTCGTCCAATAAACTCACAGACGGTCTGACCAGTGTTTTCGTCAAAAAGCGCCTCGACGATGAGACGCTTGAAGAGCTTGAAGATCTGCTGATCACTTCGGATATGGGCGGCAAAGTCGCAGCGCATATTACGTCAAACCTTGCGCGTGACCGGTTTGATAAAGAGGTCACCGAAGACGAGATTAAGGGCGCACTGGCCGATGAAATCGAGGCGATTCTCCGCCCTCGGGAGGTGCATGTCGACTTTGCTGATGGCCCTCGTCCGCGCGTGGTGCTTTTCGTTGGGGTCAATGGATCCGGCAAGACGACCACGATCGGTAAAATCGCGTCCAAGCTGAAAGCTCAGGGCGCGAAGGCGCTGCTTGTTGCGGGTGATACCTTTCGCGCAGCGGCCATTGAACAATTGACCGTATGGGGCGAGCGGGCCGGTATTCCTGTGCTTTCCAAGGCGACGGGCGCAGATGCTGCGGGCCTTGTTTACGAAGCCGTCGAAAAAGCGCGCAAGGAGGACCTGGATCTTGTTCTCGTCGACACGGCAGGCCGCCTCCAGAACAAGTCAGAGCTCATGGAAGAGCTCTCCAAGATCATCCGCGTTCTGCGCAAACTCGATCCGGATGCGCCTCATGATGTGTTTCTGGTGCTCGATGCGACCGTTGGCCAGAACGCTTTGTCTCAGGTCGAAGCTTTCCGCCACACCGCACGTGTCTCAGGCCTGGTCATGACCAAGCTCGATGGCACAGCAAAAGGTGGTGTTCTGGTCGCCATTGCAGATGCCCATGACCTGCCCATCCATTTTGTAGGTGTCGGTGAAAGCGCAGAAGATCTTCAACCCTTCTCCGCCAAGAGCTTCTCGCGGGCGCTGGTTGGCCTCGAGTCGTGAGCACCGAGCTGCTGGCCATTGGTCTGGGTCTGTTTTCGGCCCTGACCCTTGCGCTGGCCAATCTCGCCGTCAAAGCTACGAATGATGTGCTCGTCACACGCGCGGTGCTTTCCGTCAGCTGCGCATTAATTGTCGCGCCAGTTGCCTTTTTTGTGCCGCTGCCCACACCAGAACTCTGGGGCGCCATCGCTATATCGGTGCCGACGCACTTTTTCTATCAGATGAGCATGATCCGCGCGCTGCATCGTGGGGATCTGTCGCTTGTCTTTCCGGTCATGCGCGGGCTGGCGCCGCTGCTCGTGGCCATAGGCGCATTCATTTTCCTCAGTGAGACTCTTTCATCCATCGCTGTGGTTGGCCTCCTGATCTCGGTGATCGCCGTGATCAGCTTCGGCTTTCTGCAGGGCAATCGTACGGCGGCGACAGCATCTGTCAGCCGCGCAGCGCTGTTCTGGGCAGGCATGACGGCCGTCGGAATCATGGCCTACAACATCGCGGACGCGCGCGGTGTGCGAATGGCCGAAGAGCCTCTGACGTTTATCGTCTGGCTGTTCATGCTTGACTGGATTGGCACTCTTGCTGTCGCTGCTTATGCCCGCAAAGACCGCCTTTTCGATGCCATGCGTCCGGTCATGAAATATGGTATTTCCGGCGGCGTCCTGTCTGTTGCGTCTTATGGCGCGGCGCTGTTTGCACTGAGCCTGATCGAAGCGGCCCGGGTGACGGCCATACGCGAAACAGCCGTTGTGTTTGGTGCGCTTCTTGGCTGGTTGATCCTGAAAGAAGGGATTGGACCGAGACGGATCATCGCCTCGGTCGTCCTTGTGGCGGGCCTCGCTATGATGCAGCTGGGCAGCTGACGCCTTAGGCGCCTTTCACCCAACGCGCCGCGGCCTTTGCCACGCGCTCTCCGAGCCTGCGACCCGTTTCCAACTCGCCTTCAACAGGTGCTTCCTCTGGTGACGCGTCGACCGGTGAATGCGCACCAACGCCCAGCCAATAGCCGCCTCGGTTGGTTGCGTCCGCCCAGGTGTGCTCCTTCATGTTGAAGCCCGATGGTTCAGCCGAACCAACCCAGAGCATGCCGTGCTGAGCAGCCAGGATGGCGAACTGCTGGAGCGTATTGAGCTTGTCGCCTGAAACCGAGCCCGAGTTGCTGAAGCCCGCAGCCAGTTTGTCGGCCCAGCCCTGCTTCATCCAGACCTTGGACGTTGCGTCCTGAAAGGCTTTAAAGCCAGCAGAAGCTGATCCCATATATGTCGGCGCGCCAAAAATAATGGCGTCGGCTGAGTTCAGATCGTCCCATGGGCCTTCGTCAGGGGTTGAGAGATCATCCGCTTTGAGTAAAGCAACGTCTCCTCCGCCACGTTTGGCGCCTTCAGCGACTGCTTCTGCGAGTTTTGCGGTGTGTCCATAACCAGAATGATAAACGACTGCGATCTTAGCCATAACGTGTCCTTCCATTTGAATAAGTATCTGACCGATCCAATCTAAACATTAGTTTCCATTGTTCCAGTACACACCTTATGGTAACTATTAATAAATTTGGAGGAATAGACATGCTCACGCGCCTGGATGCCAATCAAAGTGAAGTTCTGGAGATCGAAGCCTGCCCCTCCCGCATGGTTTTTGAGATGCTCGCCGACAAATGGAAGCTCATGGTTTTCCATTCGCTTCGTCAGCAGCCGGTGATGCGGAATGGTGAGCTGATGCGCACCATTAAGGGTATCAGCCAGAAAATGCTGACCCAGACCCTGCGCTCGCTTGAGCGCGACGGCTTGATTGAGCGCCGCGATTATCAGGAAGTGCCGCCACGCGTAGAGTACAGACTCACACCACTTGGAGAGTCTTTGTGCGAACCCATCGGCATGATCTCCAATTGGGGACAGACGCATTATCAGAAGATCAATAGCGCTCGAAATGCTTTCGACGCGCGCGAATCTGAACTGTCTGGTTAATCAGGTTTTGACAGCTTTCGGCTAGATACTCCGCTGTAGGAGTCTGCCTTGCCGAACCTTGTAAGACATCTTTTCGGGTATTTGCCTGTCAGCTTGATGGGCGCGCTGGTTCAGTTCGGCACCGTCTTTGCGTTCACTCGCCTGCTCGAAGCGTCAGAATATGGCCGATACGCGTTAGCACTTTCGACCATGCATCTCTTGCACACGCTTACCCTAACTTGGGTGGAAGCGGCCGGTTACCGCTTTAACGGAGAAGCCGATGCGAAAAAGACGCTGCCGGTACACTATCGTACGACACTGTCTCTCTGTGCTGTCTCGATCTTTCCAGCGTTTCTGGCGCTGGCCATGGTCTGGTTCATGGTCAGCAACGCGCCAGAGTTCCGGTCCATACTCCCTTGGCTGATCATTCTTCTGCCTGTCTCTGTGATCGCGAACATCGCGCAACAGAATCATAAGGCCAGCCAACGTATTAAGCGGTATTCATTGGTGGAGATCTGGCGGCTCGTCGGCGGGTTTGTCGTCGGCACTTTGCTGGCCGCCTTTACCGGACTTGGTGCTGCCGCGCCACTGGCAGGTCTGGCTTTCGCCTACACCATCGCTGCCTTCAGTGAAGGTGCCTGGCTTTGGAAACAGTCTGCGCCGGGGCGTTTCGATCCCGAAAATGCGCGTCGTTACGTGGCCTACGGCTTGCCGATTGCGGCAGCGCTCGTTCTTGATCTCATTCTATCAGCATCAGACCGTTTCCTGATTGCGTTCTTCATCGATGAGGCCGCTGTGGGAGCCTATGCGGCAGGCTATGGTGTTGCCGACAAAACCGTCCTCATGATCTGCGCATGGGCGGCAACAGCGGCTTCACCACTTTTGATGGCCGCCTATGAGAAGGAAGGTCCCGAAGGCACTGCGAAAGCGGCCCGAAGCATGGCGCAGTCGATCTTCCTCATCGCGCTTCCAGCGGCGGTTGGCATTGCGCTGACTGCTGGTCCGATTGCCGACGTGACGATCGGCGAGGAGCTGCGAGAGCAGGCGCGTCACATTATTCCGTGGATTGCGGCGGCGGGTCTCCTCAACGGCCTTCTGATCCATTATTTTTCGGAGGCCTTCCAGCTTGCGCGGAAGACAGGGGAGCGCGCGCTTCTGATGCTGATCCCTGCGCTCGCCAATATCGGGCTGAATATTATTTTCCTGCCACGCATCGGTATTATGGGCGCCGTTTATGCGACCGTCGGCTGCTATGCGCTGGGCGTTATTCTGCTTGCTTTGGTGGGCCGCAGACATGTTCGTCTGCCCGTGCCAGCTGGGGATCTCGCCAAAACACTCCTGGCCTGTCTGATCATGGCCGGTGCCGTGCAGCTGGTTCCCGATATGCCAGCATTGATCGAACTCTTCGTCGAAGCAGGTGTCGGGGCGAGCGTATACGCCGCCGCCATTGTCGCGTTGAACGTTGCAAATGCACGAAATGTATTGGGTCAGGCCGTCTCCCGCTTCAAAGCACGCAAGGAAGCTCACTCTGGCTAGTCGACAGATTGAAATCGGCTCTGTTTGACGCTAGGATTGCAGTATGCGCGCGCTCGTTCACCCGTTCAGATCTCTAGGGCTTTCGAAAGATCAGCTCCCCAGCAAAATCTTGGGCGGCCTGGGGGCTTGCGCGTTCATCGGTTCAATTTTGCTACTCCACACGGATGCACCACCTGGTTACGCGCTTCTATTCTGCCCTGGCATGATAGCCACGAATTCACTCTTTGCCCTCGCTAAGGCTTGCCGCGAAGGCGGCTCAATCAATGCAAATTTTCCCGCACTCCTGGGGCTGATCGTCAGTTTGGCTGGAGGGGCCGTTCTGTTCGGCATGCTCGCGCAAGGTCTTGTGTTGCCTCCAGGGCCTGTCATTGCGATCTCGTTTTCAGTCGCCGCCGTGATGCTTGTTTATGGTGTGGTCCAACACCCCTCCAAATATCGTCTCACTCGTGCTCGACTGGAAATGATCGGCTTATTCCTCCTTTTGGGGCTCGCAATGTTCGGTCCAGTAGCGCTGGTGCTTCTCCTCGCCCGCTAAACGCGAGCAACATCCTTCAAGTTTTAGATTGAACTGGTCGCCGGAATGGTGCGTAAACGTGGCTATGACTGATGCACCTGAAAAGAGCGAAAAAAGCTCGGACAAATCGCCAACAAATCTGTGGGCGGAACTTGGGCCGACCATCGCATTTATCCTGACCTACACTGTGATGGGCCGCTTCCTGCCTGAAGGCGACGGTGCTTTCACAAGTGATGCGGCAATCTTCTGGGCCACTGGCGCCCTGATGGCATCTACAGCCGTGGTCATCGTTTACAAACTTATGAACAAAGAGAAAATTCCGCCAATGCTCATCCTCTCGGGCAGTGTGGTCGGTTTTTTCGGTGTGCTGACAATCGCGCTGCAACAGGAAGCTTTCGCATATATCAAGCCCACCATCATTAATTCACTGTTCGCCGTGGTTCTGCTGGGCGGCCTCGCTGTTGGGCGCAATTTCTGGAAGATGATGCTCGACCACGCTTTCGAACTGCCAGACTTTGCCTGGAATACTTTGACGCTCCGCTGGGGCTTTTTCTTCATCTTCCTCGCCCTGCTGAACGAGTTTCTCTGGCGTTATTTCTGCCCGCTTCCGGAATCTCCCCTGACGCTGCTTGGCATCACATTCGTTCCAACAGAACCCTACACACTCCTCGGTGTCGAGTTTGGTTCGCGTGATCAGGAATCGGTTTGGGCGTGGATGAAGCTTGGCAATTTTGTCATCGTAGCACTCTTCATGCTGGCTAATCTGCCCTACACGATGAAGCATTGGGAAGGCGAAAAGCCCGTTTAGCGCGTCAGATGCTCGCTATCGGGTGGATTACTGAAGGGCACATAGTCTGTCCGCCCCTCAACGCTTTTCCAGTTTTTCAGGGCCCAGATGGCTGATGGAAAAGCCATACCAGCCCAGGGTATGTCGTCCCATTTCACGAGTTTGACCTCCTGACTTTCCGGGCCCGGAGCAACGTCAGGATTGAGAAGCCTGGCCTTGAACATCACCTGCACCTGGCTGATCCGGGGAATGGAATAAACCGCAAGAACCCGCTCCAGCTCCAGGTCGGCGCAGGCTTCCTCCTGTGCCTCACGTTTTGCGGCGTCTTCGACTGTTTCCCCCATTTCCATAAAACCGGCAGGCAGCGTCCAGAAACCAAGCCTCGGCTCAATGGCGCGCTTGCAGATCAGGATGCGATCTTCCCATGTCGCAACTGAGCCGACGACGACGCGTGGATTGATATAGTCAATGAAATCGCAGCGCTCACACATGCGCCGTTCGCGATCGTCTCCATCCGGAATGGCCATGCGAAAACTTGCACCTGGTTTGTCCATATTCGTCAGTTTCCTCGCAAAGCTTCATATTTTCAGCATTCTGGGTTAAGCCGTCCGCACACGATCAGTTTCACCAGACTGCAACAATTCATGGCTAAACTGGCAGAGTAGTTTCGAAAATCAATCATCGCTTGAGCGGGAGAGAAGCGTGGTATCTGAAGAAACCGAAAACCAGTTCAGTCTGGATCGCTCGGCAAGTCACCTGCTGCATCGCGCCCAACAGTTCGCAGCGGAACAATTTGAAGGCATGGGTGCGGCAGACATCACTTTGCGTCAGTTCGCAGTGCTGGCTGCGGTGGCAGAGCATGAAGGCTGCACGCAGTCGGAACTCGTGAAAACTACAGGTATTGATCGCTCGACTCTCGCTGACATGGTTCAGCGTATGGAAAAGCGCGGACTGGTCGAGCGTCGTCAGGCGAAACTCGATGCGCGAGCCAAGTCGGTCCACCTCACCGAAGATGGCAAGGGCGCTCTCGATGCCAGCAAGCCAGTCGTTCAGAAGGCAGATGATGCAATTCTGTCAATGCTGCCAAAAAACCGGCGCCGCGCCTTTGTCGGAATTCTCGGTCTGCTTGCAAATGTGGATGGCGTGGACTTCGCTGAGCTGGACTCGCCGGTCGATGTGAAGGCGAAGAAAAAGACCAACGACGAGAAAAAGAAAAAGAAGAAAAAAGACAAGAAGGAAAAAAAGAAGAAGGGCTGATCGCTCTGTTCCGCGACCTCTGTCCTTCATGTTGGCTAGCTCGCATACTTCATCAGAATAAGGCCGCTGACGATCAGCAATGCCGCCACAATGCGCAGGAGCGAGACGGGCTCCGATAGGAGCGTCACTCCGACAATGAATGCGCCAACTGCACCGATCCCCGTCCAGGTCATATAAGCTGTACCCAGTGGCAGATGACGCATGGCCAGAGCCAGAAGGCCAAAAGACCCCATCATGGCGACAGCCATGACAAGCGTCGGAAAAACCCGAGTGAAGCCATGCGATTGCTTCATGGCGAAGGCCCAGATGATTTCAAGGAAACCGGCAAGAACGAGATAAACCCAAGGCATAAGGGGGCTCCTGTCGGGTCGTCCCGTTATTTGGCCCAAGTTTGGGTGAGGTCGTCCTCAGCGGCGATCTGGTGATTATCTCATTGAAGCTCAAGCTTCAGTCTGACGTCTCACTTCGCTTTTCAAGCATTGCGAGCTTTTTCTTCGACGCCGACAATTTCTGAATCGTCCAGATTGCCAGCCCGATCAACACGGCTGCGCTGATCACAAAGCTCGCAAGAACGAAGGTTTGGCCACCCGTTACAACCCCAGTCATACGCCACCCCGATTCATGCGTGCGAGTTTCGCTTCGTATTGCCGTTTGTAGACTTCAGCCCGCATGGTTGCGAGCGTGAAAGCCGCGAAGAGAAANACGACGCCTACCAGATTGAAAANTAGCGGCCAGAAGAACTCTGCAGACAGGCTGGATTCGCCAGTTAGCTTGAGAAATCCAGCGGGCTGGTGAAGCGTATTCCACCAGTCGACNGAAAATTTGATGATTGGCAGGTTTACCGCGCCAACAAGGCAGAGGATTGCCCCGGCTCGTGCCGCATCCTGCTCGCGCTGGAAAGCAGAGCGCAACGCCATGTATCCAAGAATAAGAAACAGCTGGAACAGCATGCTGGTCAGGCGTGCGTCCCAGATCCAGTACGTTCCCCATGTGGGGCGGCCCCAGAGTGAGCCCGTGACCAGGCAGATAAAAGACAGGGCGGCAGCAATCGGCGCGGCTGATTTTGCCGCCACGTCTGCCACGCTGTGCTTGAGGGTGAGGTAGAGAAGGCTGCTGACGGCCATTGCGCCATACGCCATGAGGGACACCATGGCGGCGGGCACGTGGATATACATAATCTGCACGGTCGGCCCCTGATATCGCTCATCAGGAACGAACCAGATCGCCCATGCCCAACCGGTGATCAGCATGACGGCCGCAATCACCGAGACAACCGGCAGAACAGGCTTGGACACAGCCATGAAACGGTGAGGATTGGCAAAGGTCGAAAACATGGGCTCTCGCTTTACTCCAGCTTCAGGGCGAGCGCCATGGCAAAGGGTGCGATTGCCAGCGCTGCGAGTGTATTCGCGGCCAGAAGTCCGAGCCCTGCGCCAAAGGTCTGGCCGGTTATCACATGGTTGAGTTCCTCGCTTCCGAAGATCACAACCGGCACAAACAGGGGCAGAACGAGCAGGGCGACCAGCGGTCCGCTCCGCCTGAGGCCTGCTGTGAGAGATGCGCCCACACCGCCCCATAAAAATATCGTGATACTGCCCAGAAGGACGGGAAGAATGCTCATCAGGTTGGGTGTTTCAGCGCGCATCATAAGCGCGGCAACCGGTGTGAGCACCGCGAGCGGCAAACCAGAAACCAGCCAGTGCGCCATGACCTTGGCGACGGTGACAAGCTCCATCGAAAGGCCTGAGAGCCTGTGCTGGTCCAGCGCGCCAACCTCAAGATCAGCCTGAAAGATGCGCTCAAGCGTGGTCAGTGAGGCCAGACAGAGGGAAACGAAAATCAAACCCGGTGCCAGCCGAGACAGAAGGCCGGGTTCTGTACCGATACCGAGCGGCGCCAGAAAGATTGTTCCGGCATAGAAGGCGGCGGGCAGGAATAGCCCAGAACCGCCAGCCCAGGCGAGCACGAGCTCGCGTCGAAAGATCGCCAGAACGCCCTTCATGAGACGAATGCCCCAATATCAAGCTCGATATCCGGGCTGATCTCCATGGGGTCGTGAAGTGCCGCGAGAATTGCGCCACCATCAGACAGATGTTCCTTCATCAGCGCGCAGAGAAGTGTCTGCCCTTTGACATCAAGCGCAGACGCCGGTTCATCAAGAAGCCAGATCGGGCAGGGCGCAACCAGTGCGCGCGCGAGCGCGACGCGCTTTTTCTGGCCGGCCGATAAGGACCAGGCCGGGACATCCTGGCGCGTTTCGAGGCCAAGCCTTTGAAGGGCGCCGGGAATAGACTGCCGGGAGACACCATGAATGTCGGCCCAGTCGGTGAGATGCGATTTTGGTGTTTCGCTGGTACGCAGCCCCAGCTCGTGCCCGAGAAAGAACAGGCCGCGCCCGCTTGCTGTCTCCGGAACGAATCGCTTGATCGTGCCTGTTTCTGTTTCCGCCAGACCAGCCACGATACGCAGGAACGTCGTCTTGCCTGAACCGTTAGGTCCTTTGACGGCTGCAAACTGACCATAGGAAAGTGAAAAATTAAGGTCCGAAAACAGGAGCGCATAGCCGCGAACGGCTGATACATCCTCAGTTTTCAGAGCAATTTGGCCAAATCTGGCGATATTTGACACGCTAAGCTACTTTCCCGACCAAAGACGAATTGCAGATCAATAAGTGTGGCGATAAGACAACGCCAACGCATATCCACTCTGACCCCGTGCACGCAAGCTGCACCATCGCAGGAAGGAAGAATAGCCCATGGCATCTCTCGACAGCTTTAAATCCAAAAAGACCATGGATGTCGGCGGTAAGACCTACACGTATTACAGCCTTGAAGCGGCAGCAAAGAACGGACTGGGAGACGTGTCACGTCTTCCGGCCTCACTCAAAGTGCTTCTGGAAAACCTCCTGCGCTTTGAAGATGGCGACACGGTCAAGAAAGAAGACATTCAGGCATTCGCTGCCTGGCTGAACGACAAAGGCTCTGCCCAGCACGAAATCGCCTACCGTCCGGCACGCGTTCTCATGCAGGACTTCACCGGCGTTCCTGCCGTGGTTGACCTCGCGGCCATGCGCGACGCTGCAAAAGCGCTCGGTGCAGACCCGAAAGCGATCAATCCACAAGTCCCGGTCGATCTCGTCATCGACCACTCGGTCATGGTCGACTTCTTCGGCGGACCGCAATCTTTCGAGAAAAACGTTGAGCGCGAATATGAACGTAACAAAGAGCGTTATGAGTTCCTGAAATGGGGGCAGACGGCCTTTGAAAACTTCCGCGCTGTGCCTCCTGGCACTGGCATCTGCCACCAGGTGAACCTCGAATATCTCGCCCGGACGGTCTGGTCGAAGGAAGAAGACGGCGAGACCGTCGCCTATCCGGATACCTGCGTTGGTACAGACTCCCACACAACCATGGTGAATGGCCTGTCCGTTCTCGGTTGGGGTGTCGGTGGTATCGAAGCTGAGGCCGCCATGCTCGGCCAGCCGGTTTCTATGCTCATCCCGGAAGTCATCGGCTTCAAGCTGACCGGCAAAATGGCTGAAGGCGTCACCGCGACTGACCTCGTTCTGACCGTTGTGGACATGCTGCGTCAGAAGGGTGTTGTCGGCAAGTTCGTTGAATTCTACGGTCCTGGCCTCGGCAATCTGTCTCTGGAAGACGAAGCGACGATCTCGAACATGGCGCCGGAATATGGCGCGACATGTGGCTTCTTCCCGGTTGATAGCGAAACACTCGATTACCTTAAAACAACCGGTCGCCCGGCAGAGCAGGTTGCCCTGGTCGAAGCTTATGCCAAGGCCCAGGGTATGTGGCGCGAAGATATGGGTGATCCAACCTATACAGACACGCTCGAACTCGACATTTCGACCGTTCGTCCAAGCATTGCCGGGCCAAAACGCCCTCAGGATCGCATCATTCTCGACGATGCTGCGGACGCATTTGCGAAAACCATGGACACAGAGTTCAAGAAGCTCGACGAGGCAACCAAGCGTGCGAAAGTCGAAGGCGAAGACTACACAATCGGCCATGGCGATGTTGTGATCGCGGCGATCACATCGTGTACGAACACCTCAAACCCATCCGTCCTCATTGCTGCGGGTCTCGTCGCCAAGAAAGCGCTGGAGCGCGGCCTGAAAGTGAAGCCTTGGGTGAAGACATCGCTCGCGCCAGGGTCTCAGGTCGTGACTGATTATCTGGAACGTGCTGGTCTTCAGGACGATCTTGATGCGCTCGGCTTCAACCTCGTCGGTTATGGCTGCACAACCTGTATCGGTAACTCTGGTCCGCTGCCTGAGAAAATCTCCAAGGCGATTGCGGCTGAGGATCTGGTGGCGACGTCGGTCCTCTCCGGTAACCGGAACTTTGAAGGCCGCGTGAACCCTGACGTTCGCGCCAACTATCTCGCCAGTCCTCCGCTGGTTGTGGCTTACGCCCTTGCGGGGTCAATGAATGTCGACCTGACACGTGACCCGATTGGTTATGACGACGAGAACAAGCCGGTTTACCTGTCTGACGTCTGGCCGACCAATGACGAAATTACTGAGATCGTTCGTTCGTGTGTCACACCTGAAATGTTCGAGTCGCGTTATGGCGACGTGTTCAAAGGTGATGAGCACTGGCAGAAAATCGAAGTCAAAGGCGGCGAAACCTATGGCTGGCCGGAATCGACCTACGTGGCGAACCCACCTTACTTCGAAGGCATGGGTATGGAGCCGGAAGCAACCGACGACATCATCGGTGCAAACATCCTCGGCCTGTTCGGCGAGTCGATCACTACCGACCACATCTCCCCAGCTGGTAACATCAAGGCTGACAGCCCTGCTGGTAAGTACCTTCAGGAAAAAGGTGTGCCGGTTCGCGAGTTCAACTCCTACGGCGCACGTCGCGGTAACCACGAAGTCATGATGCGCGGCACATTCGCCAACATTCGCATCAAGAACCAGATGGTTCCGGGGACAGAAGGCGGTGTCACAAAGCACTGGCCGGATGGCGAAGTCATGCCAATCTATGACGCGGCCATGAAGTACCAGGCCGACGGCAAAGAGTTGGTTGTGTTCGCCGGCGAGCAATACGGCACCGGTTCGTCACGCGACTGGGCGGCGAAAGGTACGATTCTGCTGGGCGTTCGCGCTGTGGCTGCCTCAAGCTTTGAGCGTATCCACCGTTCAAACCTGATCGGTATGGGCGTGCTCCCACTGCAGCTGCCGGAAGGTCAAGGCTGGGCCGATATTGGCATGACGGGCAATGAGACTGTGACGATTAAAGGCGTTGCCGACATCACGCCGCGTCAGGACGTTGATATCGAAGTCACCTTCCCGAACGGGGAAACGAAAACCATCAAGGCGCTCCTCCGGATCGATACCGAGAACGAGATGGAGTACTATCGAAATGGCGGCATCCTGCACTATGTGCTGCGCAATCTCGCCAAGGCATCAGCCTAGAACTGAACAGAAAAGCCCCGGAGGATATCTTCCGGGGCTTTTTTTTGCTCTAATTCTGAGCACTGAGCCCGTGCGACTCCATGCTTCGCTGCAAGCTTAGTATTTCTCGTCTAGGATGCAGCTAAAGCAACCAATCCGTGTCTGCCTCACAGGCTAGTGATTCGTATGTGCTATAGACTTTCGGTATGGATTAAGCATGACACGCTCCTCACTCATACGATCTGCTTTGGCGGCCTGCCTTCTGCTTGCGCCGGTCACTCAGCTTTCAGCGCATTCCGAAGACGCAGCCAGCAAGCCGATCCTCGTTGAGCTTTTTTCCAGCCAAAGCTGCGGGAATTGTCCGGATGCCAACGAGACGCTGATCGATATTGCGTCCGATCCGAATGTCTTTCCGATTGTCTGGTCTGTTTCCTACTGGGAATATCTCGGGGTCAAAGAGCCCTATGCCACCCCGGAAGTGCAGGCGCGCCAGCGCCGCTATGCGGATCGTTTTGATCTTCGGGGGCCTTACACACCGCAAGTGGTAATAGATGGTAGTCGTCAGAACTCTGGCAACGATGAGTCCGCAATCCGTGAGAAGATGGCGCTTGCAGAACATGAGAAGACCCCAAAAATGGCGCTGAGCTTCTCTGATGACAGTGTGATGATCTCAAGTGATGAGCTGGCGGGGCCATCAGAAGTCTGGTTGATCGGATACATCCCCGGCGTCACCCAGCTGACACCCGAAGCGGGCCGAAACTCAGGCAAGAAGCTGCGCCACCTCAATCTGGCGACAAGCCTGAAGAAAATCGGCAATTGGGACGGCATTGAGCCTGAGCGCTATGATGTCGCTTGTCAGGATGCTGCGTGTCTTGTCGTCGTGCAGGAAAGTGCCACCGGCGAAATCTTGGATTTCAGTCTTGTTCCTGCGGTTTCAGGCTAAGCTCACACGTCTAGAACAGCACGGCGGTGAGATCAGACGCCGTCAGCGCATCAATGCGGTAAGATCGGTTCTTGAAACGGCCGTCCGATAACTCTGCGTGATCACCATCAAGGCTGATCCAGTACGTCCCGTCTTCTTCTGTGAGGGTGACGGTCACGGTGTCTCCGGATGAATAGCGCAATGTCGCAGACCGACCGACCGGATTGAGACTGGCGCGAACATCATCAAATTCGAGTTCTGAAAGAACCGATTTGAGAAAGGCGAGGTCAGCGTCAGCACTATCCTCAGATCGCTCATTAAAGCCTTCAAGGCCTGCGGAAAGATCAGGAACCGCTAGCGCAGAATCTGCAAGCCACCAGACCGCCCTGTGAAGCGGAGGCAGCAGCTGATTGACCCGGTAGGTTTGTGTCTCACCTGGCGCGCGTACGAATTGCTGATCATTCTTAACGCCAAGAATAACAACCGGGCCATCTGATCCAAGCTGGAGCTTTGCGCCATATCCGCCACTCTCCGGATCACCGAGCCCGAGTTCGTCAAAGCGCTCCGGAAGTGCCGTCATCGCCTCAGTAAGTTCCAGCCCTTTCAGATTGGCCAGAAGCCGGTCTATTTTTTCAATGCCCACGCGCGCATCTGCTTTTTCGGGAATTACCCAGCCGTCGTCGTCGGCGACAAGCCTGTACATTCCCTCCGCTGTTGAAACCTGAACAACCTTAGCGCGCTCTACTGTTTCATCGGCAAATAGCGGTCCGTTGGAGTCTGGTGAATCAAATGACGCACTCTGATCCGGCGCCCGAAAAAAAAGCGTCAGAAAACCGAGTGTGATAACAATCCCCGCAATGACAACGAACTGGCGTTTTGGCTTGTCGTTCATTTGCGTCCTCCACGCGTCAGGAAGACAATGCCCGCGCTTGCAAGAAAGGCGAGCGCAGCAGGGATCCACATGGTGATCCAGCGAAGCCAGGCCTCCAGATTATCAATACGGCGGCGAAAATCAGCCTGCAGATCGCGTAAATCCTTTCGGATATTCAAATAGTCGGCCTGTACGCCTGGGTTCGAAGCACCAGATGGGTTCAAGCGGGATTCAATTTCTCCAAGGCGGGTTTCCAGCTCCTGCTGGCGCGACAGATATTCCTCTTCTGCTGCACGCCTCATCTCAATCACGCGAGTCATAGGCCGCGCAGTCGGAGGCCTTGCACGCAGGGAAGCCAAATCAGGATTACCGGCAAACTGGTCCAGCACCGACATAACAAGGGCCTCGTTATCGGCTGTGACTGCGCCAGTTTGCGGGTTCAGATAAAAGGCTGGATAGAGGAAGTCAGTGTCAGCAATCACGACAATCTCTGCCTGTCTTAACAGCACAGAAGCCTCTATGGCCTCCTGCCATTCAGCTTCAGCGAGGCGTCGGAGAACTGGATCGTCCGGCCATTGTGGTTTTGGTGGCTCGTTCTCCCCGGCGGTCATAGCTCCGCTCACTCGCGCAGCAACGACAACCTCATTGTTCAATGGCGACATGTTTGCCCGCGCAAAGGCCGGTGATTGGTCGCTCTGAAGATAAGCGTCCGCGTTCAGAGCTTCAGCCTCGGAACTTGAAGAGATCAGCGGTGTGAATTGCGTCTTTCGCCCTGGATCAGGGATCAACCAGCCGGCCGCGCCAAAATGAACAGCGTTTTGAAGGGGGGCCGTCAGAAAATCATTTCGGTTGATCTGGGCTGAACCAAGCGCAGGAAAGACCGGCTGGCGGATAGCCTGTGGACCCGAAACTGTCTGTACGGACACGGCCAGGCCGAGTTCAGGTTCAGCGAGGATTTGCTCGGATAACGACACGCCCCAATGGCTCATCCAATCATTCAGCTGATCGCTGACGGTCCGCTCGTGAAGCAGAGGCGCTTTGTCTGCGAGAACCAGAACGCGTCCTCCGGCAGAGATGAAACGGTCGAGAAGATAGCGCGTGTGCGCAGAAACATCCGGTGGCTGGGCAATGATCAGTAATTTCATGCCAGTCGGCAGCGCGAAATCCTGAGGTGTGATCCACCCGATACGATATTCAGCTTCGATGGCCTTCTGCAGCGGCGTTTTCTCCTGCTCGTTCGCCGTAGCCGAAAGCGCGGAGATGCCAGACAAAATTCCAATTGTTGGTGTCTCCAGCCGATCCAGCCCGGAAAGAAGGCGCGAGACATCGAATTCCAGTGTTCGGTCCTGATCAGGAGACAGAAAGGGCAGGGTCTGCGTGTCATCCACCCTGTTGCGTCCAACCAGACCGAAATAAAGGGGGTCCACGCCCTCAGTCGGGATCGCTGAGATACCGTAAAGAATGGCCTCGTCTTCACTTTGGGAGAAAGGTCGCGGATTGCTGAATTTGAGGCGGATCTTGTCATTGGAGCTCTGTTCCAGCGCACGCAGCAATGCTTCTACGCGCTCAGCATGGGCACGGATTTCAGGATAATCCTGACCAATGTCGCTGGAGTAATAGAGCGTCAGATCGACCGGTTCACGCAAGGAGGAGGCAAGGGCTTCCGCGCCGGGCGACAGCGTATTGAGGCGGTAGCCGGTTACGTCTGCTCGCACGCCTGGCAGGCTTTCCTGCACCAGACCTCGCGCAATTGGAAAGCCGATTACAAGAAGCGCAAGTGAGGCCATCCTCCAGTATTTGGCTGATGACCTCTGTCCAACGAGACGCGTCTGGTTGATGAAAAAAATGCCGAAGGTGACAGCGAGTGCGCCAAGCCCGAAATAGATCAGCAGGTCTGTAAGGCGGAGAATGCCCCGACTGGAGTTTCTTACTGGTTCAAACAGGCTGAAACCGGATAGCCAGTCTGTGACAAACCCTGGAATGCTCGAGCCAAGCCCAGTAGTTACGAGGTTCAGCCCGAGCACCAGAAGGAGCAAGCAGGTCGCCACGCTCAGCACGAGTGCCACAACCTGATGGCGGGTCATGGCCGAGAAAGCCATCGAAACGAGAAGAAAAACGAGCCCGAGACAGGCCATGTGAAACAGCGAAAGCGCGATGACGCCGTGGTCAGGCGCGCCCAGCCAGGTCATGGCCAGCCAGTAGGGCACGCAGATCATCAGCGCGAGCAACAGAACGCAGAAGCCAGCCAGCGCTTTCGCCAGATGAACTGTGAGAAGTGGGAGCGGTGAGGCCAGATAAAGTTGCGCGGTTCTGGACCGCAGGTCTTCACTCCAGAGGCGCATTCCAATGGCGGGGGCAAGCACAGCCAGTATCCATGGCTGAAACTGGAAGAAAGGAGATAAATCTACCCGGGCCGTATCAAACAGCCGGGCAATATTCCAGGTCGCTAGACCTGAGATCAGAATATAGACGCCAATGAACACATAGGCGAGTGGACCCAGAAAGAAGGCGCGAAGTTCTCTCCTGAAAACAGCCAGAAATCCTGTCATCACGCTGTATTCCGTTCGCTATGAAGTAGCTGAAATGCATGAGACAGATTGCCTTCATCTGACGTCGTCTTGAGATCAGAGAGTGTACCGTCAAAGGTCAGTCGGCCGTCTTTCAGGATGAGGACGCGGTCGCAGAGCCGTTCCACATCGCTGAGATTGTGGGTGGAGATCAGGAGGGTCTGGTGTTCGCGCGCCGCCTTGAGCTGGTCGAGAATACGTTCGTTCTGAAAGGGGTCGAGGCCGTCCGTCGGTTCATCCAGGATGAGGATTTCTGGATCGCCCAGACAGGCAGCAGCAAGAGCCACCCTTCGGCGGTAGCCTTTCGAGAGTGTGTCAATAATCTGATGGGCAACGCGCTCCAGCTCGAAGCGAGCCATCATCTTCTTTATGGAGTCTCGGCGTACTTCGGATTTCAGCCCCTGCAGTCCAGCCATGGTGTCCAGGTGTGCCTTCACCGTCAGGTCTTCAAAGAGAGGTGCGCCTTCCGGCAGATATCCAAACCGTCCTCGCAGGGTGGCTAAGCCAGAAGGCGAGACGTCTCTGGCGAAGGAAATCTCGCCCGAATCTGGAACCAGATTGCCCGTTAACAGGCTGAGCGTCGTGGATTTTCCTGCGCCGTTCAGCCCGAGAAGGCCGGTGATGCATCCACGGCGGAGATCGAAGCTCAGCGCATCAAGCGCGAGAAAATTGCCGAATCTTCGTGTCAGGCCGCGAACTGTCATCACTGAGTTCAAGATCCGACCCTCCCTGATGGTCCCATCTCTGTCTGGCATGAAAAACTTACCAAAAAGCGCGTTGCCGAAGCAACGCGCTCAATTGGGGGGATTTCTCAAACAATCTGGGTGTCGGGCAGCCGGCGATGGGAACGCCCAGGGGGGCTGGGGGGCTGATGGGTCTGGATCGTACCCTTCCGACGCCCGACAAGACAGATATTGGGCAGGCTCAAAGACATTGAAGGGGATGATTTGCGGCAAGATTGTGTTTTGAATTAAATCTCTGTCACAATCTGTTCGCGGGACTGTCCTGCCTCGAAATGGGGAGCACATTACTGAGATGAATATGTCGACACAAACGGCCCAGCAGAGGTCGAATACTCCTGTTTATTTCGAGCGGCTCGAAATGGACGCGATCATGGACGTATATGGTCGCATGGTCGCAGCAGGCGAATGGCGGGACTATGCGCTGAACATGCACAAGGACCGGGCGATCTTTTCCATTTTCAAAAGAGCGGCCGAAATGCCGATTTATCGAATTGAGAAACAGCCGGCACTGGCGCGAAAGCAGGGCGCATGGTCCATCATCTCGCCGGAAGGCGTGATCCTTAAGCGTGGCCATAACGTGCAGAATTTGCTGGCGTTTTTTGACCGCCGAAAATTCCGTATCGTGCGTTAGCGAAGGAAGTCCACGAGAGACAGGCTTTGGATCGTGCGGAAGACCGATGCCGTGGCCTGAAACTGAAGCTGGGCCTGGTTCAGCTTCACGGCGACTTCGGCCATGTCGACATCTGTAATGTCAGCGGTAAGCGAGCTGAGCAGATCACCTTCCTGTGTATGGCGTTCAATCATGTCATCAGTCTGATTGAGGACCTGACCATTTCTCGCTTGCAGATCAATCAACCCTTCATGTGCTGGCTTCAGAGCAGCAAGCGCGTCCTGGATCGCGGTTTTCTGCACCTGTGTCGGGTTCTCCGTAAACGGCCCGTTGGCGCCTTCTTCGAAGATCTGAAGATCGCGGAGTACGGACAAAATTTCCTGTGCCTCAGTTCGGGCAAGCGGGGCCGCCTCGACAAGGCGATTCTCAGAGATCCGGACTTTGACGGTTTCACCGTCTGCGTTTACGGCGTCCGCCACCGGATTGGCCGCAAGATCAGAGATGGTTCCAGCAACAATCGGCGCACTGTCCGACGCTGTGCCACCGAAGAGATACTTTCCGTTCAGCGTCGCATTGAAGCCAGATTTTATGTCTGAATAGGCGGTGCTGATTTCGCTGGCGACAGACGAGAGGTCGTTCATTGCCAGTGCGGAGGTCAGCTTTTCCCGCAGTGATCCAACAACATCAGACGCGCGGCTGAGGTGCGTATCTTGCAAATCCAGCCGTGTAGAGAGCTCGGACGCCGCGCTCTTATAGGCTTCAGACTGTGCGCGCATGCGTTCCAGACTGACAACGCTCCGTGCGTTCTGGCCGTAGCCCTTAAGGTCATCAGCGACTTTTTGAGACGCGGTCTGGCGCTGTGTGTCAAACAAGTCGCGCTGGGCTCTGGCGAGGTCAGCAAGCGCGCTTGCATTGATCATGCTCGAGGCAATACGGGTCATCGGATGCTAGCCTCTATACCATGTTGAGGAGGACATCATACATGTCCTTCGATGTTTGAATGAGCCGGGAGGCGGCAGAATAACTTTGCTGGTAAATGGTCATGCGAACCATTTCCTCATCGAGATTCACGCCCTCTGCAGACGCGCGCCGGGTTTCAGCTTCACTTCGTATTGCGACTGCTGCATCGGCCCGATTTTCGAAGGAAACGGCTTTACTACCAGCATGTGACGCCAGTTGGGATGCGGCGTCGGTGATCGACAGATTCAGAAATTCAGACCCCTGAATCGTTCTCAGGCTGACCGTTTTGCCAAGGGCGCTCTGAAGTGAGAGTGCCCCGCTATTGTCACCTGACGCAACGGCGAGACTACCAACTGCCGTCGCGTTTGGATTGAGAGCAGCCGTCGCGAGCCGCGAAGGGTTCAGAGCGATTTCGTCATTGACTGACAGTGAGCGCGCCCGTTCAGCCGGACCTTCAATGCCGAGGCCAAACAGGCTCGACATGGACATATCCGATGCGCCGCGAAGGGTTGAATCGGCGACCACATCAATCGCTGAAATTGTGCCTGACGCATTCGGAATGATATTCAGTCGCCCTTCACCATCAAGGCTCGCGGTCGCGAAATTGCCCAGAATACCTGATGAATTGAGGTCAGTGACCATGTCATTCATGCTGGCACCGGGTGTTGGTACATATTCTACCGTCTGAAGCAGGTCGCCAGAACCGTTGCGAAGGCCGAAAGTGATGCTTCCCGTGGTAAATCCGTGTCCGTCTGTGCCCTGAAGGCCAGTGTCGTAAAATGTGGGGCTGGAGGTCTGGACGATGTCATTCAGGCCGAAAAACGCCGAAAAGCCACGTCCGGCCCTGTCAGAGGGCGAGGTCGCGTCTTGCCCTATTGATATCCCGTTGGTCCCGGTCGCTGAAATACTCAGCTCCCCATTCGCGAAGCTCACGCTTGCCGCGCCGCCGAATTGAGCATCCAGCGCGCTTACGAAACTGCCAATAGTGGCACCTGTTGCTGTGACATTGCCGGCAGAATCCGTCAGCGTTCCTGCGTCGAAATCAACCTGCACGCGCTCAACAATTCGCCCGTCTGAGCCGACAATTGCAAAGTCAGCGTTTCCGGTAAATCCGAGCGAGTCGGTGCTTTGCAAACCGGTATTGCGCCCACTCAGGCTGGTCGGAGCCGGAACGGCTGTGCCTTCGTTGTGCGCCTGGTTTAAGGCGTCAGCCAGGCTGGCCGCATATTCGCCAAGCGCATAGGAAAGTTCTGGCAATTCATAGTCGCGTACAGAAAGAAGTCCGCGAATCTCGCCGCTTGAAATTTGACGGGTGACATCGAGTTCTGCATCCGAACCGGCCGGCGAGATACTGATCCCGGCAAAGCGCGCCCCGGACGTGTTATCGGCGACCGATAGTTTCGCAGCGCGATGGTCGACCAGCAATAATCCAGAGCTTGTGCGAAGTTCTACCCCACCGCGCTCCTGCGGTGTCACCTTGAAATCGATCAGGCTCGCCAACTCGTCCATGAGCTGACTTTGTTTGGTCTCCGCACCACTCGCATCCGAGCCATTCATGCTATACTTTTGAATCTCTGAATTCAGATCAGCGATCTGGTTCATCAGGGAGTTGGCGGTTTCAATTGCGCCGCTCAGTTTNTGACTGGCTTCGTCGCGGAGGCCGTCGATACGGGAATAAACACCCTGAATATCTTCAAATACGTGCTGAATTGAAGAAACCATGTCGGCTTTACGCAAAGACGATGATGGATCGTTCGTCAGAGAGGATGCGCGAGATATGATGCTATCAAGTGACGAGAAGAGGGAGTTGGTGCTTGTCGGGTCACCAAAGCTCCCCTGTGCGCGATCCATCAGTCCAGACGCAGTTTCGAACTGCCCTGCTTTCGAAATGCTTGAGAGGTGAGTCGCGGCCAGAAACCTGTCCGCAGCACGCTGAACGACCAGCGCTACGCCAGCGCCTTTGCCATCNAAAACAACCTGCGTCGTGCGCGCATCCTGGCGGACATAGCCCTCCGTATTCACGTTGGCGATGTTGTTCGAGGTGACGCGTAGCGCAGACTGGTTCGCTAACAGCGAGCTGAGTCCCGTATTCAGAATACCGTTTATACTCATCCTCAATCCCGTCAGGTTCCGCCGATCAGGTCATCTCCTGGCTTTGCTTCATTAGATGCAGGATTTTATTAAGGGGAGATTTCGCAATCCTTTACGAGGTCGGAAAACTTTGACCGGTCACTGCAGGCCATCCGCAGAAGTGTTACTTTTCGACCGGGCACGATTTACCGGTACACTCGGCAAAAAATGTATTCAAAGGTGTATGGAAGCTTAACAGAGTTTCGCGGATTTCCATAAACATCTGTTTTATATGGCAAAAATACCTTTAACATCTCAGAAACCCTTCTGGCAGCTGGTTTGCTCTTAACTCTCTGCTGCACGTGTCACGTGCCAGGAGTCTCAAATGTTCACGATGCCGACCGGGGGCACCCCGGAAGCCACAACAGAGAAGCAGACGGTCCGGTCCACAGATCGGGAGCGTGATGACTTTGCTGAGGAATTGCGTCGTGCGCAAAGCGCGGACGAGAAAGCTAAAGCTTCTGGCAGGCCTGATGCCGACGCCTCCATTTTGGCGCTTCTGGGAATGAGAACGACCCAGAAAATGACGACAGAGCATGGCATACCAACTTCAGACAGATGGGCAGGAAACGGCAATACTGAGTCTGTTATGCGCCAGCCACGCTGGTCAGCTGAGCAAGAAGCCGCGTTGAAAATGCAGGCTGAAGCTGTCGCCAATGGGCAGCCTGTTCCAGAAGAAGCGGCCAGAATTCTCCTGGCAGGTTCAAAAGGAGTAACAGCGTTTCAAACGAATACTGCCCCGGCCGGGCAGGCTGAACCGGCGCAAACTGCATCTCAGGCGGCGTCATCTGTTAGTGCTGCAACAGCTGGAACAACCAGCGCCACAACTTCTGCAGAAGCATCGCCGCCAAAAGCGCCAGCTCCTTCATCCGGTCAGTCGCCGTCAGCTATGAATGGAATGCAGAATGCGGATGCTGATGGCGCGGTCACAGAAGACACTAATATTGCAGGAACGAAACAGGCTGCGCAGGGCGCAACATCTGAAAAGTCTGCGGCCGCTCAAACGGCACAAAATGCGCAGACATCAATGGCTCGTCAGGCTGACCCGCTGAAAACAGAAGTCGCTTCACTAAAAGCCAGCGCGGGAGCTGATCCGGCACGTATCAGTGCGGTGAAGCCAAATGGGACGCCTGGCACTTCGACTGTGAAACCGCAAAATTCATCTTCGACGTCTTCGACATCATCGTCAGCTGTGTCCCCTGAGTCACCAGCTCAATCGGCTCGTGCGATGATGCAACCCGCAGCGCAGCAGGCTCCAGCCGCTACCCAGCCTGAGTTGTCGCTGGTGGGGAGTGATGTCAGTCCCGATCTGGCTGACGGAACAGTCGATGGTGAGTCGTCAGCCGACCCGGCATTGATCGAAACGTCTTCCTCGAGCAAATCTTCAGCCCCGGCTGCCGCTGCTCAGGCGCGGTCACTGCCTAATGGCGCTGCGGCGGCATTAGGCAATCAGGTGGCTTTCAAACTCCTTGAACGGTTTGACGGAAAAACCTCTAAATTTGAAATCCGCCTCGACCCGGCCGAGCTTGGCAAGGTGAATGTAAAGATCGAAGTCGATGGAGATGGCCGTATTCAGGCCGTTCTGGCGGCTCAGGATTCAAGCGCAGCTGATGCGCTGAATCGCAATCTCAGACAGTTGGAAAATGCCCTCACTCAGGCAGGGCTTTCCCTCGATGAAAACGGGCTGCGTGTTGAAATAGATGCACGCAGCCAATCCGATACTTCGTCCGCACAGAAGGACGGAACATCCAATGGCTCAGGCCAGGCTGATGTTTCGGCGGACGCTGAAACCGCACAGGCAGAAGCCAATGCATCCATCACGCCCGATATTCAGTTCTGGTCGCGATCGCGACTGGATGTGAGGGTTTAGGAGACGCTATATGGTTGATGCCGTATCACAGGCCGCAACATTTCAGTCAAAGGCAAACTCGTCCTCTGCACGCCTGGCTGAAAACTTTGACACCTTTCTTTCGCTTCTGACAGCTCAGCTGCAGAACCAGGACCCACTCGAGCCTGTGGACTCTTCCGAGTTCACTAATCAGCTCGTCCAGTTCTCGGGCGTTGAGCAGCAGATTCAGACCAACAGCGCGATTGCCGAGCTGATTACTGTTACAGCGAGTTCAACGGCTGCCAGCCTGTCCAGCTATCTCGGCAAGGCGATTGAAGTGAATTCCATTTCTGCCGACTTGCAGGGAGAAAGCATCGACTGGATTTATGAAATGCCGGCTGATGTGGAAAAAGCCAAGCTCTCCATACAGGATATTAAAACGGGCGAAATCGTCTATTCCGAAGACATGTCAAACAAACGCGGGCGCTTCGACTTCTCCTGGGACGGCGAGCAGACATCTGGAGACGACCTTACGAGTGGCAGTTACGCTCTTGTGATCCGGGCTGAGAATGCCGAAGGCGACGCTGTGGATGTTCCGGTTCGCGTGAAGGCCCATGTGGACGGCATCGATCTGTCTTCCGGGCGCACCATGCTCTCTACGAATGCCGGTCTTTTCGATTTTGCAAGTGTGCTTAGCGTCACCGAAAGCAGGCCGTCTTCAGAAGACAAAACCGATACGGCAGACGCCTGATCGATTTGAATAACGGGCCCGTCAAAAGGACAGGCCACGCAATGCGAAACAGACCTCGAAGGGTCGAACCTCACGTCAAATGATGGTGATCTTTCAAGGAGTATAACAATATGAGTATCAATACAGCGCTTCTGGCAGGCACGGCCGGGCTCCGTGCCAATGCCTCCGCACTGGCTGTTACGTCAGACAATATCGCCAACGCCAACACAGTGGGCTTCAANCGCCAGCGCACGGATTTCACAGCGCTTCTGGTTCAGCAAAACTCNTACTCNCACTACAATGCCGGTGGTGTGATCGCCAGCAATAAGGCGATGATTGGAGAGCAGGGTGCTCTTGAGCCGTCGAACCTCTCCACTCACCTGGGGGTTTCAGGCGATGGCATGTTCGTGACACGGCGTAAGGCTGCGGACGCAACCGGCGCAGACGGATATTATTTCACGCGCGCTGGCCAGTTCGAACCAGACGCCGAAGGGTATCTGGTCAACACGTCTGGATACTATCTGCACGGCTGGCCGATTGATGAAGCAAATCCAATCCCTACCGGTCCGACTGACCTGAACGTACTTGAACCGGTTCGCATCTCAAATATTGGCGGCGCGGCTGAAGCGACACAAAGCATTGCCTTCTCGGCAAACCTCCAGGCATCTCAGGAAGTTAACCCGGCTGCCGCGAGCTATGACCTGACAACCACTCCAAATGCCAGCATGGCGTCTGGCGATTTTACACCGGACTTCCAGAGTACAGTGCAGGTCTATGACTCACTGGGGAGTATTCGTACACTCGCCTTCAGCTTCATGAAGTCTGCGACCAATGCGAATGAGTGGCACGCTGAGATCCATGTGGTTCCTGCTTCAGACACCCANGATACGGGCCGCCCGGATGGCATTATTGCTTCGGGTACAGTCGCGTTCACGCCATTCGGTCAGCTCGATACTGCCAACACCACATTGCCAACCTCAATTGAGATGCTTGCGTCTGGAGATCCGGCTGTCGCGCCGGCGGTGGGCTGGGCAGATAGCCTTGGCCTCGCCGCGCAAACCCTCAATCTGGATTTCGGTGGCGGTCTGTCGCCGGGCGGCATCACGCAGTTCGACACGCCGTCAGAATTGATCGAATCAACAGTAGATGGTCGCGCATATGGTGTCCTCGCTTCTGTTGAAGTCGATCAGGATGGCTACGTGAATGCCCTGTTCTCGAATGGGCTGTCACGTAAGATCTATCAGCTTCCTCTTGCAACGTTTGCAAACGTTTCCGGGCTGAACCTTGAGCCGGGTGGCGCTTACTCCGCCTCGCCTGATGCAGGCCAGTTAAATATGAAGGCAGCAAATGAGGGCGGTTCGGGCGTTGTGAAGTCTCGCTCGCTTGAAGCGTCTACTGTCGATCTTGCAGAAGAATTTACAGATTTGATCGTCACGCAGCGGGCATATTCTGCATCCTCCAAAATTGTCACCACGGCTGATGAGATGTTGGATGAGCTGATCCGTATTAAACGATGATCTGAATAAATTGAAATAATTCAACGGTTAAGCGTTTTTATGAAAGCCGGAAGCTCTGCCTTCCGGCTTTTTTTAGTTCGCATTGGGGGGAAAAAATTTCCTTCAACTTTCATTTAATTCCCAGCGTTGGGGGGAGGGGGGTCTTAAAATCTCTGTGCCTATAACAGTGCCATCAACAAACCAGGCTCCAAAAAGAAGGGCTGACCGATGGTGCAAAATAACCAAATGATCGATTCTGTTCCGGGACCAGACGGAAGACCGATCACCCTGCAGGATCTTCCCGATCCTGGCATCTCCCGATGGGTGACACGTCGCAAGGCTGAAGTCGTTGCCGCCGTTCGTGGCGGGCTTCTTACGCTTAAGGACGCATGTCAGAAGTATAATCTCAGTGAAGAGGAATTCGGTTGCTGGGAACGTCTGTATGACCGTCACGGCTCCAAGGGGCTGCGTGTGACGCGCGTACAACAATACAGAAACTGACAGAAATAAACGCTCTCTGAGCGCCTCCGTTAAATCCTCCTTTACGGTCAGGTGGGAAATTCCTGCCTAGTATTTCTCCGTAATGGATTGCGGCTAGGCATTTATGGCTCAGACAGACGATAAGAAATCAGGCTTTTCAATCGCCGGAATCGGTCAGACCCGCATCATTGCGGGCCTTATCGTGCTGGCGATTGTCGGTGGTGTGCTTTCAGCTCTTTTCCTGCGGACCGGTGGTGGTCAGCAGGCGCTTTTATATTCCGGTCTCGAGCTCTCTGAAGCTTCGCAAATTGCAGAGAGGCTGGATCAATCCAACATCCGATATGAAATGCGTGGCGACGGTTCCTCGATCTTTGTTCCGCGCGAGCAGGTGCTTGATGCGCGCCTTATGCTTTCGGCAGAAGGCCTGCCATCGCGCGGCTCCATCGGCTATGAAATTTTTGATCAACAAGATGCGCTCGGTGCGACCACCTTCGTCCAGAATGTCAATCGATTGCGCGCACTCGAAGGCGAGCTGGCGCGCAATATTGCCATGCTCGATACGGTGCGGACAGCGCGCGTCAGTCTGGTGCTTCCCGAGCGTCGTTTGTTTGATCGCGATGAGAGCCGCGCCAAAGCCTCGATCGTAGTTGATATTGTGGGTCGCTCAATGGACCCGGCAAATGTTCGTGCGATTCGCAATCTGGCAGCCAGCGCCGTGCCCGGTCTGGAGCCGGATCAAGTCACTCTGCTTGATACACAGGGGCGTCTTCTTGCGGCGGCCTCTGCCGGAGACGGTGTGTTTGGTGGCGGAATGACCGCAGATGAGCGCCGTTCGATGATCGAACAGGATCTGCGTCAGAAAGTCCTTGCCCAGCTTGAGCCGGTTGTTGGCCCTGGTGCTGCACGCGTTCAGATCAGCGCAGATGTTGATTTCAACCGTGTGACACGTTCGTCTGA
Source organism: Ponticaulis sp. (assembly GCA_002699325.1). Classification (GTDB taxonomy): domain Bacteria; phylum Pseudomonadota; class Alphaproteobacteria; order Caulobacterales; family Hyphomonadaceae; genus Ponticaulis. The sequence goes on along the minus strand of PABS01000029.1, from coordinate 63,329 downwards.
ACTCTATGATCCTGATGGCCGTGTCGTACGTTCAACTCAGACTCGCGAAGACACGTCTCAGGACCTGATCCGAGGCCGTCAGGACGTAACGACCGTCGAACAAAACCTCCCCGATCAGCAAGACACGGCCACAGATGGCCCGCTTGAGGATCGCAGCCAGTCTACGCTCGAAGAAACCATCAATTACGAAATTTCTAAGACTACTCAGACTGAAGTGGTCGAAGGCGGTCAGGTTAAAAGGCTCTCTGTTGCTGTCGCGATCGACTATGCAGGGGCTGCTGGCGAAGCTGGCCTGGAAGGTGAGACGCCAGTGATGACCTATGCGCCGCGAACTGAGGCTGAGATGGCCCAGATTTCAGCGCTGGTTCGTTCAGCAGTCGGATATGATGAAAGTCGCGGTGATGTGATAGAGGTCGTGAATATTCAGTTCGCGCAGCCATCCCTCACACAGGGCACCTCGTCCAAGCCACCGCTTCTGGATTTCACCAAAAACGATATCATGCGCTCCGTAGAGCTGGCTGCGCTATTCTTTGGAGGCTTAGCCGTCATTTTCTTTGTGCTTCGCCCGCTTGTCAGCGGTCTTCTGAAGCCAGCGTCACAGTCGTCTGGCGCGCTGCCGAACAAAACGGGAGGGGTGCAGGTTGCTGCACTTCCTCATGATGGCAGCGATTCTGAATCAGCTGCCGGAAACGATCTTGAGCACTCTATCGACGTCGCCAACGTCACTGGTCAGGTGAAAGCGTCTTCGATGAAAAAGATTGCCGAGATGATCGACAAGCATCCCGATGAGTCTGTTTCGATCCTGCGGAACTGGCTCAACGAATCTGAGCAGAGGGCGTTCTGATGAGTGCAGAAGCTGAAGCTCTCGCACAAGTCGCCAGTGCCATTGCTGGGCAGGGTGGCAGTGGGCCGCCTGCTGGCACGTCGGTGAAGACCCGCAGCAAACTGCAGAGCATGAATGGTGCTGAAAAGTCCGCTGTCATTCTCATGGCGCTCGGAGAGAATATGGCACCCGTCTGGGAACGNCTGGGCGAGGATGAAATCCGTGAGATTTCGCATGCCATGTCTGGCCTTGGTGTCGTCGATTCAGATCTGGTCGAAGCATTGATCAGCGAGTTCGTATCCAAGATGACCAGCCAGGGCATGATTATGGGTACGTATGAGCAGACCCATAAGCTTCTCATGAACTTCCTGCCACCGGAAAAAGTCGAAGCTCTGATGGAGGAGATTCGCGGTCCGGCTGGGCGGACCATGTGGGACAAACTCGGCAATGTGAATGAGGTGGTGCTCGCCAACTATCTTAAGAACGAATACCCTCAAACAGTCGCCGTTGTGCTCTCGAAAATCAAACCAGATCACGCTGCAAGGGTTCTTGCGGCCCTGCCAGAAGATTTTTCAATCGAGTGCGTCCAGCGTATGCTTCGCATGGAGCCGGTGCAGCGCGATATTCTCGACAAGATTGAACTGACGCTTCGGTCGGAGTTCATGTCGAACCTCGCGCGGACATCCAAACGCGACAGCCANGAGCTTATGGCCGAGATCTTCAATAGCTTTGACCGTCAGACGGAAGGCCGGTTCATTTCCAGTCTGGAAGAACGTAATCGCGAAAGTGCAGACAAGATCCGCGCCCTTATGTTCGTCTTTGAGGACCTCGCCAANCTCGATCCGGGCGGTATTCAGACTCTCCTTCGCAGTATCGACAAAGACAAACTTGGTCTTGCCCTTAAAGGTGCATCAGACGATCTGCGCGATCTGTTCATGTCGAACATGTCCGAGCGTGCTGCCAAGCTTCTTAAGGATGACATGCAGGCCTTGGGCCCGGTCCGCCTGAAGGATGTCGATCAGGCGCAGACAGAAATGGTCTTCCTGGCCAAAGATCTCGCCGCTCGTGGCGAAATCATGCTTTCAGATGGCGGAGGTGATGATGAGCTCATCTACTAGCGCCGACAANTTCCCATTCTTCACTGAGTTTGATGAAGACGGGCGCATCATTCACGAAGGCAATCAGAAGTTCAAACGGTACAAGCCGGATGAAGTCGAAGAGGCGTGTGAACAGGTTCGCGCAGAAACGATCGCTTCCATCGAAGCCGAAACGCAGCGCCAGCTTGCTGCGGCGGCTGGTCAGATCGTGGCGCATCTCCAGCCTGTCCTGCCTTTTGCCGCACAGCTCGCAGAGCAGTCTCGCCGGGAAGCCGCAGAGCTGGGCCTCGCTATGGCACGAAAGATCGCTGGTGCCGCGCTTGAGCAGTTTCCGAAAGAAACGATTGAGGCTTGCCTTCAGGATGCCGCCGCTCTGCTGCCCAAACGGGCAGAGCTGAAATTGCGCGTGTCACCAGACCTGATTGAGCCCCTGCGCGCTCACATCGAGCCGCTTCAGCAAGACGGATTTGAATTCACACTCGTGGCCGATGCGGCTGCAACGCCCGGCGCCTGGAGCATTGATTGGGAGCAGGGCGCCCTGTCCCATTCGCCAGAAGAGCTGGCCACCCAGATGGAAGATCTGGTGAACCAGCATCTCAGCCAACCCCTGAACCAACAAGGCGACCTGTTCGCCAGTGTCGCATGATGAAAAGAGAGTCTTGTTTTGAGTACTGATGACGCAATGAACCTGCCAGAGCTTGAAAAAGCCAATGCTGTGCAGAGCGGTCGCAGCGGCGGTGAAGGCGAAAAGGCTGCCGCAGATCTTGCGCCGGTGTTCGACGTACCGGTGAAGATCCAGGCGGTGCTTGGGCGGACCCAGCTTGAGGTTTCCGAACTTCTCAGGCTTTCGCCCGGATCGGTCCTCGAGCTCGATCGCCGTGTTGGTGAAGCGATCGATATCTACGTCAATAACCGGCTGGTGGCGCGCGGCGAGATTGTGCCGGTCGACGACCGTCTCGGTGTGACCATGACAGAGATCATTAAGGATGGGGAGGGCGTGAACTAATGCTGTCTCGCACCCTTAACCACATGACCGGATTGAATACAGGAGCCTTCAGATGCGCGTAATGATGATTGGAAATCTCGGAGGCCAGCTTTCTGTGGCGTCCAAGATCGCCTTTGATCGCGGGGCGAAGGTCACACACTTCGATACGCTGGATCAGGCGCTTGGAGCGCTTCGGGCAGGTCGCGGCGCGGACCTCGTCATGGCCGATTACAACCTCGACATTGCGAGCTTCGTGACGGCGCTCGATTCCGAACGCATTGCGGTCCCGGTGGTCGCCTGCGGTGTCGAAGCGGATGCCACTGGCGCTGCAAATGCCATCCGTGCCGGTGCGCGTGAATTCATTCCGCTCCCGCCCGATCCGGATATGATTGCCGCAGTTCTGGAAGCGGTCTCCGATGATGATCGCCCGATGATTGTCAGTGATCCGGCCATGCAGCGGGTCATTCAGCTCGCTGACCAGATCGCTGGTAGCGAGGCCAGTGTCCTGATCACAGGCGAAAGCGGTGTCGGTAAGGAGGTGATGGCGCGCTATGTGCACAAACAGTCGCGCCGTGCATCCAAGCCGTTTATCTCCGTCAACTGTGCGGCTATCCCTGAAAATCTCCTCGAATCAGAGCTGTTCGGTCATGAGAAAGGCGCGTTTACAGGCGCCGTCTCTCGCCGGATTGGTAAGTTTGAAGAGGCCGACGGCGGCACGCTGCTCCTGGACGAGATTTCTGAAATGGATGCCCGGCTCCAGGCGAAACTTCTGCGGGCCCTTCAGGAGCGTGAAATTGACCGTGTTGGCGGTTCGCGCCCGATCAAGGTCAATATCCGCATTCTGGCGACCTCAAACCGCAATCTCAGTGAGGCCGTAAAGGAAGGCATCTTCCGGGAAGACCTTCTCTATCGCCTGAACGTGGTGAACCTTCGCATTCCGCCACTGCGGGAGCGGACGCAGGATTCCGTCGAACTCGCGGGTTATTTCGTTGAGAAATACTCTGCTGCAAACGGACTGCCGCGGAAAAACCTCTCCGACGACGCCAAAGAACGCATTCTGGCCTATGACTGGCCAGGCAATGTGCGCGAGCTCGAAAATGCCATGCATCGGGCTGTTCTTCTCTCAGTCGATGAATCCATCAATGCGGATGCGATCCGGTCACCTGACGGACTGGAGCCTGTCACGTCTGAGGGCGGTCTGACCCCAACCGGTAATCCAGTGGTCGATGCGGCTACACAGTCAGCCAGCACGCAGTCTGGCGCCATGATCGGCCGTACGGTCGCTGAAGTGGAGCAGGACCTGATCCTCGATACGCTGACNCATTGNCTCGGNAATCGNACNCATGCCGCNAANATTCTCGGNATCTCCATNCGGACNNTNCGCAACAAGCTNAANGCNTANTCAGANGCNGGNGTNGANATNCCGGCGCCNGGNGAAGTNCGCGAAGCGGTGTGACNACAGGACCTGAANNCACGTGACNGANACGACNTCNTCTGACGNNATCGNCAATAGCGGCGCNNCNNCNGGTGGGTTNCGCATTGGNNNNTTTGANGTTCAGAGCNTTCCTNACATCNGGNCTNAANGGCGANGTNGCNATGGGNGTGGGGGTTCTGGCCCTCATCATCATGCTNATCATGCCNATGCCGAGNTTNCTGCTCGACGTGATGCTGGCNGTGTCGATCACNTTNTCAATTCTGGTNCTGATGACNGCNCTTNTGATCAAGAAGCCGCTNGAGTTTTCGGCNTTNCCGGCNGTNCTGCTNNTGGCGACANTGCTNNGACTNGGCCTGAANATGGCCTCNACNNGNCTGATCCTGTCAGANGGCGCTCAGGGGCCTGACGCGGCCGGTGACGTCATCAAGGCGTTCGGCTCATTTGTTATGGGNGGCAATTACGTCATTGGGGTNATCATTTTCATCATCCTGGTGCTCGTGAACTTCGTCGTGATTTCCAAGGGTTCGTCCCGCATCGCGGAAGTGGCCGCACGCTTCACGCTTGATGCCATGCCCGGCAAGCAGATGGCGATTGACGCTGACCTGTCTGCCGGCCTCATCAACGAAGAAGAAGCCCGTGAGCGCCGTAAGACAGTTGAAGGCGAAAGTAANTTCTTCGGCGCTATGGATGGTGCATCGAAATTTGTCCGNGGCGATGCCGTTGCGGGCCTTCTGATTACGGCCATCAATATTATTGGCGGCATNATTATTGGCGTTGCCCANGAAGGGCTTCCNTTCGAGACTGCCGCAGACACCTATACGCGCCTGACCATTGGTGATGGCCTGGTGAGTCAGATACCGGCTCTGATCATCTCCATCGCTGCGGGTCTGCTTGTGTCTAAGGCGGGTCTTGATGGTGCCGCAGACAAAGCACTCGGCAAGCAGCTGATGAGCAACCCGCTTGGGCTGTATATGGTTGCAGGCGCGGCACTTTTTGCAGGCCTTCTCCCGGGCATGCCCATCATTCCTTTCTTCGCGCTCGCTGGTGGGCTGGGCTACATGGCCTATCGCCTGGACCGCGCGCGCAAGGAAGAAGAGAAGCAGGACCGGATCGCCTCTGCGATTGCTGATGACAAGAAGAAAGAGCCTGAAGAAGCCCCAATCTCAGACTCTCTGGCGGTCGATGATCTCAAGATCGAGCTCGGCTTTGGTCTGGTAGCCCTCATCAATGAAACCAAGGGCCGTAAACTTACAGATCAGGTGAAGGCGGTGCGTCGTCAGATTGCATCAGATTACGGCTTNATCACGCCATCGGTGCGTATCGTTGATAATCTCGAACTTCAGTCCGACACATACCACATCTGCGTTAAGGAACTGGCTGCAGGCGAAGGCCGCCTGAAGCTCAATCACCACCTCGCCATGGATGCGACAGGACGTGCGACGCCAATGTCCGGTGAACGCGTAACTGAGCCTGTTTTCGGGCTTCCAGCGATCTGGGTTGACGAAGCGCGCAAGGAAGACGCGGCAGTAGGCGGTTACACGGTGGTTGATCCTGCGACCGTACTTACGACGCATTTTACGGAAATTGTTAAGGAAAATATGGCGGAATTGCTGTCATTCGCGGCAGTGAAATCGCTTCTTGATGATCTGCCAAAAGAGCAAAGAGCACTCTTGGACGACATCGTGCCTAACCAGATCAGTATGTCCGGCATTCAGCGCGTTCTTCAGAACCTGCTGAGCGAATACGTGTCCATTCGCGACCTGCCGACTATTCTGGAAGGTATTGCCGAGGCGACGGCCGGCAAATCCGACCTCGTCTCCATTACTGAACATGTCCGTTCGCGGCTGGGGCGTCAGCTCTGTTTCGCGAATGCGGACGAGACCGGCCAGTTGCCGGTCATCACGCTCTCACCTGCGTGGGAGCAGGCATTTGCAAACGCGATTATCGGTCAGGGGACGGAGCGTCAGCTCGCCCTTGAGCCATCGCGTCTGCATGCATTTGCGGGGGAAGTGCGACAGGCCTTTGATCAGGCTGCCCAACAGGGACTTGTACCGGTCTTGCTGACCAGTGCTGCGATCCGTCCTTTTGTGCAGTCCCTGATCGATCGCTTCAGACCAAAAACGCCGGTCATGTCGCAAAACGAAATCCATCCGAAGGCGCGCCTTCGCGCTGCCGGATCAATTTAGGGAGGGATGTGCCGGATGAGGATGAAGTTATACTCGGCGCCCACACGGGACCAGGCGATCAAGCTGGTATATGCCGATATGGGCGACGATGCGGTCATTCTGTCTGAATGGCAGGCCGAGAGCGCTTATGAGGTGCGGGCAGGTGTCGAACGGGCGACNCAGAAAGCCGCGCCGAAATTTGAGCTTAAGGCCGANCCAAGGCCTGCGCCGATCCTGCAGATCAACCGCTATCGCGAACATCTTAAAGAGATCATGGTCTGGCATGGTGCGCCTGAAGGATTTGCCGATATTGTCGCGATCAGCGGGGCCCGACTCGTTGGAGCCGCTAAGGATCCGGCGTCAGGATTTTCAACTGCGCTTGAAGGACTCATCGGGTTTGCGCCCATCCAGCCTTCACTCAAGAAACCAATCATGCTTGTGGGTCCGCCGGGGTCGGGCAAGACATCAACGGCGGCCAAACTGGTTCGCCGGGCGGCTGCTGCAAAATCGGCTGCGCTGCCACTGGTGGCTGACTTCGATGCGACTGCTGGCGCTGAGCAGATGGCGGCTTATCTGCAGACGGAAGCCAGCAATATTGGCGCGTCCCTGACGCCCGATGAGCTTCTCTCGTCAATCGAGGCTAAGTCTGAACAAGGCTATGGCATGGTCATCGATACGCCACCGATCAATCCGAATGATCCTGAGGATCTGAGGCGGATGAAGGATCTCATCACACTGGTTGATGCAGAGCCTGTGCTTGTGATTTCAGCGGAGGGCCACCCCATGGACCTGGAAGACAGCGTTAAGGCGTTTGCCGATCTCGGCATTCGTCGATCCATCATTACCAAACTGGATATCGTCAGGCGCCGGGGGGGAATACTCTGCGCTATCGCATCGGCCCGCTTGAATCTTTCACATCTCGCGCTCACGCCCTTTATCGGCGGAGGCCTGATCCCTGCAACAAGTAACCGCCTTGCTCGCGTTCTTCTGGAAGACGCGCCTGGTGCTGAACTTCTGAAAGGAGCCGCGTAATGAGTATCGGCTTTCGTCGTAATAAAGATGGTCAGGGAACGCGCCCGCGCGTCAACCCGGCGTCTGTGATCGCTATAGCCTCCGGTAAGGGTGGGGTCGGCAAGACCTTCCTGTCGACGGCCATCGCTGGGGCACTCGCCAGAGCCGGAAGGCGAACCCTCCTGGTTGATGGTGACCTTGGTCTCGCCAATGTCGATGTTCATCTGGGGATAGCGCCCGAAACCGACCTTGCGGCCGTCATCGCTGGATGGGTCGAGCTGGAGGATGCCGTCACGCCTGTCTCAGGTGGGGTCGCCAATGGTGGATTTGACGTCCTTCCTGGTCGTTCTGGATCTGGCGCACTTGCAGAGCTGCCCAACGAAGAAGTTGCAAGGTTGGCAGCCGGGCTGACAGCGCTCGCGCTCCAGTATGATCATGTTCTGCTTGACCTGGCTGCCGGGATNGAGGCGAACGTGATGCGCCTTGCCCGCGCGGCGGACCGTGCCCTCGTCGTTGTGACAGANGACCCGGCTTCGATGACAGACGCATACGCTTTCATCAAAGTGCTTCGCGGATATGCGCCGGGTGTCCAGCCGGTCGTCGCGATCAATCAGGCCGATAACCGCCAACGCGGTCGGCAGACCTATGAGGCGATTGCCAAAGCCTGCCAGACCTTTCTGGGTTTCCGGCCACCACTCGCTGGCGTTGTGACCCGGGATGCGACGGTGCGGGAAAGCCTGCGTAGCCAGACGCCGATCATGGAGAAATGGCCGACATCGCAGGCTGCGCTGGATGCCACCTCCATCGCTGAGTCTCTCATCCGTGGATCGGAAACGCCTATGCAGGTTGATGAGCGCCCACGCGCTCACGGTTAAGCTTCTTCTCACTTAACCACATGTTTGACGGACACCCGGCTGGAGCACCTCCAGCCGGGTTGTTTGTATATAGCCCGTATGCTCGGCACCTTCCTGCTCGAAGATGACATTGACCCAGTCTGTCCGGCTGGAGGCGTCGGCACCCAGTAGAGCAAGTACCGGTGTGTTGGCCGAGAGGTCTGCTAATTCCCCAGCACGAGCACTTGCGGCCTTCCGCACAGATACGGGGCGCGTTGTACACGCGAACTGAATCTGAGATGGCGTCGACAAGTGGCTTATCAGATTGGGTGACAATCTCATCTCTGGAACAGTCCGCGGCTTGATGCCGTCNGGGGTTTCAATGCGAATATCGGTCTCTGAGGTTGAGCCAAAGCTCTCTGACCAGTCCGTGGTCAGTGCATTCATGAGAAGAAGCAGCGCGGTTCCACATATCAAGGCGAAGAGAACCGAACGCACAAACGGCCAGAAAGCCGAATATTCGCGATATCGGGACTGCCGTCCGCTGGACCAGAGGGCAGGGGCACCTTTGGGGCGGCCTAAATCGGTACGTCTCGGATTGAAAATCGGGTCATCGTCAAAGCCTTCGGACATTCCGAGTTCGCTGAATGCGCCAAAGCGGCTCTGCGACAACGGCAAATCGTCATCAAAAATGCTGGCGCGCGGCGGCGTCTGGACAAGAGACTGCTTCAATTCGAGCGGCAGGTTGATCGTCTCTCCTGAGATAAGACGGATCTCGAGTTGAGTGGCGTCCTGATAGAAGGCGAATGGCAGCGAGGGAAGCGATGTTCCAAACCGCTTCGCGTCCAGTCGCGTCATATCGTGGCGCGCCAGAATAGACCGTGTGCGTTTGCGCTCAGCGGGNTCGAGGCGCCGGTTCTCAAACCAGTCNTCCAGAAGACCTTTTGTCACCGGCACTGTCTGGATGTGGGATTGAAATTCTGACGTTCTGATCTGATCGCGCGGGAGCGTGCGGACCCGTTTTTGAATATCACCGGTGAAGGGATCGCATATGGCCTGGCCGACAACGAANGCTGTGTCCGTAAAGAAGATCGCGATCACCCTGAAAGGCGCACAATAGCTGTTGAAATAGTCCTTACCGGTGAGCCTGTCTGCGGAGGTTGGCGCGAACTGCGGCGTTGCGCCGTGTGGTGTGACGGCCCGATAGCACTGGTTTTGTAGCGGGCCGAGAAACCGGTCGAGNTCGGNCTGCGAGAACAACAGATCTTCAAATCGGCACTCCGGAGGATTGCTGACGGTTTTCAGCTCTTCTGGCTGAAGGCCGCTGGCGTGGAGGAGCCCTTTAAGCGCCCGCTTATAGTCGGCGCGAAGTATGTCACGTGCCTCGGTTTCCAGACGTTTCAGCCGGACAGAGCGAAGGCCGCGCGCAAAAAGTTTGTGCAATTGCTGGATTGAATAGACGATGATTGCCGTAGCAATCAAAAGTGCACAGCCGGCCAAAAGGCCTTCCAATATGCCAAATCCAATGATTGGTGGGCGCCCGTCCCGTTCGTTGAGCGACACCCAGGCAATACCTGCCATGATCACTGCAGACTGCAGGAGTCCGAGCGGCAGAACCCAGAATGGGCGGTCAATAATATCGTCGAACTCAAAGAACGTGCGCAGTCGCGCGCGCTCTTTTCCACGACCTGTCATGGCTGTACCTGCAAAATAAGCTTCTGCCTTGACGTTTTCTGAAATCGGTTCTTAGCAGACGGTCTGGAGTTTGCATGCGACATCCAACCAACACGCGAGTCTGTTTCACAAATTTCGCAATTTGGCGCATATAGGTTCAGAAGGGGACGTTCATGATACGCGTATTGTTTAGTTGTCTCTGTCTGGGCCTTGCGATTCTTCCTGCAGGGCACGCGTCAGAGGCNCCGGGCTCAATTGATTACCGCTATCTGGACGCGCGGCTGAAACTTCTCATGGCGCGCGATGATATGATGGGGCTCGCCGTCGCCGTCATTGAGAATGGCGAACTTTCCTTCTCCAAGGGGTATGGCTGGACAGAGAAAGACGGAAACCCGGTGACCTCGCACACACGTTTCCGCTGGGCATCCGTATCCAAGGGACTGGCGGGCACNCTGGCTGCGCAGCTTGAGAAAGACGGCTTACTGTCACTNGATGATAAAATCTCTGCTTTTGCGACCACACTGAAACTTCCTGCCGCAGGCGAGAAAGTTGCCTCGGTGAAAGACCTGCTGGCGCACCGCGTTGGTATTGTCTCCAATGCCTATGACAACATTCTGGAATCGGGTCGTGAGCCGCGCGAAATCCGCCAGATGCTGGGCGGGCTCAATCTCGTCTGCCCTGTCGGGGAATGCCATGGCTACCAAAATGTCGCCTTTGATACGATTACAGAGATCATGGAGCAGACGACCGGTCTTGATTACCCGACCCTGGTTCAGGAACGCGTTTTCGACCCGTTAGGAATGAAAACAGCCTCTTTGACCTATGAGGGGCTGGTCGAGTCCGACGACTATGCCAAGCCGCATTCATGGCGTGGCGGTCGTCTGTCTCGGGATTCCATTACACGCCCCTATTTCCGGGTTGCGGCCGCGGGCGGTGTTTCGTCCTCAATTGAAGATCTTGCGCGCTATATGCAGGCCCAGCTTGGGCTTTTTCCAGATGTTTTCCGCTCGGATGCGCTGGAAACATCGCACAGACCACTCGTTGAAACTCTGCGTGAAGCAAACGGCATGGGGCGGCGCTTTGACCGGATCAAGCATGCCGATTATGCGCTCGGATGGCGCGTCTATGATTATGAGGGGCATAAGGTGATTGGCCACCGCGGTGCGGTGCGTGGCTACCGTGCGCTGATCCTGTTTGATCCAGAGCTGCGCACCGGCGTTGTTGCGCTCTGGAATTCGGGCATTACGCGCCCGACGGGCATCCAGTTTGAAGTCATGGACATGGTCTATGACCTGCCAAAGCGCGACTGGATGCGCCTGATGCCGGATGCGCCGGAAGGCTGACCCGAAATCAGCCTGGCTCTGGCGCGCTGTTCAGAGCTTCTTCCAGTTGCGCAAAGCTTGGCTGGCTGGCTGAAGGAATAGAGCCACGACCGATCTCGACGGAGATCTGCGCCGCATTGCCATGAAGGTGAGCGACCAGAACATCCTTGATGATCTGATAGAATTTACCTTCTTCATCAACGACAGCTGCCATGCGCGCGGCCAGCGGGCCGACGAAGCCATAAGCGAGAAACACACCGAGGAACGTACCGACAAGCGCTGAACCAATCAGCTTACCAAGATATTCGGGCGGCTGGTTGATTGCGCCCATGGTCTTGATGATGCCCAGAACCGCCGCAACGATACCGAGCGCTGGCAGGGCGTCTGCCATATTCTGAAGGGCGTGAGCAGGTTCGTGCGCCTCGTGATGGTGCTTTTCGATCTGCTTTTCGATGGCATCTTCGACCTGATGAGGGTCTTCGAGGTTCATCGTCATCATCCGCAAGGTGTCGCAGATAAGGTCAATCGCGAAGTGATCCTTCATGATCTTGGGGTATTCCTGAAAGATCCGGCTTTCCTTGGGGTTCTCAATGTGCGCCTCAATGGCCACAACCCCTTTGGTTTTCATCGTCTTGGTCAATACGAACAAGATCGATAACAAGTCGGTATAGTCCTTCGCTTTCCATTTGGGGCCAGCCATGGCCTTCGCGATCCCCGCGCCGACGCCCATGACGGTCTTGAATGAATTGCCGATCAGCAGCGCGCCGACTGCGGCGCCACCAATCATCATCATTTCGAAAGGTGCCGCCTTGATGATCACGTCAAAATGGCCGCCGGCGAGCAGAAACCCGCCGAATACCATACCCAGAACGACTACGATTCCGATGATTTGAAACATCACACACAACTTTTCTGTTGTTCTATTTTGATGAAGGGATAGCGCATTAGCCTTAACGCCGGGTTGCCTCCGGCTCGGAATATCAAACAATCTGCGTGGTCTCAGTGTCGCAGGTGGGGCCAGAAAATTGTTTGACCAGATCAGGCGACAAGCGCATTAAGCGGACATGGTCACGGGCAAGATTCTTCCGGATGCAAGCAACAGACGCGGTGCGTTCCGGCTCCTGTTTTTCGCATTGATGGCGGTGGGTGCGGGCAACACTATGCTCATTACGGCGGTCCTGCCGTTGCTTGTTCGTCGCCTTGACCTTCCTGCATGGACAGCCGGCGCGATCTTCTCTCTGTCAGCGTTTCTCTGGGTTATCTTCAGCCCATTCTGGGGACGCAAATCGAATACCTGGGGGCGCCGGCCTGTGGCGGCGCTTGGTCTGGCCGGTTTTGCGGTCAGCATGGTGCTGTTTGGCTTCGTCGGCATGATCAGCCTTGCGGGCGTCATCACCTTCTGGCCGCTGATTTTTCTGCTTCTTCTCAGTGGGCGTTCTTTATTCGGTGTCTTTGGTTCTGGCACAAATCCCGCCGCACAGGCCTATGTTGCTGACCGGACAGACAGTTCGAACCGAACCGAAGAAATCGCGACCCTGACATCCGGCTTCACATTTGGCACGGCAATCGGTCCGAGCCTTGCGGGCGTTCTCATCGATCAGGTGCACCTTCTGGCTCCGGTTTTTGTGATTGCCGCAATTGCGGTCTCTATCGGCGTGGGCATCTGGTTCTTCCTGCCTGAACATCGCGCACCGGAGATGAAGAAGGTAGTGACATCGGAAGGTAAGGGGCTTTGGCGCGACAAGAGCGTCTACCCGTTCCTGGTCTATGGTGTCGGCTTGTCTCTGGTCTCTGGTGTCATCCTGCAGACCTTTCCCTATTTCATGCTCGATCGTCTGCATGATGTTGGCTATCTGCCTGATCCGTCTCCGCAGAATGAAAATCCGGGTGCGCAGGAGCTCGGCATTGTCATGACGCTCGGCGCGCTGGCGACGCTAACAGCGCAGCTGGCACTCATCCCACGGCTGAAGCTTTCACCAAAGGCGCTGATGGTGTCGGGCGCAGCCTTTCTGGTGGTATCCGCTGCGCTGACGATTTCGCTGCCCACATTGGCCGTTTTCGGTGTGGCGCAGATCCTTTACGGCATTGGGCAGGGGTTTTCTCGTCCCGGCTTCACCTCAGGCGCCTCGCTTGCCGTTGGCACCACCTTGCAGGGTAATGTCGCCGGATTGGTCACGGCAACCAATGCCATGGGGTTTGTCGTCTCGCCGCTGTTTGGACTCTGGGCCTATGAGAACGTCCACCCGTTTGCGCCGTTTGTCTTTGCGGCTGGTGTTCTGGTCTTCATGGGTGTTTTCGCCTTCTTCCAGGCCACGAATACGTATCAGGAAGACCCGCCACTGCTCGCCACGGATGAAGAGCCGCACTAAGACGCAGCGAGGCCGCGTCACTGTGTTGTCCTGTGATCAGTAAGCTGCTTCTACGGCGGCCAGCGCACGACGCGTCGGGAAGCCGTCAGCCAGCATGCCGGCAGAAATCTGGAAGGATTGCAGCGCCCGGCGTGTGCCGCGTCCGGCGATGCCATCCACAGTTCCCGCTGAAAAGCCAAGACGGTTCAGCCCATCCTGCAGGCGTTTGATTTCTTCTATGTTCAGCCGATCAATATCACGAGGCCAGCTTCCTGCTGGGGTCGCACGCCCCTGAATGCCTTCAGCAATCAGGCTGACGGCGAGCGCATAGGAATCGGCCCTGTTATAGGTCTTGATGACGTCGAAGTTGGGATAAAGCAGAAACGCAGGGCCATTCGAGCCAGCTGGCAGCCAGAGCTCAGCCAGACCCACGCCAGCCGGATCCAGACTGACCGAAGAGAGGGGGGTCAGGCCGAGCGTCGCCCAGAGCGATGTCGGGCGGCGCTGGCCATTGGCGTAGGAATAGTTGAAGGGCTTGGGAAGCTGGACCTCGACAAGGGCGGGTTCACCCGCGCGCCAGCCTGAGGCCTGCAGATAATTCGCGGCTGAGGCCAGGGCATCACCGCGGGCTCGCCAGACGTCTTTCGTACCATCGCCTGTCCAGTCCACAGCATACTGGACATAAGTCGTCGGCATGAACTGGGTCTGGCCCATAGCGCCAGCCCAGCCTGCGATCAACTCATGGCGGCGCGCATCGCCGCGCTCGAGAATTTCCATCAGCGCAAGGAGTTCGTTTTCGGCGAAGCCGCGGCGGCGGCCTTCGGCGGCCATAGAGGCCAGTGCCGATGGCGCGTCAAAATTGCCGATGACCTGACCATAGCTGGTTTCCATGCCCCAGATAGCGGCGATATAGTGTTTCTGGACGCCATAGTTTTGTTCAAGCGCGGAAAACAGCTCGTAATCTTCGGAGAGAAGCTCTCTTCCGGTCGCAACACGCGTACGGCTGACCGTATCGTCAATATATTCCCAGATCGGCTTTGAGAATTCTGCCTGATCAACTGCCTCTGAACTTTGTTCGAGGAAGATGCTCATCGGCTCAATGTTTGAGAGCACCGAACGGATGATCTCGATTGAATAGCCTTCGCGATAGGCGCGGGCAGCAAATTCATACCGCCAGGCATCGAGTTTCTGATGGCCGGACGTCTCAAAGCTACCCAACGGGCCAAGGGATGGTGGGCGTACACCCTGACCTGGCATCCGTGCAGAATTCGTGGAGGGGTCAGGCGCGTTCTGTAGCGTTTGTGATGTGCTTTCGCACCCAATGAGGGCCGCGGCAGCAACGATAAGGCCTGTTGCAAAACGCATTTTAGATGTCCTTGCGGTTCTCATTGGCTTTGAAACTCATTCGATACCTGTAATCTTGCGGGCTGCAAATGTTCTTTCTCACCTTTCGGAGGCGTAAAGCAGTTGACTCAGTTTACTATTCTCTGTAGGTCCCGCGCTTCTTTTCTATAACCGACGGCAGAAAAACCATGAAAGTGAAGTCTTCCCTTAAAGCCCTCAAAGAGCGCCATCGGGATTGCAAAGTGGTGCGTCGCCGGGGTCGCGTTTACGTGATCAACAAGACGGATCCGCGCTTCAAAGCCAAGCAAGGCTAAACAGGTGGCCGTCACGGCGGTCCTGTTTGATCTTGGCAATGTAGTCGTGGATTGGAATCCGCTTCTGCTTTACCGACAGATTTTTGACTCAGAAGACGAAGCTCAGCGCTTCGTCTCTGAGATCTGTACGCTGAAATGGCATACAGAGCACGATCGTGGTGTGACTTTCGCAGATAATGCGGTCCCACTGATCGAAGCCTATCCTCACTATGAAGATCAGATCCGAGCATGGCGGACACGCTGGCTGGACATGTTCTCAGGATATGTTCCCGGCATGGATGTGTTGCTGGCGGATGTGTTTGCCTCGCGCGCCGACGTTTTCGCCCTGAGCAACCTGTCTGACGAAGTCTGGCAGGAAACGGCGGACGCATTTCCGCTTCTTCACAAGTTTGAAGACGTGGTGGTTTCAGGTGCCGAAAAGGTGGTGAAACCAGACCCAAAGATTTACGAAATCGCGCTTCAGCGGGCAGGTCGCCCTGCGGAAGAGATTCTGTTCACCGATGACCGGATGGATAACCTCGTCGCGGCAGAAGCATTTGGCTTTAAAACACACCATTTTCAGGGCGCTCACGGGCTTCGTGAAGCTTTGATCCACCATGGTGTATTGACCGGCTGACCTCACGCCTCAATGTTAGGGGTGATCGGAAAGGACTACGGCACCCGTTTATGCAGGCATCGATATTTTCTCTCTTTGCAGGCCTCATCCTCACCGCGGCCGGACCGTCAGACGACATGTTTGCCGAGCTGAAAAGCGCGCCCTCAAGTTTTGAGGCCGAGTCTGCTGCTGAAGATATTTCCGCTGCCTTCAATGAGTCCGGATCGCCAACAGCTGACCTCCTTCTGGAACGGGCCATGACGGCAATTGCCGCGAAGGAGTTCACAGAAGCGCGGGAATTCCTGGATCGTGCTATCGCCGTTCAGCCAGAGTTCCCGGAAGCCTGGTACCAGCGTGCGCTCATCTTTCTGAATGAAGGACTGTATGATCAGGCGATCTATGACCTCAACGAGGCGCTATCGTCTGAGCCGCGCCATTTCGAAGCCTGGCTGACATTGGGGCTGGTCTTTGAGCAGATGGGCCAGAGCCGTGAAGCGCTCGAGGCGTTCCGCGAAGTCCTGAAGATCCACCCGTTTCATGAGGTTGCCGGTTCTGAGGTGCGCAGACTCACGCCGCTGGTGGACGGCCGCGCCATTTGAAACAGATCATTGTTTTAGGGACCGCGCTCCTGGCGTTGGTCATGCTGTCCTCTTGTGTTCATTCCGCCATGTATACATCCCGAATTGAAGCCGAATATCCGCCCCAGGGTGAGTTCAAGTCATTCGAAGATGGGCGGATCCATGTTGTCAGCCGTGGTCAGGGCGATCCGGTTCTGATGATTCATGGTGCCAGCGCGAACCATCGAGAGTTTGTTTTCACCCTTCTTCCAGAAATCGATACGTCAGACATCGAGGCCATCCTGCCGGATCGGCCGGGTCACGGATACACTTCGCGCTTTGAGGACGCATTCAAGCTGGGTAAACAGGCTGAAGTCATGGCGGTGGCTGCCGCAGACCAGACGGACGAGCCCATGGTCGTTGTGGGGCACTCCTTTGGCGGCGCTGTTGCACTGCGGTTTGCGCTCGACTATCCGGAGCGCACCAAAGCCGTGGTTCTGATTGCGCCTGTCACACATGACTGGGGCTCAGGCGGCATTACCTGGTATAATCAGATTGCTTCGGTGCCCGTGATCGGTCCGGCATTCTCGCAGTTTGCTCCGCTGGTCGGGCCTGACACGGCCAGAAAGAGCCTGGATAACCTTTTCTCACCAGCGCCCGTGCCGCCAAACTATGCCGACAATCTCGGTGTGGATTTGTTATTCCGCCCAAAAGCCTTTCGTGCAAATGCCCGGGACATGACTTCACTTCAGGAGGAAATTCGGGAACAGCAGGATCGTTACGTACGCGAAATAAACGTGCCTGTGGTGGTCTTTTCAGGAAGCGGCGACACCGTGATCAAGCCTTCACTGCATGCCGCGCGCCTGAAACGCGAACTTCCAGAGCATACAGTGCTTGTGAAACTTCCGGATGAAGGGCATATGCCCCATCATCGAAAGGCTGCACTCATATCGGAGACGATAGCGCGTCTGGTACGCGGGGGTGAGGTGCAGACCTCTGACTTTCAAAGCTGACCGAAAGACGAGCCATGGCTGACGACGATATTTCTAGTGTTTCGATGCAATCCCTCAATCAGGCAACGGCTGAAAAGCTTCGGCAAACAGTTGCGCGGATTGAACGGCTTGAGGAAGAGAAGGCCGAGGTCGCTCAACAGGTGAAGGACGTTTACGCCGAGGCCAAAGCGTTTGGTTTCGACGTGAAGGCGCTCCGTCAGATCATCAAGATCCGTAAGACCGACCGCCAGGAACGTGAAGAGCAGGAGCAGGTTTTGGAAACCTATCTGCTCGCACTTGGTGAGATCTGATAGATCAAATCGGAACGGCCGTGAGGGGTGAGCGTAGTATCTGACAGGACTTTCGTAAAAAGGCTTGTCATGAAACAGCTCATCTTTGTTCCAGTTTTGGCGCTCGCGCTTGCCGCCTGCGGAAATAACTCCCCTGAACCCTCTATGGATAGCGCCGGGTTAAATGAGCCCGACACCATGTCCGACGATGTACCTGACACCGCCGAAGAGGTTGTTGAGGATGAGGGCTCTCTTCTGGCTCCTGCAGATACGCCAGAACATCTTCTGCCAGCGGGTCTTCTGGATGAGTGGGCCGGAGCAATCGAGACTCAGGACTGGGAAGCAGCCAACGACGTCTGGGACGATGGTCGTGCCACGGATGTCGCAACACCTGAGACCTTCATTTCGTCTTACGGCGAATATGACGACATCGATGTGACCTTTGATGAAGGTCAAATCGAGGGCGCGGCGGGATCTCAATATTACACGTCNAACGCGGTNATTACCGGCCATCTNANGTCCGGAGAAGCTTTNCGNATNGAAGGGCCGATNACCTTGCGCCGCGTAAATGACGTNCCNGGCGCAGATGCCGAGCAACTGTCNTGGTCATTTGAGTCCAGCGGTCTGAAGCCGGTCATGACTGAGACGGAAGCTCACGTCGAAGAGTAAAGCTCCCGATAAAAAATGAAAAAGGCGCGGACATTGCCGCGCCTTTTGTGTGTCTGAGATGTTCGAGCTACTCGAAAGATGCGCCTTCGAGCGCGGCATCATCCATGAAAGCACGGATTTCAGCTTCGCGAGCACGTTCAACAGCTGCGGCGTAGGAGTCGCGAACGCATTGCTTTTCAGCCGATTTAGGAGAGTTGAAGCGCGAAAATCCGAAACGTTCTGCTGCGCAGACAGCTTTCGCTGCTGTGTAGACGGCCTGGTGAGCTTCAATCACGTCAGCTGCAGAGGCCGGATTGGCTTTGACCTTGATCTCGACCGACGTGCCTTCAGCGAAGGCAGGGGTGGCGACCAGTGCTGCGACGGAAAGAGAAAGAAGAAGATTTTTCATATCAGAGTGTCCTCGAAAAAGTGTCAGGAAACTCCCTACGAACCCCGGACTTTGCTTGCCGGATTGGCCACAGAATGACGTAAATGCTGCGCTGCATCAATTCTATAGATTGGAATGCAAGTTATGCATAAATGCATTAGTATTTTCGCATAATTGCAATTCCTTCCAAGCATGTATGAGGCTGGTTTTTAAAAAAGAGACTGGTTAATCTTGGCCATGCCTCGTGACGTTGATGAAAAGAAGACCCGCAAAGCCTTGCGCAAACTTCGCAAGACGGCTGAACGTGCGAAGGCCGAAGGCATTGANCTGACCGAGTGGGAGCAAGAATTTCTCGACGGCGTGGATGAGCGTCTGAACACGTATGGGTCTGCGTTCAACGATCTGTCCAAAGGCCAGGCCGACGAGGCGCTTTCCGCGGCTCAGGCGCGTATTCTGAGAGAACTGGACAAGAAGAGCCGCGGCAAGGCCACTGGCGGCTTCAAAACTCGTAAGCCATTGAAAGCGGGGAAGGAGAGTGTTCCAAAGCCCTCCTATGCTCGCGACATTCATGAGGACGTGCCGCCCCCAGAGCGGGACCACCCCCACCCCCTGCNTGNGCCAGATCTTCCGCTCCCGNCCTCTATGNTGCGGGCATCCGACGTGGCTCCAACCAGGCCGTCGCTGAAAGTGGTCGGGGGCAAGAAAGGTTCGCAGCCAGNAAAGACGCCGGATAAAGCGCCAGAGAAAGCTCAACCCTCAANATCCAACGTCNCNTCCNTTCCGCGTGATTGATGGCGGNAAGTCAGACTGACCAGATCCATCATTGAACCAGACGGCTGACCCGAACGTATNCATCTGTGCAGCCAGCGGAGATCAGATCATGCAGTCAGTCCTTATTTCAGGTGCGTCGACAGGGATTGGCCGCGCCATCGCTGTGCACATGGCAAAGCTTGACTGGCGGGTTTATGGCGGCGTTCGGAAGGAAGAAGATGGCGAGGATCTGAAATCCGCGCATGCCTCGATCATTCCGGTCATGCTGGATGTCACCAAATCCGATCAGATTGACGCTGTTGTCAGCCAGATCGACGCTGATCTTGCGGGCAGCAGGCTCGCCGGACTGGTGAACAATGCCGGCATTGCGAAAATGGCTCCGATTGCGCTGCAGCCGCTCGACGAATTCAAGGCGCATTTCGAGGTGAACACCTTCGGCGCGTTGGCGCTTTCCCGTGCCTGCCTCAACCTTCTCGGTATGGACGAAACCCGCACTGGCAAGCCGGGGCGGATCATCAATATCACCAGTATGGGCGGCGAACTCACGGCCCCCTTTCTGGGGGCTTATTGCGCGACCAAACACGCGACTGAAAGCATAACAGACTCCCTGCGCCGCGAACTTTTGATGTTCGGCATAGACGCGATTTCCATCGGGCCGGGGTCTGTGAAGACGCCAATCTGNGATAAAGCCGGAGAAAAGAACAAGGACACTCCCTACGCNGATACGCCCTGGGCNAACGCCATCAGGAAGTTCGCAGATGAATTCATCGCGGGTGGTGATGACGGGCTNGAGCCCGAAGAGGTCGCAAAGGTCGTNGAAACCGCTCTGACCGATGAGAGCCCTAAGGCCCGNTATGCGCCAGTCAAAAANAAGCTGACGAACTGGACNATACCGCGACTCNTGCCCAAACGNATGGTCGATAAGGTNATGGGCAAGCGCTACGGATTGACCGACAAAGCCTAACCGGACCAGCTCTTTTTTGACAGCGACAGTCGCCGGAACCCAACCGCACACACAAAGCCCAGACTCGCAATGAGTACGGCGAGCGGAAACAGCAGTGTGGTCAGGTTATATTGCTCCAGAGCAGCGATCATGAAGCCATTCCGAACGATCGCAATGCCGAAGAATAAGAGGTTTTCTTCNTCCGGCAGTATCCAGGCTTTCCGCAGAGAGGGGCCAAACCCCAGAAGGTCCACCGTTGTGAGGATCAGTACCGCAATCAGCGGCGAATNGGTTGCGAACCAGAACGGNAGGGCACTGGCGGCAAGNAGAAGGCAGAACCAGTCCGACCGGGTGATAGAAAGATCCCCGCGCNTGAGATAGGCAAGACCCGCGATTCCGCAGGTCAACGCGCCAGATAACAGCGTNGGCCATCCGCCGACNCCGGCTCCTTCAGCAAGCTGAGCGAATGCAACAATGACGGTCCCGCCGCCCCAGATGATCCANGAAAAGACGTGTGGACGCGTGCGTCCNCGCAGAATATTTCGGTAATAAGGCAGNAAGGCCGCAAAGGTCAGCAGGAANGCGNCAGCGCTGAACAGAGACTTGAAAAAGAGTTCGCCTGACATCTGGTCGTGAAATCCTGAGCTGGCCTGCAGTGAGATCAGCTCAGTTTAAGAGATCAATCATCAGAAAGGCCAACTGTTTTCAGTGCGGTTTCCTGTCGTTCCGCCAGCTTGGCTGCGCTAAAGCCCTCAATGCTGTCTTCAAACAGGCGGCAGTAATTGAGCTCCGCACCCAGACGCAGATAGGCCGCGCCCAAGCCAATAGCGGCGCGGTCCATGAACACGAACTCTGCCGGAATGGTCACAGGCCCGCGCTCTTTCAGCATTTTGCGGACCTGAAAGGCTTCCTTCCGGCCGTATTCGCCCGGCTTGATGCCATCGGCGATGGGCCGCACGCGATCATCCAGAATGGGGCCATAGATGAAATTGGCCCAGACGTTCAGCACTTCGCCAAGTTCTTTGGTCAGGCCCTTAAAGCCCCAGATCTCATAAGCTTCCATACAGCCGTCAAAGTCATCAGCACGCAGCGCCTCTCGCAGGCGAACCACGCCTTCAACAAAGCTTGCCGGGAAGATACGGATACAGCCGAAGTCGAGAAGGTTGATGCCCTCTCCCTCACCGGTGATCTGATAGTTGCCGAGATGCGGGTCTCCATGGATCACGCCATAGGCGTTCATCGGGCCCCACCAGGTCCAGAACAGCATCTCGGCGATACCATTGCGCACCTCCTGAGGCGCATCCTCAAAAGCGCGAAGTGGCTTTCCGGTCACCCATTCCATGGTCAGCAGGCGTTTTGACGAAAGCTCGTCATATGGTTTCGGTACCGTAACGAAGGGTTTGTCTTCAAGCATCAGCCCGTATAGNCGCATGGCTTTGCGCTCGCGCTCGTAATCCAGTTCCTCCCGCAGGCGGTCAGTGATCTCTCCCACCATTTCAGACGGGTCGATTGAGCCGTCCATGCGTTTGAACAATCCTAGAAGCGAGCGAAGCTGGCTTACATCGCTTTCTACAGCGCTCGACATATCCGGGTATTGCAGCTTGCAGGCCACGGTTTCGCCATTGAGCGTTTCCGCCTTGTGGACCTGGCCGAGCGACGCGGCGTGAGCGGCTTCTTTCTCAAAGTTCGCAAACTTCTCCTGCCAGTCGGAACCGAGCTCGGCCCGCATGCGACGTTTGACGAAGGGCCAGCCCATGGCGGGGGCATGGGCCTGAAGCTGGCCAAGCTCTTCGGCATATTCAGGTGGCAGAAAATCTGGAATGGTGGACAGCATCTGGGCGACTTTCATCAGCGGCCCCTTGGTATTGCCCAGCGCTGCAGCGAGCGCGCCTGCAAGCTTATCATCGCCGCCTCCGAATACACGGCTTGCGCCAGCCTGAAGCGCGGCGCCTGTCAGGCTAGTGCCGACCTTGGTCGCGCGGCCAAGACGCGCCGAAAATCGATTTCGTTCTGGATCGTTGCTCAAACTCAGATCTCCTTCCTCAGGGAGATAGGTGGTTTTGAGGGGCAACCAACCGACAACGTAAAAAGGCCGCATCCATTCGGATGCAGCCTTTGGGAGGGTGGCAGATTCAGATGTTAGCGTGAGGCGAGCTCAACCTCTTTTTTGCTCGAGATCTGCTCGACGGCCGCTTCCATGGCATTATTCACACATTGCGCCTCGAACCGACGCTGCGTCAGCGCATCCCGGCCCTTCATCGAGCCTTTGCAGGCCTGTTCGATGCTTTCTTTGAGGCGGTTATAGGTGTCCTGAGCGCCATCTTCAGACTGGACCGTTTGTGCATCGTACTGGAAGACAAACGGGAAAGCGTCCTGAGCCGTAGCAGCTGGTGCCAGAGCGAGACCTGAGACGACGAGTGCCATAGTGATCGTTTTCATAAATGTGTCCTTTCTTTCCTGTGAGCGTGGCGTCTTGTTTCTGCGCCATCCACGAATGAGATATATCGTAAAACAATAAATATTCAAGAAATGAACATCGAAAAACAATAATAATTTTTCGTAATACAATGAATTTCTGGAGAGATATTGAGCCCCGAACTCTCATGCGTTGCAGGGCAAAAGCGCCGTAAATTCCACGTTTTCTGCTGGATACCGGTCTCAGCTCAGGGCATGCTACGGAGATGAAAACACCCTCTCATAAACTCGAAAATTTTTTGTGCTGGCTTGATCAAACCTCCCTTAATCGCGCTGAAATCATGCCTGGCTTCAGCGAGGGGGTGCGCCATCTGCGACTAGATAAATCCGGTCTGGCGGAGAGAGGGTGGAATGATCTCTCTATCCACTGGCAACCACCCGAAGGCGAGCTTTGGGCCGGTGGTTATATGGAAGACCGGTCGATTTATGACAGCCCGGTTTTTGCGACGGAGGGGGAAGAGCCAAGAACGCTTCATCTTGGGCTTGATGTGTTCGCGGGGCCAGGCACGCCCGTCTTTGCGCCGCTGGAAGGCGCAGTGCACAGCCTGCAGATAAATGGTGGCGAACTCGACTACGGCCCAACCATACTCCTTGAGCACACTCCCGAGCCCGACCTTATTTTCTGGACGCTTTATGGCCATTTGTCGGAAGAATCCCTGATCGGTCTGGAACCTGGAGATCCGGTCTCCACAGGTGAAAAGCTTGCCGAACTTGGCGCGAACACTGAGAATGGCGGCTGGTCGCCGCATTTGCATTTCCAGATCATTCTCGACTTGCAAGGCCGGGAAGGAGACTTTCCGGGCGTGTGTCGCCTGTCAGAAGCGCAGACATGGAAGGCCATCTGCCCCGATCCGGCAAAGTTTCTCGGACTGCGTTACATATGAAACCGCCGCCCGGTGGGGCGACGGTTGCTCAGACGAATTTGGCGCAACCGGGGCATCAGCCCACAGCCGAGCCCGTCCGCTCCTGATGATATGCGGTCAGCGTTGATGAGCTGATGGACGATAGCGCGGTCTCTGTGGCGTCCGACACGCATTGGTTCTCCAGCTGCTGAACCTTAAGTCCTCTGCGTTGGCTGGTCAGATTGCAGGCCTCGCGAATGTGACTTCGAAGGCGCTTGTAAAGCGCTTCCGTTCCTTCAGCCGTCGCCAGCTCTTCCTTGTCGTAGGCAAATTCTACTTTGAAATTGTCGCCCGCAAAGGCGGCTGGTGAAATCAGTGTGGCGCCAATCAGTGACGCAATAAGTGCCGTTTTCATTTTCAGTGTCCTTCCTCTCGGGCCGAATATTCCGTTGGCCCTCGTCCCTGGATCACTGCCTCCTACGACAAAACACATATCGAATAACAATAAATTAATCAAGTTAATTCGCCGTCATTTCGTGTCAGTTTCGAGACTGTTCAGCTGTCGGGGCGGTGGCTTTCGAAGGGTTTGTTGATCACCGCGAAATTCGAGAACCGGTTTTAAGTATAATTTTAAACCACTGTGCCATCTTGGTACCCGGACAACGACACGCCGACATGGCGGATGAGGGTGAGAAGCATGGCAAAGACAGTATTGGTCGTTGATGACGATCCGACACAACGACGTCTGTTGCAGTCTGCAGTCGAGAAAGCCGGCTTTGCGTGCCGGGTCGCGCCGGATGGTGAAAGCGGCCTCGAGCTTGCGCGCAATCCGTCTGATGGCGTCGACGTCATGCTGCTCGACCTCGTCATGCCCGGCGTATCCGGCATGGACGTGCTGAACCGGCTGCAGGAGGTTCGTTCTGATCTCCCCGTCATGGTGCTCACCGCCTCTGGCAGCATTGATACGGTTGTTCAGGCCATGCGCGCCGGAGCCATCGATTTCTTCGTGAAACCTGTTTCGCCTGAGCGCGTGGTCGTCTCTATTCGCAATGCACTGCAGATGTCTGATCTGCGTGGTGAGGTGAAGCGCCTCAAAAAGACAGCGAGCGGTGAATTGTCGTTTGACGACATGATCGCGTCTGCGCCATCCATGCGTCAGGTGGTCCGTCTCGGTCAGCGTGCGGCCTCCTCGAACATTCCGATCCTTATCCTTGGTGAGAGTGGTGTCGGTAAAGAGGTGATTGCGCGATGCATTCAGGGCGCATCTGAACGCTCCGGACGCCCATTCGTGACAGTGAACTGCGGCGCGATCCCCGAAAACCTCGTTGAAAGCATTCTTTTCGGGCATGAGAAGGGCGCCTTCACCGGCGCGGTCTCGAAGTCGCTTGGTAAATTTGTTGAAGCTGATGGCGGCACGCTCTTTCTCGACGAGGTCGGAGAATTACCACTCGACATGCAGGTCAAACTCCTGCGCGCGCTTCAGGAAGGTGAGGTGGATGCTGTTGGGTCTCGTCGCCCAACAAAAGTGGATGTCCGTATCATATCAGCGACGAACAAAGATCTATCGCTTCTGGTCTCCGAAGGCCGCTTTCGCGAAGACCTTTATTATCGCCTGAATGTCTTTCCAGTGGATATGCCGCCACTGCGTGACCGCAAGGAAGATGTGCCAGCGCTGGTTCAGCATTTCATACGTCGCTTCAATGCGTCCGAAGGCACGAAAGTTACCGGCGCGACGCGCGAAACACTGGCGGTTCTGAGTTCCTATGACTGGCCGGGCAACGTCCGTCAGCTTGAAAACATGATTTTCCGCGCTGTCGTCTTGTGTGAAGGCGATGAACTGCGCCCTCAGGACTTTCCGCAACTTCATGGTCTGGTCGGTGATCTGCCGGACTTCGAATTCCCGCCAGAACCTGAAGCAGCAAACGATGGCGACCCAGCTGCAATGCTCCAGGAGGTATCGGCTGCGGCTTCGGCATCAGAGCTGGAACCACCGGTTCGCGTGACGGATACAACAGGCGATCTGCGTTCACTTGAAGAGGTTGAACGTGACCTCATTCAGTATGCCATCGACTTTTATGCGGGGCATATGTCAGAAGTTGCGCGCAAGCTCGGGATTGGCCGCTCCACGCTTTACCGCAAGGTTCGTGAGCATGACCTGCGTGTTAAGCCTGAAGAGGAAGCAGAAGCCAGCTGATCACAATCAGATGACTTGTCCGCACTGATCCTCGCAGGCAGTCTTGCGCGCTGAGGAGAGTTCTCAGTGATCCTGAAACGCGTTCTTTTTTGTCTCATTATGCTCCCGGCCAGTTTGAGTTGGCCGACCACGGCCGTTGCTGAAACACGAACGGTTGCCGGAAAGACCACGCCGCGGGACTCTCTGAGCTGGGCGGATCGGCGGTTCTATGAGATTGATCACGCCCTCTCGCGGCTCGAGCTGAATGAGGGTGTCAATCCTGATCCCATATACTATTCGTCACCGCTCACTGAAATCCAGAAAGCTCAGACCGCCTGTGAGACTCTTCAAGGTGAAATTCGTATGCGGGGGCGGTCCGTGCGCTTGCCGGGCGTCGTTAAATACTCGCCTGCGGTTCGGGAGGCGGTGCTCAATCTCTGCATCCATATCGCCCGCCACAAGACCATGATGGAATCAGGCAATGAGAGTCCTGGTCATGACCTCTTTCGCTTGACACGAGAAGCAAGGCGAACTCGTGAACTTGTTCATGTATGCTACGTTCTGCACACCAGTTCATCGCGGGGGTGGAGGGTCACTGCAGACTGATCGTAAACTGGAATGATTGACCGGGGGACAGAACGCCAAACGGTCGAATTCCGGATGAGTAAGGGACTGAAATCATGAGAGCGATCATTCTCGCCTTCACACTTTGCGGACTTGGCGCGCCAGCTTTTGGCCAGGTTGCCAATGAGACGGATCAGATGGTTGAGGAGCCACTGGCCGACGCTGAAGCGCCCGCCATCGAAACCGAAATGTCATCTGGCGCTGAAACCAGCTGGCTAACCGAGAAACTGTCGCTCATTCAGAATGCGCTTGGTGAGATCAGCCCTACCTCCATGGAGATGGATGCGGCACCGGCACTGCAAAGTTTCGAAACGGTGCAGACCAATTGCATGGATCTGCTTCGCGCATTTGGCTCTGGCGAGATGAGCACTCTCTCTGAAGACGTGCGTGACAATACAGAGCTCAGACAGTCGATCGACAACCTCTGCTATGGTGCACGGGCTGTTCAGGCGGCGCTCAGCGCACCAGATCGCACGGCTGCGCCCGATATCCAGCACCTTATGAGTACGGCCGAACGGGCGCTCAACCTGGCGCGTGCTGCCGGCTGAGCGCTGATCGGATCAGCCTTCGCGCCACTTCTCCATGGCCAGTGAAATCTCAAAGGTTTCGCGGTATTTTGGGCTGTCTGAGGGACGCGGCGGCTTTGACGCCGTCATATTCATGATTTCCGCAAGCTTGTTGTGCGCTGCGCCGGACTGGCCCGCACCGATATACGCATGCAGCTCGACAAGCGCCGACGAGAGAGGGTCGCGCGCCCGGATCACGAAGTAAGGTTCGTCTTCTGGAAGTTCCTGATAGACGTCGAACTTGGAAGGATTGGCCTTGGAGCCGAGTGGAGCGCTCATAACATCACCTTTTCTGAGGAGAGCGAATCAATTGACCGCATGTTCGGCTCATGAGGGCCAAACTGCAAGGCGATGCGTGGTCTCAAATGTCAGAAACAGCGCGCTTGCGACCGTAGATTTGAGATGCGAAACCCAATCTCATGTACCGTCTTTTTGCCGCGCTCGATATTCCGGAAGAGGTTGGAGACGCTCTTCTTGAAATCTCTCAAAAAGTCACCGGCGCGAGCTGGCGACCGATTGAGAACTATCACATCACATTGAGATTTTTTGGAGAACTCGACGGCAGTGCTGCGCGCGACCTGGATGACGAGCTCGGAGCAATTTCGGCAAGTCAGATGCAACTTCGCCTGAAAGGCGCTGGCTGGTTTGGTTCGTCTGAACCCTATTCGCTCTGGGCCGGTGTTGAGCGAAATGATGCGTTGAACTCGCTCGCGTCCAAATGCGAGCGCGCTGCGCGCCGAATCGGTCTGCCGAAGGAAAAACGTCCTTTCAGACCTCACGTCACGCTTGCCTACTGTCACGGTACGCCCCTCCACGAGGCGGCAGTTTTCGCCCAGAAGCATTCGCTGTTTGATAGTGGGTTGTTCTGGGTGGACCGCTTCCATCTTTATTCGAGCTGGAGCGGGAAAGGGCCTTCCCGGTATGTCCCCGAAGCAGAATATCCCCTCGGACCGCGATAAGAGAGCAGTTTACGGGATGGCAACCAAAGCCGTTCGATCTATTGTCCCAAAGCGGTCGGCAGAAATTCCGGGCGATCGAGGCTTGGGGCG
This sequence comes from Ponticaulis sp., assembly GCA_002699325.1. Lineage (GTDB taxonomy): Bacteria > Pseudomonadota > Alphaproteobacteria > Caulobacterales > Hyphomonadaceae > Ponticaulis. Next base: position 35,065 of record PABS01000029.1, on the reverse strand, counting down.
GCAGAATGAGTGAAGACAGTCAGACAGATCAGATGCCAGCAGAGGCTGGCCCTCTCTCGCAGTATATGGGCGAAATCCCTCCCAGCCCAAGCTGGTTTCAGAAGGCTATTTCGGCTGGCTATGAAACACGCTTTGTGCGCGTCAAGGGCGCCCGAATTCATTATCAGTGCTGGTCGTCGCCGAAAAAGCCCGGCCTGCTGCTTGTTCACGGAAATGGCGCGCACGCGCACTGGTGGGATTTCATCGCGCCTTATTTTGCTGACAGGTACAATGTCGTTGCAATGACCTTTTCGGGCATGGGCGAGTCTGACTGGCGCGACGAATATGACATGGAAACCTTTGCAGAAGAGCAGATCGCCGTCTGTGAGGCATCCGGCATGTTCAAGCATGAGCAGAAGCCGATCATTGTGGCGCACTCATTTGGTGGATTTGTCACGATTCTGACTGGCGCGGAGTATGGGGATCGCCTGTCCGGCACTGTGATTGTGGATAGCCCGGTCAATCCGCCTGAACGCCAGCACCATCGCCGTGGTCGCGCTATTCGGGGAAATCGGGTCTATCCCGATTTGACAACCGCCCTCAGCCGGTTTCGCCTGGCACCACCTCAGCCGTGTGATAACCACTATGCCATGGACTATATCGCGCGATGGAGCCTGAAACAGGTTGATAACGAGCGCGGTAAAGGCTGGAGCTGGCGTTTTGATCCGGATATCTGGCAGCGTTTTGACTTTGGGCGTCCCGCCAGTGAACTTCTGAAGGCGACCGCCTGCCGCATTGCCCTCTTTCGCGGCGAAGACTCCGAGCTGATGCCTGACGAGGTTAAGGTTTACATGGAGAAGCTATTAGATCGGAAAGTTCCGTTTGTTTCGATCCCGCATGCTTTCCACCATGTAATGCTCGACCAGCCGCTGCCCTTCGTCGCGGCTCTGCGTGCGCTTCTTGCCGATTGGGATCATTCTGAGCCAAACCGCGTCACTGTTGCAAAGAGCTGACGCACTCGCGGCATTTTTACACGATTGCATTGCGGGCTCTTGCTCAATGCGAAGCTTCATCATATCCCACGTGAAAGAGAAAGTCTGGCTGAAAGGGCAACCCGAATGAGCGGTGATTACGTTCGCGGCGAAATGAATATCGAAACTCAGGAACGCACCTGGACGAGCTTCATGAAGGTCACGCAATGGGCTGCGTTTATGATCATTCTCGTGATCGCTTATGCAGTCTTCACGCTGACCATGGGCATGAACTGGCTGGTCGCGATGGCCCTTCTCGCCATTGTCGGCATTGCTGGCGGATTCTTCATGGGGATGGGGAGTGCGTGGATTGTCACCGTAGTGGGTCTCTGCGTGGTCGGCATTTTCCTTCAGATCATCATCTGGATCGCCCAACTTCTCCTCTAGTGGTCAGTTCCACAACACTTGCGACAGATAACGATTGAGGGATCATTTTCGAGTTCCTCAATCGCGATCGCACCGCTGCACGTCGCGCAATAGCCGTAATCTCCATTATTCAGCCGAGCCAGAGCCAATTCGANCTTGAANAAAAGGTCTGTCTGTCTGGCGTTTCGCGTTTTTCCAAAACGAATAGTCTGGAATGCCGGTCTGCTTTCGGGCAATTCCGGAAGGCGTTGTCCTGATGATGTATCGGACGAAGAAGGCGTGCGCAGTTTTGTCACCCGGACATGCTGCGGTTGAATTTCACGCCTAGCAAGAAGAAATTTTAAATGGGCTTCCCATGAGTGTGCGGTGACCGCTAAACCACCACAACAGGAATGGGAGGCGTCATGCCGGAATATCCGCTCGAGCTGCAAAACGTTACCAAAACTTTTGGTGGCTTTACCGCAGTGAAAGACGTCTCATTCGCTTTGGCTGCCGGGGAGATTATTGGCTTCCTGGGCCCGAATGGAGCAGGCAAATCAACCTCTCTTAGACTTGCGCTTGGTATTCTGGCTCCTGACAGGGGNNAGGCCCGGTTGTTTGGTGAACCGCCNTCNCTGGCGACCCTCAAACGCGTGGGCTTCCTTCCCGAAGAGCGNGGGCTCTANAAGAAGATGACGGCCCGAAANATTGTCGCCTATTTCGGACGCCTGAAGGGCATGCACGCCGCCGANGCGCTCNGTCGCGCCGACGAATTGCTGGAACGGTTTGGCCTCGGTGAATTTCGCAAGACCCGTATTTCCCGACTTTCCAAAGGTATGGCGCAGAAGGTCCAGATCCTGTCGACCTTCGTGCATGATCCAGAGTTTCTGATACTTGATGAGCCCTTCTCAGGTCTCGATCCAGTCAATCAAAGCGATCTCGAACAGCTCATTCGCGAAGTCCACGCGCGCGGCACCACGATCCTCTTTTCGACACATGTCATGGAGCATGCCGAACGACTCTGTGATCGTCTCATTCTCATATCTCATGGCCGAAAACTGTTCGAAGGTACGCTCAGCGATGCCTATGCAACGCTCGACCATACGGTTCGCATCGCGTCGCTTCCGGAAGCCGATCTCGCGGATACGTTTTCCGACTCCGCCTTTGACGTAAAACGCCAGGCAGGCCCCGTCGGTGATGATGACCGCATTTGGTGGGATATTACTTTGCCTGCCGGAGCAACCAGTCAGGATGTGCTCAAATTCGCTATCGAACGCGGCGTGGCGATTGAAGGTTTTGAGCCCGACGAGCAGCGCTTACGCGATGTGTTCGTCGCGCAGGTCGCTGCGGCAGAGGAAACATACGGAGGCGCGTCGCGTCATGGGTAAGACATTCCTTGTCGCACGCCGAGAGTATCTTGCTTACATCACAGCCTGGGGCTTCTGGGTCGGACTGCTGATCACGCCGGTCGCCTTGCTCCTCGGAATCACTATTCCGGAGCTCATCCAGAATTCTCAGCCTGCGCGCTATTACGCCGTAGTGGATGAGGTCGGAAGTGACTTCGAAACTGAGCTGGAGGCGTATTTTGCAGGGCGGCAGGAGCGCGTGGTGCGCGACCTTCTGGAACAGTCCTCACGTTTTGATGGCGATGAGGCCGCAGAGGCGCGGCTGGAACGCTATGATAATCTGCTCAATGAGGGACTTACGCCTGNGGAGGCGCTCGAAGACCTCTTGCCAGGAAGCTCAACCGCCTTGCCGGATCAGGACTTCATTGCCGTACCTCCACCGGCGCGATCTCTGGAGGCATTGACGCCCTATCTGCAGGGCGAGGTCACAGTTGGGGGACCGCTTGGCGAGCGCCCGCTCTTTGCGGTCTTTTTCGTCCGCGATGGCGAACTCGCCTACTGGAGTGAGGATGTTGTGAACGACTCGCTGTCGGATGCGGCGCGCCGTGTCCTTGAACGGATGTCGCGGGCGGATGTCTTCCGTGAAGCCGGAGTCTCACCAGATATCCTGGAACGCGCGGCCGAGAATGTAGCGACACTGACGCTCCACAGCCCTTCCGCGGAAGACCTGGACAGTGAAGTCTCATTCGCAGACCGGGCACCCTTCTTTTTTGCGACCGGCTTTTCCTTTTTGTTATGGCTGCTCATCTTTTCGGTCGTGAATTATCTTCTGACCGGCACGATTGAAGAGCGGTCCAACAAGATTTTCGATACCCTGCTGACCAGTGTAAATCTGCCCCAGCTGCTGGCCGGGAAGCTGTTTGGTGTCTTTATGCTCAGTCTGACCCTGATGGGTATCTGGGCCTCATCTGCCATTATCATGGCTTTCGTGATGCGAGATGCCATTCCGCCTGATATTGCGGCGGGTTTTGCAGAGCTCACCAATCCAGGGCTTATCGTTCCGACCCTGATTAGCTTTTTCCTTGGCTATCTCATGTTTGGCGCCATCTTCCTGGCGCTCGGTTCGTTGTGCGACACCATTCAGGAAGCACAATCGCTTATGAGCCCGATCATCATTGTCATGATCATTCCATTTCTGATGATCCCGGTCACGCTGTCCAATCCGGACTCGTCCCTGCTCGGCATTCTGGCCTGGTTGCCGCTGCTATCGCCATTCCTCATCATTCTGCGCGTGCCGACAGAGCCGCCGCTTTGGGAGCTCATTATCCAGATGACGTGGATGGGCGTGGTGACGCTTCTCATTCTGTGGGGGGCAGCACGCGTTTATCGCGCAGGCGTGATCCATGGCGCGGGTGTGAACGAAGTCCGCCGATGGTTCACGGGTCTGTTCTCGAGGGCCTAGGAAATTGATGCAAGAGAAACACAAAAACCCCTCACGCGATCCGCGGAGGGGTTTTCAATAGGTCTAAGGAGAGGTCGGCTTATTTACCGAGCAGACCTTCGCGCTGTGCACGCTTGCGTGCCAGCTTACGGGCGCGGCGGACAGCTTCCGCGCGCTCACGAGCTTTTTTCTCGGAAGGTTTTTCAAAGTGGTTCCGGCGTTTCATTTCGCGGAACAGACCCTCGCGCTGCATCTTCTTCTTCAGAGCTTTCAGGGCCTGGTCGACATTATTGTCGCGCACAACAATCTGTACGATGGGACTCTCTCCATTCTCTTATTATCGGATACGGCCAGAGCCGCACGCTAGCTTTTAGCGCCCTTTTGGGGGACACTCTTGTTCGGAAGCCGCGCTCATAACACATGGGAATGGATATGCCTACACCTGATCATGCACCTTCTGCCGCACTTGTGGAAAAAATTCTGGCTGAGGCTCTGCCTCTGGCCGCGTCTGCCGGATGGACCGAAACGGTTTATCGTCAGGCCTGTGCAGCTGCGGGCGTCCTCCCAGCGGACGCTGCTTACGCTCTGCCGAAGGGGATNGAATCGCTTGTGCCTGNCTATCTNGAATTTTTGAGAGAGGAGCTCGACACAGCATTAAAACAAGAGCCACTTGGCGAAATGCGTATCCGCGAAAAAGTGACCCGCGGCGTTGAGATCTGGTTCGACAAACTCTCAGAGCATCCGCGCGCTTCTGTGTGGGCACTGGACTGGGCGGGTGTAAGGCCCATGTCTCCGGCGTCTCTCCCAAAACAGATCTGGAACGTCGCCGATGCGATCTGGAGCGGAATTGGCGATGATTCCAACGGCTTTACCTTCGCGTCCAAACGCACAACGCTGTCGGCTGTGCTCACCTCGACACTCGCCGTCTGGCGGCAGGCACCAGAGGACAAAGCTGAGTGGAAGGGCTTTCTGGATCGCCGCATCGAGGACGTGATGGCCTTTGAAAAGTTCAAGGCCAGCATCAAGTTCCCGCTATTCGCGTGATGTCAGTACGTGGTCAGACGCTGGCCAAGGAGTGAAATTTCCCGGTCCTTCACTTTGACGGTGGCGAAACTGTCGTCACGGCTCATGGCGCTGATGATNTTGATGCCGCGCTCTATGTCAGGGTCCAGCAGGCCCGCTTCTGCAAGGGCAGCCTTCAGTTCGTCCGGTTTCTGGAGGTGCACGCCAACCGTCCCATCGGGGCTGTTGTCGCGATCAATGGCGACATTCGCGCGAACAGCCGCCTGTAATGGCCCCATGTCGATGGCTCCAAGCTTGAGGTCAATCGTGTTTCGATCCAGCTTCCATTCGACTTCGCTCATGCGGCCTTCAGCAACCGGATAGAAGTTCTGAAATTCAATCTGTAGAAGGAATTCCGAGAGCGTATCCCCCAGCCATTCGGCCTGAGGAAGGGGGGCTGNCANTCGAGCTTCATCGAGCGANACATCCACGCGGAGATTTTCAGGNGCGTCCTCCATCGGAGCGAGGCGCATGGCGAAGCCTGTCGCCGTATGTGTATNGCCGCGGCTGTCTGTAAGCTTAAGGCTCGGGACTTCCATGCCGACGCGTTTGAGAAACCCATCGGAAAAAACGACGCTTGCCATGGACTTTTCATCTGGGGTCAGCGTGTAGGTTTCGCCGGAGTTCAACGTGATCTCGTTCTCGCCCTTCGACCTTCCGAGCAGGTGATTGAGATTCCATGACATGGCGATAATTTCGAGCTCTTCGCCTTCCCAGCGCGCGCCAAGGTCGGGCGCATCGATTATGGGGTCGGCGGCGCGAAGCACGAAGCGANATGGAAAGCCGGCGACTGACAGATCGCNGTATTCGACNGTGCGGCCCATGCGCTCCTGATCTTCGACCCAGTCTTCAGCGCCGCTACGGATCTCGCCCGCCATCCAGAACCAATAGGCAGCGTAGACACCAATCACCAGACCCAGCACGACGATGATGAGGAATGGAAGACTGCCAAATGAAGACTTTCGACGTGTTTGCGGGTCTGTCATTCAGTCAGGGCCTCTTTCTGTTTTTGTGCCACAAGCCCTTCCTGATGAAGGCGATCTGAGGCTGTTTCGATCCGTACGGCCAGCTCACTCATGAACGCCTTTCGGGCAAGGCCGGGTTTGATCATCGGCTGAAGTTCGACAACCATCTTACCCGGATATCGCATCACGCCTTTTGGCGGCCAGCACAGGCCGGTATTCAGCGCCACTGGCAGGCAATTCAGGTCCAGCTCTTTATAGAGCAGGGCGATACCTGTCTTGTAATCGGCTGGGGCGCCCGGTTTGTTCCGTGTGCCTTCCGGAAAAATGAGCAGAGAACGACCTTCTGCAATGCGGTCTTTGGCCTGCCGTGTCATATCGCGCAGCGTTTTCATCGCGCCGCCGCGGTCAATCGCAATCATCCGGCACTTCAGGGCGTACCAGCCAAAAAACGGATACCAGAGCAGCTCCTTTTTCAGAATGATGCACGGGTCTTTCAGATAGAGAAAGGGAAGCAGTGTATCCAGCGTGCTTTGGTGCTTGGAGGCCACCAGAACCGGCTCCTCATCAAGATTTTCCACGCCNCGGATTTCGGTAGANGCGCCGCAGATATATTTCATGCCCCAGCGCGCGCACCGCGCCCAGGTGCGGATACCCAGAACGGTCGCGCTGCGTGGCAATAGTAGCGCTGGCAGAAAGACNATGCCGAGCACAACCATGCTGCCATACAGCCAGAGCACAAACACAAGCGAACGCAGATAATTCATTATTCAATCGTCCTGAGAAGCCCGGTGACCCGATATTTCGCCCATTCGAGGACAAGCCCCTTTATAGATACCCATGACCGCCACCACTCCTTCGGTCTGATGCGTGTTTCGACAGGATAAGCGATCACGTCAACGCCTTCGACAAGCTCATCAAACCAGATCAGGCTTCGCGGCATATGATAGTCAGATGTGACGAGGATCAGAGAGCTATAACCATTGTCTTTAATCCACTCTGCGGTCTCGATGGCATTGCCTTCTGTAGATGCGGCTGAACGGCCGAAATCTATGCAGCAATCATATAGCGCCTGTGTGCCGCCCGCGCCGTGCACCAGTGCCTCGACATCCACACTTTCATGAACGCCGCTGACGAGCAGGCGCTTGCCTGATCCGGCTTCAAGAAGACGTACAGCGGCCGCAATCCGAAGCCCGGACCCACCGGTCAGAGCAACAATGGCGTCTGCCTCGACCGCGGCCGGAGGCGTAAGATCCGAAACCTGATTGAGCCAGCGCTGGAAATCAGCGGCGGCGAGAACGGCGACAACACCCAATGTGAGCAGCAAGAACCGGAACATTTGGCTAGCTCAACTCACCAAGGGCCCGGCTGACGGTAATCCGCGCCGCAATCATGGAAACAGTGGCTGCAATCACAGGCGTGATCAGCAGCACGAGAAACGTTCCGATATCCGGAGACATCTGNGGGAGGAGCCAGCTGCGGTCGCCTGCCTGTTTCNCGCCGAAGAAGAGCAGCATGGCGCCGAGCAGCGCGAAGAGCGCGCCAATACCGCCAGCNCGCAATCCCAGTCCGAAAAACCGGTATTCAAANAGGCGCGAGATGAACCGGTCTGATGCGCCGCAGGTATGCAGCACGCTCACGACATCCCGGCGCGCCAGAAGTGCGGCATGGGTCGCAAAGGCGATAACGGAGATGACGATGGTCAGGAGGAGGATCAGCGCGACCATTCCGATCAGCCGTAGAATATTGAGGCTGCGTTCCAGATCGGACGCCCAGAGCTGATGATCTTCCACTTCAACCTCAAAGCCTGCTCCGCGGGCAGCTTCAGCGATTTCCGAAGTGATGTTCGCACGTTCGGGGGAGACCTGAAGTTCAATGTAGTGGGAAATTGGCAGGTCGTCTGGCAAGTTTTCCCCCAGCCATGGCGCCAGCAGGTCTTCCGTGACGTCGCGGTCCTCAGGAGCTGCGCTCGCGACGCCAGGTAGCTCGACCAGCAGATCGGCAAGCGTGCGCGCAGCATCCTCTCCCCCTTCGATCAGGCGCACGGTGACTTCACCTTGCACTTGTCCGGCCCAGCTTTCGGCGGCGCCATAAGCGGCGCGCGTGGCGAGCCCGGTCAGCGCGGCAAGAAAGCACAGCGCCGAAACCACGAAGAATAATGCCGTTTCGCGGGCGTCTTCCTGAGGTAGCAATGGCGACTTGCGCGGCTCGCTCATGCGTTAGCTGACCTGTTTCTGGTGTTCTGACGGTCATGCATCAGGATGCCGTTCTCCAGCCGGAGGATAGGCGCTCCCAGTGTTTCAACAAGCAATTTATCATGCGTTGCAATCAGCACGGTGGTTGAAAGCCGTCGATTGAGCTCAAGGATCAGCCGGACNAGGCGTTCGCCCATTTCCGGGTCNACATTGCCTGTCGGCTCGTCTGCGATGAGAAGATCGGGTTTGTTGACCAGCGCACGGGCGATGGCAACGCGCTGTTGTTCTCCGCCAGACAAGGTTGTCGGTTTGGCCTGAACTCTGTCGCCAAGGCCCACCCACTGCAACAGCTCCATGACGTCATCGCGGTATTCGCGTTCGTGGCGCCCGGTCACGCGAAGGGGCAGGGCGGCGTTCTCATAGGCGGAAAGGTGGTCGAGAAGGCGAAAATCCTGATACACAACACCGATTCGCCGACGCAGGCGGGTGAGGGTTTTCCGGGAGGCTTCAGTGGTCTCTACACCGAACAGGGATACGCTCCCCACACGCGGCTTTTGCGCTGCGTAGAGCAGTTGCATCAGCGTCGTTTTGCCCGATCCGGACGGGCCGGTGAGGAAGGTGAAGGAGCCAGAACTTAACTCCATGTTAATGTCGCTCAACACATTATCGCCCGAGATATACCCGTGGTTTACCCCGACGACCCGGATCGTCGGTTCATCGACTGCGTATGAGGACTCGGTTGTCATGTTGCGCGTCAGTCCTTTCCGGACTGTCAGAATGATCAGGCAAGGCACCAGATCCGGGTGCCATTCGGAGTGGAGAAAACTTCAGTGATCCTCACATGTCCATCCTGTTCTGCACAATATTTTGCGGAAGATGAGTCCATCGGCGCCAGCGGGCGGACTGTGCGCTGCGCTGCGTGCTCACATGCCTGGTTTGCACAGCCTGAATTGTCCCTCGAAGAAGAAATCAATGCTTCAGATCTGAGTCGCGAGAAAGTCGAGCGCATGCGTAAAGCGAGCGCAGCACCCGGTGACGTCGCGCCGCATCAGGCCTATCGCGCAAAGGAAATGGCCCGCAAACGTAATGGGTCGAAGGTGGCGGCGCTGGCCGCCTGGGGCGGAACGGCGGCTGTTTTTCTTGCTGTCGGTGCCACTGCGATCCTCAAGCGGGATGATGTGGTCCGCGCATTTCCGGAAGCCTCAAGCGCCTATGCCATGGCCGGTCTTGACGTGAACCGTTTCGGCGTTGAGTTCACCGATGTCAGCGCCGACCGGATTTTTGATGGCACGACCCCGGTTCTGACGATTGTCGGCGGAATGGTGAATGTCACGAAAAAAGTCCAGCCGGTGCCGAATGTGCGCGTCGATCTTCTGGATGATGGCGGGCAGGGTGTTGAAAGCGTCCTCATCATGCCTGAGGAGATGAGTATCCAGCCAGGCGCTGTGATTGAGTTCTCCTCGCGTCTCGATAGCCCCTCGCTGGCGGCTTACGAAATGGCTGTGACCTTTGTTGATTCAGATGACAGTCTGCGCCTTGTTGCGCCTGAAGCTGATATCGAAAGTCATGACGCGGAAACCCATGACGTTGCCCCCGCTCACGCCGAGGAGCACGTCGTTCCGGATGAAGCCGCTCATGGTGAGCCTGCGCTGATAAGCGAGAATACAGAGGTCCAGTCTACCCATCACGACGCACATGATGTATCTCCGGCTGAAACCGGACACGAACCGGCAGACGAGCACGGCTGAAGCGGAGTGCGCCGCCAATGAGTTCAACGCAATTTGACGTTCTGCTCGACGAAGATGAGCTGCAATCGCGCATTGCGCGCCTGGCATCCGGTCTTGCGCCGCGAATGCAGGGAGACTGGACAGCCGTCACCATCCTTCTGGGGGCGTCACCCTTCACAACCGATCTGATGCGCCAGCTATCACGTTTTGACATTCATCCCATGCTGGATGCGCTCTGGCTTGAAAGCTATCGCGATGACCGCGAAAGCTCTGGGCGTGTGGTCGTGCGCGCCGATCTTTCTCGAAACATCAAGGGACGGGGCGTTCTTCTCATTGATGACGTCTATGACACGGGCCGCACGCTCGCCTTTGCCCGCCAGCACTTGCTCAGCAAGGGGGCGCGTGAAGTGGTCTCATGCGTGCTTGCGCGTAAACCGCAGGCTCCGAAAGATGGGCTCGACGCCTGGGCTTATGATGCGCCAGACCGGTTTCTCGTTGGTTATGGCATGGATGATGCCGGCATTTATCGCGGGCTTCCCTATCTCGGTGCCGTGCGCACCTGAGATCAGAACCGGTCGAGCAGGCGTCTCAGATATTCGCGCTCTTCAGGATCATCGGAATTGTTGAGCCGTTCACGCAGCGCATCAAGAATGTCGCGGGCGCGCTGTCGGTCCGCCTGATCTGGCACTTCAATACCGTCGCCATCATTTGGCTGCGTGCCCGTGCCGGTCCGACCCAGCGGATCACGCTCCTGGCCACCGCCATTGGAGTCGTCGCGTCGGGCATTGCGCATGTCATCAAGATCTTCAGACAGTTCCCCGGCAGCTTCGCGCAGGTCGCGAATGGCTTCGTCCTGATAGTATTGCGCCGCGTTCAGATCACCCTCGCGAAGGGCACGTTCGGCCAGAGCTAGCGCGCGTCCGGCGTCATCCAGCGCCTGATCTGTGGTTTCAGTGCCGACGCCGCTATCGGCATCGTTGTCCTGGCGGAACATGTCCAGCTGATCAGTGAGCTCTGACTGGCGATCTGCGAGCATGTCAGACGTGCCCATTCCGCCTTGCTCGCCTTCGCCGGAGTTCTGACCGAACTGGCTACCGGGCTGGCCTTCGCCTTCAGACTGACCGGGCATCTGACCCGGCATATTGCCACCAGGCTGGGACGTGCCCGGCTGTTGGCCCGGAGATTGGCCGCCGGACTGGCCCTGGCCGTCCTGCTCATCATCGCCGTCTTCTGAGCCATCGTTGGAGCCAAAGCGCTCCTGAAGGGTCTCATCGTTCAGGCGTCGCTGTTCTTCGAGAATTTCAGCGAGACGATCAAGCGCGCCCTGAAGACGGTTCTCCTCTTCAGGAACGTCTTCTTCGTTCTCGCCGGGCTCGCCTTGCTGACCGAACATGTCGCCGCTTCCGCTGCCGCCGCCTGTCTGAAAATCGAGATTGTTGAGAAGGTCTGAGACATCAGAAAGCAGCTGACGTGCGGCGTCGGTTGCGCCAGTCTCTGTCAGATCTTCCAGCGCATCCAGCATGTCGGCAAGATCATTGCCGCCAAGCGTTTCGCCACTACCACCACCATTACCACCTGCATCAGGAGGTGTGCCATTCATCATGGCTTCGGCCATCCGGGCGGCAATATAATCTTCAGCGGCTTCGCGATAAGCTTCCATAAGGCGACGGATCTCATCTTCGCTGGCACCGTCGCGAAGGGCGCGCTCAAGCTCGCGGCGTGCAGCCTCAAGGCGGCGGGCCGCGTCGGCGACAGTGCCGTACTCGGCGCGCAGAGCGACAGACCAGAGAAGGTCATCTACTGGCAAAACATCGCCCTCAGATTTTGCCAGTTTCAGAAGTTCATGCGCCTGACGCAGGCCAAAATAGACGGTCAGGTCGTCAAAATAGCCGGCCGGCTTATACGTCACCGCATCCAGCATCATGGACGCGCGTTGCACACCTGATGGTGCCCGATCAAGACGGTCGCCGAGGCCGCGGCGTTCACGGTCAAATTCTGGTGCCGTTTCCGGAGGCGCGGTGAATTCATCTGGTTCACGCATGACCACAAGCCGGATTTCCTGGCTGGCCTGTGCCAGAGGTTCGAGGAAAAGCTTTTCCGGCAACACCATTGTCACAGTATCGCTTTCGCCGATCTGTCCGGAGGCATCCTGCGCAATCAGTTGCAGCTCGACTTCAAGTCCGGCCCATTTATGGCGTGTCATGTCGAGGCTTGTGACCTCGTCGATGGAGCGCGCAAGTGCCATGGGCAGCTCGATTGCGACGCGGTCGCTTTCGCCCTCCGGCATGCCAGTTTCAGGTGTCGGACGAATGTTCAGCGAAACGCTTTCAATCCCATAGTCATCTTCTGCCGACCAGGCGACAGCCAGTGCATCATCCTCGCCAACGGAGGGGTCTTCCTCAAAAGTTATGTCCGGCGGCGTATCGGGGTCGGTGTTCAGCTGCCAGCGCGCGCGTTCGCCCCAGAAGGTGACGCGTACGGTTTGTGAAACATTGATGGGTAGCTCAGCCTGATAGGCGCCGTCCGGCATTGTCTCGAGGCGGATATTCCGCTTGCCATCCATATCAGCTTCGCCTGTCGCTTCGCGTTTGAGCGTGGGTCTTCCCGGGCCATGCACACGAAGAGTCAGAATGCTGCCGGTCGGGATCGCGACCTCTGGAGTGTCTTTGCTCAGAAAGACGGGTGCCTCACCTGTGTGATCGGGCGGGGTGATCCAGGCTGAAATCTCTAACTGGTCAGCACCGAACAGGGCGCCCAGGTCGGTGCTAGCTGCAGCACGAAGCCGATCAGGACCATTCGCCGGGTTCGCGAGCAGAACCACCACCAGCAAGAGCGGCATGACATAACGCAGATAAAGCGGGTCGTGACCTTTCCACTCGTCTTCGAACGACGGCGCTTTCAAACCTTTCAGGGTTTTCAGCATGCGTGCGCGATGGCGATCCCAATAGCGGCGCGTATCGGCTGACGTGACAACCGGCCGGTCAGACAGGGTTGAGATCGGGCGTTCCGGATGTGTCTCGTCGAGATAGTCCTGGGCTTCACTGCGCGTCGGCTGACGATATCTCAGCACGCCTCGCGTGATCGTCGCGATCATGATCGCGACAAATCCGAACCACAGAAGAGCTTGAAACGCAGACGAAAACTGGAAAAAGACGCCTGAAGCGACCAGAATGAGGGCCGTTAGAAATAGTCCCACAGGCACGGCAAAGGCTTCGAACAGGCGAAGCCGCATCAGGCGCGCATGTGTGCGGCTGATTTTCGCGCGAACTATGGAAAGATTTAAGACTTCAGCCACTCCGGTACACGTTCGTTTGCGATCATCTCATCGAATGTCGGAGCCCGCCGGACGAGCTCCGCCTGATCTCCATTCACCAGCACTTCAGCACATAACGGACGCGTATTGTACTGATTTGACATTACAGCGCCGTAAGCTCCGGCCGACATGAAGGCGACGAGATCGGTTTCACGCAACTCTTGCACGGAATAGCCTTTGGCAAAACGGTCTGTGCTCTCGCAGACAGGGCCAACAATGTCATAAGTCCGTGATTGACGGTCTTCTGCGCGAGTGACAGGCAGCAGTTCATGGACGGCCTGATAAAGCGCTGGCCGCATGAGATCGTTCATGGCCGCGTCCAGAATGGCAAATTCCCGTTCATCACGTTCTTTGATGTATTCCACGCGCGACACAAAAATCCCGGCATTCCCGGCAATCATCCGTCCGGGTTCCAGTATGAGCTGAACGTCCAGGTCTCCGACGACGTCGCGCACCATTTCAGCATATTCGGCAGGGGAAGCTGGGGTCTCGCCTGATTTGTACGGAATTCCGAGCCCCCCGCCGAGGTCGATACGCGAAATCGGCACGCCCATATCTCGCAGCTCGCGCACCAGCCCGACGACTTTTGTAAAGGCCAGCCGCATGGGCGTCAGATCTGTGATCTGGCTGCCGATATGCACATCCACGCCGACCACAGAGATGCCCGGCATTTTTTGCGCGCGCTCATACATGGCCTTGGCTTCATGCCAGGCGATGCCGAACTTATGTTCTGCGCCACCCGTCGAGATATTCGCATGGCCACCTGCTTCGACATGCGGATTGATGCGGAATGCGATCGGCGCGGTCTTGCCCATCTCTTCTGCAAGGGCAGAAATCCGCTTCAGTTCTGGTTCGGATTCAACATTGAACTGATGAATACCAGCCTGCAAAGCATCACGGATTTCAATGGCTGTTTTACCGACTCCGGAGAACACGATCTTGTTGGCGGGAATGCCTGCAGTGATAGCGCGGCGCATTTCGCCGCCGCTCACAACGTCCGCTCCGGAGCCCATATTAGCGAGCGTCGTGAGGACGGCCATATTGCTGTTCGCCTTCATCGCATATGCGATCAGGCAGTTCTGTTCAGCGAAGGCCTCTGACAGCACGCGGAAATGACGCCGCAGCGTCGCGGTCGAATAAATATAGAGCGGCGTACCGTGGGCTGTCGCCAGCTCGCGAACGGACACATCTTCGCAGTACAGCTCGCCGCCGCGATAGTCGAAATGATGCATAAAGGAGCCTTATTGCGAAACGGGCGGCAGATCGCTCTCTTCGAGATCCGTTGTCGGCGATGGCAATGGCTTCACGCCGCCACCTTCATTCTGAACCCAAACAGTCTGTCCTGTTGCCGGATCAGTATAAGACGTTCCTGGAACACGTTCGGTATACTCTTCGCCTTCCTCTTCCAGCCCATCATCCTGAACCGGACGGCGCAGGTCCGCGGGAGGTGGGTCGGCTGCATCGGGATCGCCAAACATAGGTGCCGGGCGCTCCAGATCGCCACGCAGACCGCAACCTGTCAGGCTGGCCAGCAGGAAGACGGCCGGGAGAATTGCAATAGATTTCATTTCAGGAGTTCCTTCCAGCGGTCTATCTGTTCTCGAACACGAACGGGGGCCGTCCCGCCATAACTCTGGCGAGAGCCAACTGATGCTTCGACACTCAGCACCGAATATACGGCATCAGTAAGGCGGGGCTCAATGGATTGTAGATCGTCCAGCGATAAATCAACCAGATCACACCCCTTGTCTTCTGCGAGCTTTACCGTTGCACCAGTCACATGGTGTGCATCGCGAAACGGCAGCCCGAGTTCCCGCACAAGATAGTCCGCAAGGTCAGTTGCTGTGGAAAACCCATGAGCGGCAGCCTGGCGCATGGCATCCTTGTCCACCGTCCAGCTGGAAACCATGCCAGCCATCGCGGCAAGGCAAAGATCCAGTGCGTCAAAGGCCATAAAGGTCAGCTCTTTGTCTTCCTGCATGTCTTTGGAATAGGCGAGCGGCAGACCTTTGAGTACGGTCAGAAGCGCCTGCAGAGCGCCATAGATCCGGCCTGTTTTTGCACGGACCAGCTCTGCAGCGTCCGGGTTGCGCTTTTGCGGCATGATCGAAGATCCGGTCGACCAGGCATCAGACAGTCTGAGAAAGTGAAATTGTGCTGATGCCCAGATGACAATCTCTTCTGCCAGCCGGGAGAGGTGCATGGCGCAGATCGAACAGGCCGAAACGGCCTCAACGGCAAAGTCACGTGCAGAGACAGCATCAAGTGAATTTCCCATGGGGGCTGAGAAGCCCAATTTTTCAGCGGTCTGATGGCGATCAATGTCAAAGCCGGTGCCGGCCAGCGCTGCAGCGCCCAGCGGGCTTTCGTTCAGGCGATCACGAGCATCGGAGAACCGCGAGCGATCACGCGAGAACATTTCAACATAAGCCATCAAATGGTGGCCGAAGGTCACGGGTTGTGCGGTCTGAAGATGTGTAAAACCGGGCATCACCGTGTCAGCATGCGCGCCAGCTTGCTCAAGAAGAGCCAGCATGAGTTCTTCGGTCTGCGCGATACGTGTGTTGAGCGCTTCGCGGACCCAGAGCCGAAAATCTGTCGCGACCTGGTCATTACGAGAGCGCGCCGTGTGAAGGCGGCCAGCGGGTTCTCCAACATGGTGCTTCAGTCGCGCTTCGACATTCATATGGATATCTTCAAGGTCTTTTCTGAAAGGAAAAGCGCCCGAACGGATCTCTTCGGCAATGATTTCGAGGCCCTGAAGAATGGTGTCGCGATCAGATTCGGTCACAATTCCGCGATCAGCAAGCATCTCGACATGGGCTTTTGAGCCCCGAATATCTTCTTCAGCGAGCCTCTGATCCACGTCTATAGAGGCGTTTATGGCCTCCATGACCTCATCAGGCTTGGCTGCAAAACGGCCGCCCCACATTTCTTGGCCCGACTCTGGCTTTTTTGCCATTTCTGCTATCTCTTCCCTCTGAAACAGATGAGATGAAGACCTATGGCTAAACTCACCCGAATTAGTATCCCGGTCATGCTTTTGATCGGCCTTTCAGCATTTGTCCATGCATGCACGCAAGCTGGCGGCTCAAAAGAGCCAGAAGTTGGTCTGCAATCACTTGCCGTGGGCGAAATGTCACTTCTGCAATTCCGTGACGAAGTTCCGCCTCAGCCTTCAGAACCTATCCTCGGGCCGGATGATAATGAAGTCCGCCTGTCTGATTTTGAAGGTGTAGTCGTTGTGAACTTCTGGGGCACGTTCTGCCCGCCATGCGTTGCGGAAATGCCAACCCTGGCTGACCTTCAGTCAAAATATGATCCAGATAAGCTGAAGGTGGTGGCCATTACGGCCGACAATCGCCAGGATATTGAAAAGGCGCGTAAGCAGTTGGCTGAGCTGTCTGATGACCGGCTGGATTTCTTCTACGATCCTCAGCGCGGCATCATTTACGATTCAGCGGTTGGCGGCTTCCCGACCACAATCGTCTATGGTCCAGATGGAAAAGAAATCGCCCGCTATGAGGGCGAGGCTGACTGGGTGGCTCCTGAAACGATCGCGTTCTTTGATGCCGTAATCGAAAATGCTGGTCTCAATGGATGATCACGCCGCTTCTGGCTGATCGGGCTTTCCAAGCGTTGAGGCTTCGCGAGCCCGCATCGAAAGCTCGCGAAGTGTCTTGCGGAGATTATTGTCAGCCTTCGTAGCTTCAAGCGCTTCGGGTTCTTTCAGGAGTTTGCCGCCTGCGGCAAATGCCAGCATAGCGCTTTGTCCTCTTGGCATGGCTTCAGTTGCAATCCGAAACAGCGCCAGAGCAGCTAGCACAGGCGAGCCGGCTTTTTTCGCGATTTGTTTTAAAAGGTGCGCATGCGAGATCACTTTTACGCCGAGGCTGTCTATGGCCTCGGCCAAAGCAATGCGTTCATCTTCAGGCAGGTCAGATTTGATGAGATCTGCTTGCGTTGAACGGAGTGACACAAGCACCTGAAGATGTTTCCCGCCGCAGTTCATGGCCGCAGCTTCAAAACGCGGCTGGCCGATCAGAGCGCGCAGCAGCGAGGTCATCTTCTGACGAGCCTCTGCGCCGACAATGTTGTCTTTCAGCTCCAGCAGGCGGCGTGGTCGCTCCAGTACTTCAAACTCATCGAGATAGGCATCTACAGTGTCGGTAGACATAAGGCGCTTGGACCGTGCACAGAAAGATTCGTACATTTCCGCGCGGCGTGAGGCCTGAAGGACTTTTACCAGGCGATCACCGAACTGTTTCAACAAACGAAATTCCACGAGCAAGCTGCCCTCGATCAGGCGACGATTTGAGGAAATTTCATCGAAAACGCGTGTCAGTATAGTATTTCGCGCGCTCGGCAGGAGGCCAAGGTGAACGGCCTCCCGAAGGTCCTTTGCCGACGCCATGTCCCTGAGTACGTCGATTTCGCCAGGTTTAGTCGGTGCCGGTTCCAGTATCGAAATCAAACGATCAACCATCTCGCCGGCATTGTGGCAGTCACCAAGAATGGCGTTGAGCGCGCCAGGTGTGTTAATCCATTCGGAGAAATAGTCTGAGAGCAGGCCGTTCGCGAACTCGCGTTCCGGCTTTGCCAGCATTTCAGCTTCTTTCCAGATCGCGACCAGACCATTCAGCTTTTGCGACCAGCTCGTTTCTTTCATCAACCGGTCTGCAATCGCTGAGCAAAAGGCGATCTTCGCGTTTGGCCGCCGTTTGCAGGCGAGGATCACCTGTTCAAGTGAGCCTTCAAATTTTACGAAGGCACCATTTTTCTTGTCGCGAAATACCCCGCTAATTGCTTCCTGCACGAGTTCATGCAGTTGCCGTGCGATAGAATGAAGATCATCCCCTTCCGCGCGGGCGATCGCGACCCGCTGGACAGCCTGAGTGATCTCTGAACCGCTCGCTTCGAGAATTTCCAGAAGATCAGTGCGGTAAATGAGTTCTCCGGGGAGGACGCGATGGCGCTCCAGAAAACGCGGCATGACTTCAAGATAGGTCTTGCGCGCGGCAGGTGTGCGTAAGTCTCCCGGTGACACACAGGATGATGTTGCCTGCGGAATGAATGTACGGGATGGACGCTTTTTTATGTCTCCACAGTCGCCGAAGCTGGTCAACAGAATGGATTCATAGGATCCATCTGATTTGAGCACCTCTTTCATGACGCGGACGCCGCCCTGGGGATGATCTTTCAGAAGATATTTGGCGCGTTCAATCGCTTTTAGGCGATCAGAATGAGCATCCGCCAGTGCCCAGCCCGCCTTAGGACTCTTTCGAAGAAAGAGCTCGAAATGTGTCTCACTAGAGGCCATATCCCACCCATGTTTGCGAGAACACCTTACACAAACCCGCTTAAGGCCACATGAAAGTCGGTTTTCAAGGTTGTGGTTTAGCCTTTATGGTCTTGTTAAGATTCGTGATTGAGCCGGGAACGAAAAGAGGACGTCGGGATGGCAACGCTGGCACTGGTGGATGACGACGAGAATATCGTTGAGTCGCTGAAGATGTTTTTCGAGGCTGAGGGATATAAGATCCGAAGCTACCATGATGGCCAGACGGCACTCAGCGCGCTCACAGAGACGCCACCCGATCTGGTGATCCTGGATGTCAAAATGCCTAAGATGGACGGCATGGAAGTGTTGCGCCGCCTTCGGCAGACTTCAGATATTCCGGTCATTTTTCTCACGTCCAAGGATGAGGAAATCGATGAGGTGATCGGCTTCAACATCGGAGCGGATGATTTCGTTCGAAAGCCCTGTTCAAANCGCCTCCTTTCAGAGCGCGTGAAAGCTGTATTGCGTCGTTCACGAGGCGCGGTGGAGCTGGAGGGGGATCAAAAGCCGATTGTCCGCGGACGACTGGTACTCGATCCAAACCGTCATGTGTGTTCCTGGGATGGCGAGCCGGTTCGTCTGACGGTTACCGAGTTTCTTATCCTTCTGGCGCTCGCCCAGCGCCCTGGCTTCGTTAAGAATCGAGACCAGTTGATGGATGCAGCGTATGANGACCAGATTTATGTCGACGACCGCACCATCGACAGCCACATCAAGCGACTGCGCAAGAAGTTTCGTGAAGTCGATGATGAGTTTGATGCCATCGAAACGCTGTACGGCGTCGGCTATCGCTATAAGGAGGCCTGAGGCTGGCTCGTCGGCGCCCTGACAGGTCATTCTTTTCCAACTCCCGGATTGCGAGGCTGATTTTTGCCTCCAATCTTGCGGGATTGCTGATCCTTATCGTTGGCGCGCTCGTCCTCAATGAAATGCGGCTTGGGCTTGTGCAGGCCAAGATCGACAACCTCAACACGTCGGGCAACCTCATCGTATCCGTGCTTGCCTCCGGAGCAACGATTGGCCAGCCTGAACCCGGGCTGCAAAGCGCCAANGCCCGACGCATTCTCAAACGGCTCGAGCTTCCCAATACCGTGCGCGCCCGGCTGTATGACGGCGAAGGTCGTCTGATTGGCGACTATGGGCTGCTGTCTGACCGGGTCGATGAGAACGCGTTGGGCCCGATTGACTCACCGGGCCCGGTCGAAAGCTTCGCAAGCTGGGTTTCCGATCAATTCGATGCGGTTGCGCGGCGCCTGCAACTGACCGCGCGACGATCCATGATTCAGAANCGNTCCATGGAAGACGAGCTGGAAATTGCTCTGACGGGGAGAACGGTGGCTGGTGAACGGCTCACGCCCCGGGGTGAGCGCGTCGTGTCGGTATCGCTGCCGATACAGCGGGTGTCTGCCGTGGTGGGGGTGCTTACGCTTGAAGCCAGCGATGTTGCTGATGTTGTGCGCAAGGAACGGGCGGCCCTTTTGCCTTTTATCGGGGTCGCAATCATTGTCTCCCTCCTGTCTGCGGCACTCCTGGCATTCATGATCGCAAGGCCTCTGCGGCGGCTCTCGCTTGCAGCAGATCGCGTAAGGTCCGGGGCAGCCGAGCGGCTCGAACTCCCTCACCTGACGCATCGACGCGATGAGATCGGCGAGCTGGCAGAGTCGCTTGAGTCCATGACTGCGGCATTGTTCGACCGGATCGTGGCGAATGAGGCCTTTGCCGCAGATGTTGCCCATGAGCTCAAAAATCCGCTCACATCCATTCGCAGNGCCGTGGAAACTGCAGAGCGTGTGACCGATCCCGTCGCGCTCGAAAAGCTGCGTAAGGTGATTGCATCAGATGTGCGGCGACTGGATCGCCTCATCACAGATATCTCCAATGCGTCACGTGCCGAGGCCGAAGCCGCGCGGTCACCCATGGAAGAGGTTAATCTGGGCAAGCTGCTTTCCGACCTGGCTGAGACTTATGATGCCGTGCGCAATGAGGGTGACCCGCATGTCACCTTCCAGCTCGATGAGAATACCAACGATCTTCTGGTTCGGGGGCGAGAAGGTCCGCTCGGTCAGGTCTTTCGCAATCTGATAGAAAATGCGCGGTCCTTCAGTCCAAAAGACGGTCAGGTGAACATTAAAGCCGGGCGTTTCCTGCAGGATGGGCGTATGGTCGCGGAAGTGGTCGTGGAAGACCAGGGGCCGGGTATTCCNNCCGATAAGCTCGAAAAAATCTTTGAACGTTTCTATACGGACCGCCCCGCCGGCGCGAAGTTTGGCCTCAACTCAGGTCTGGGGTTATCGATCGTCGCTCAGATCATTGAAAGCCATCGCGGCACGGTCGAGGCGGGAAACACTTTCGGTACGGATGGCGAGATCAAAGGCGCGCGCTTCGTCGTCACGCTTCCAACGGCCTGAGCCGAGGCGGGCTGTCACTTATTTGACACACACCTGTGAGGTTCGTGCATCCGGCAGGCTTTCACAACCAGATTGAGCAGTGCGCTCCGTCATTTGCTCTTGCCACAGGTTCAGACTGACCTCAGTCTGGCCTTCGGGAAATGTACAAGGACAATCTTTATGATTGGTGTTGTCGTGGTCAGTCATGGGAAGCTTGCGCGTGAACTCGTCGCAGCGACCGAGCACGTCGTTGGTGAGCAAAGGCGTTTTCGCGCCATTTCCATCGAGCCGGATGACGATATGGATGCGCGTCGTACGCAAATCCTTGAAACAGCCGAAGCTTGCGATGATGGTGACGGGGTGATCCTGCTCACTGATATGTTTGGCGGTACGCCGTCCAATCTTGCGATCTCAGTTATGGGGCAGGGCAAGATAGAAGTCCTGGCGGGTGTGAACTTGCCAATGCTGATCAAGCTGTCAGAAGTGCGTGGCACCATGGCGCTTGCGGAAGCCGCTGAAGCGGCTCAGGAANCCGCCCGCAAATACATCTCAATAGCCTCCAAGGTGTTGGTGAAGTCCGGTTAGTCGCGTGTATTCAGATCAGGTAGAAATCTGCAATCAACGAGGATTGCATGCGCGGGCCTCAGCGGCTTTTTCCCGACTGGCACAGAATTATGAGGCCCGGATTACCGTCTCGCGCGCTGGCATGACGGCAGATGGCAAGTCCATCATGGAGCTCTTGTCCCTCGCGGCGAGCAAAGGCCTGGACATCGAAATCACGGCAGAAGGCTCTGATGCCGAGGATGCGGTGACGGCGCTGACTGAACTGGTCAGAAACCGGTTCGGCGAAGACGTCTGATCTAGCGCATGCCGTTTGTCTGGCGACGGTCAGAAATGACAGGTCGGCGCAGGCGCTCTATGTCATCCTTTACATTGTCTTCGACTGGNCGGGTTCGTTCAGGTTCGAATGTGAAGTTCCGAATAAGGATTTCCGTTTCTTCGCTGTNATCTGAAACAGGCGTTTCGAAGCGCTGCGCGAAGGTCTGCAAGCCGAAAACAAATTCATCTTCGGTCACCTGAGCCGGTAAAGCTGAGGGAAAGGTCGTCGGATTGGCGATGACATCTGCATCACTGCCTATTCGNGAGGCCCATTCTCTTTGCTCAAGCGGCGACATGAAGCCATCCTGATCGGCGTCGGCAATCTTGAAGGTCTGGCGGGCNCCNGCTTCNATTTCGGCNTCNGTGATCTGAAAATCCTGATTGGTGTCGAANGTCGCGAGCAGAAGTGCACCCGGCTTNACATANACCGCNCCNTCNAGCGCTGCACCGCTNGGGCCTTGTCGAAATGGCAGGCGTTCCTGCGCCAGTACAGGCAGGGCGAGGGCAGAAAGTCCCAGGCAACAAACGGCGAGTTGGCGAAAAAGGGCGGATCTGATTTCGGGCACACACTACTCCGGCAGGCTGCTGGGTCGGTTCACAGAATAGGACTGCTAACTGTTCGAACCAAAGCATTTTCTGTGATGGTTGCTGAATTGTCATCCTCGAAAAACATATAAAGGAATACTTATATGATTTGATGATTAGGGGGAGGGCTGATATACCGCTCTCAAACTGACCTTAAACCGACAGGAAGACACGTATGTCCAACGACTATCAGGTAGCTGATATCTCGCTCGCCGAATACGGCCGGAAAGAAATCGCCATCGCGGAAACTGAAATGCCGGGCCTGATGTCCGCCCGTGAAGAGTATGGGCNGAGCCAGCCGCTGAAAGGCGCCCGTATTGCNGGCTCTCTGCACATGACGATCCAGACCGCTGTTCTGATCCAGACGCTGGAAGCACTGGGCGCTGAAGTACGCTGGGCCAGCTGTAACATCTACTCCACTCAGGATCATGCTGCCGCAGCCATTGCAGATAACGGTACGCCGGTTTTCGCCCACAAAGGTGAGACCCTGGAAGAGTACTGGGAATTCGCAGACAAGATCTTTGAATGGCCGAATGGCGAAATCATCAACCTCATCCTCGATGATGGTGGCGACGCCACCATGTACATCCTGCTCGGCGCTCGGGCTGAGGCGGGTGAAGATGTTCTCGCCAATCCCTCTTCTGAGGAAGAAGAGGTCCTCAAAGCTCAGATCAAGAAGCGTATGGCGCAGTCTCCCGGCTGGTTCACCAAAGTGAAAGAAAACATCAAGGGCGTGTCTGAGGAGACAACCACGGGTGTGAACCGCCTGTATCAGCTGATGAAAAAGGGTGAGCTGCCATTCCCTGCCATCAACGTGAACGACTCTGTCACCAAGTCGAAGTTCGACAACAAATACGGCTGTAAAGAGAGCCTCGTCGATGCCATCCGCCGCGGTACCGACGTGATGATGGCCGGCAAGGTCGCTTTCGTCGCGGGCTATGGCGATGTGGGTAAAGGGTCTGCGGCCTCGCTCGCTGGCTCAGGTGCCCGCGTGATCGTCTCCGAAGCCGACCCGATCTGTGCGCTTCAGGCTGCTATGGACGGCTTTGAGGTCAAAACGCTGGAAAGCGCGCTTGAACGCGCGGACATCTTCGTGACAGCCACCGGCAANAAATCCATCATCACNGTCGATCACATGCGCAAAATGAAAGACATGTCGATCGTCTGTAATATNGGTCACTTCGACAATGAGATTCAGGTTGATGCTCTGAAGAACTTCAAATGGACGAACATCAAGCCACAGGTCGATATGATCGAATTCCCTGATGGCAAGCGTATCATCCTTCTCTCTCAGGGCCGTCTCGTGAACCTCGGCAACGCGACTGGCCACCCAAGTTTTGTGATGTCAGCCTCTTTCACCAACCAGACCCTCGCCCAGATCGAGCTCTGGACGCGCGGTGACGAGTACAAGAACGAAGTGTACACTCTGCCGAAAGCGCTCGATGAGAAGGTTGCTGCTCTTCACCTCGACAAGCTCGGNGTTGAGTTGACCAAGCTGGACCCATCACAGGCCGCCTATATCGGCGTGTCCCCAGAGGGCCCGTTCAAGCCAGAGCACTATCGCTACTAGGTCTTCAAAAAATTTGACTGACGAAAAACGCCGGAGCTATCCGGCGTTTTTTATGCCTGAAGCGCAGCACCATTCTGGCTAACGGCCTCCACCAGAACATCCATATCTTCCATCCGGGTGCGATGGTTGGTGATGTTCACGCGGATGGCGAGCTTGCCGTCAATGCGCGTCGTAGATGGCGCGGCGATCCCGCTCTCTTGAAGTCGGATCACAATCTCGCTGTTCAGGGCATCCAGCTCGGCCTCCGAAGCCCCCGGACGCGTGACGCGAAAGTTGCAGATGTTGAGCCCGTCATAACTGAGAAGTTCGAGATTGTCGGCTTTTTGAACAAGCTGAGCCAGATAGGCAGCTTGCCGGACATTCCGTTCCACCACTTCGCCGAGTTTAGCCGGGCCATGCTCAATCAGCTGCGCCCACACCTTAAGGGCGCGGAAACCGCGGGAAAGTTCGGGGCCGTAATCCACCGGCCAGGGCATGCCGGAAGCCAGACCTCGGTCCATTTCCGAGAGATAATCTGGCCGATCTGAGAACGCGCGGCGATGGGCCTCTTCATCCCGGATCAGGACGCAGCCTGCGTCATAATTCACCTGCATCCACTTGTGAAAATCAAACGCGATGGAAGACGCACGTGATATGCCCTCAAGGCGTGGTTTCAGGTCTTCGCTCAGGGCAAGCGCCGCAGCAAAGGCGGCGTCCACGTGGAACCAGAGCTCTTGGGCGTCGNCAATGTCCGCCAGGCTTTGAAGCTCATCAATGGCACCACGATTGACTGTCCCTGCGGTGGCGCAGATCACGAAAGGCGTAAAGCCATTCGCTCGATCCTGATCTATCGCNGTCTTCAGCGCATCGNATCGCATCCGTCCATTGTCGTCNACGGGCACTTTTCGCAATGCCTCGCTGCCAAGCCCCAGCATATCAAATGCCCGGTCGAGGCAGGAATGTGCGCCTGCTGATGTGTAGCCGACCAGCTTTGAGCCGGCTGCGACGCCTTCACGCCGCGCCGAGAAGTCAGATGCCCGGTCTCTCGCTGCTTTAAGTGCGACGATTGTGGCCATGCTTGTCCCGGTCGTGACGAGGCCGCTTGCTGTTTCAGGCATGCCGAACAGCTTTAGCGCCCAGTCAATAACGGCCTGTTCGACTTTCAGCGCACCCGTATTTCGGCCGCCGCAATTGGCATTGAGGGTCGTAGCGATGGTTTCAGCAACAAGGCCCGTCGGCGTGCCTGCGCCATGTACCCATCCGAAGAAACGGGGATGGGTATTTCCCACACCATAAGACAGGACCGATTTGAGGGCCTGGTCGGCCGCTCCAGGCCCTGCACCCAGAAGGCCATCGGTCAAAGAGGGGTTGAAAGCCGTCGGAACATTCCAGACAGCGCCCTCAGAATACCCTTCCATCCGGTCGATCGAGGCATCCAGCATCTCATGGGCGCGCTGGCGAAATGCCGCCCAGTCATCGGGATCTAGTGAGCGCGTCATGACTGCCTTCCGGTGAGTAAGAGAACCCGGAGATGTCTAGGGCGTGCAATGCGCTTCAGGCAAGATCAGTTTTGGCAGCGACTTATCTGAAGAGCCAGACCCTGTCGCCATCGTCGTGATTGTCGACAGATATGCATTCAGTGTCACGATATGGCGGTGGCACTGTATTGCGGGATGGAGACGGAATTTTGCCAATTTCCTTCCAGTTCTCCTCGTAAACAGTGATCTGATCATTGCCGCTGGTTTCGCCGTTGGTCGGAATAAGTTCGAGACGCTGGTCCATTTGTGGGCAAGGCGCGAGAGTAGGGGACCTTCCGGCCTCACCCCCAGCTGACACCTCATCAGCCGCGGCGGGCAGAAGACTTATTGCGAGGATGCCGAGCGCTGAGCCAGCAGACAGGCTTTTCAGGTTGAACATGCGATCTCCTTCCTGCAGAGAGTGCATTTAAACACGACTTGCAAGGAAAGGGATAGGCCTAGTCGCCCATCTCATTTTCAACCGTTGTGAGGATAGCGTTGAACTCGTCCATGGAGAGGCCAAGCCAACCTGCCAGATCGCCAAGCGTACGCTTCTCCTCGTCATGGAAATCGCCATCAGACAGAGCCACCATCATGGCACATTTCAGAATGATGCCGCGGGCATCAAGCGACAACTTCCGATAGGGTTCAAAGGCGGCCTGCCAGAATACGGCGCCGCCGGTCGATTGCTCGTCAATCTCGCGTGACATGGCGATGATCGCTTCGGGGCCGACTTCCTCTCCAGTTGTCTTGTAGAGGAGGTCGGCAATAAGATGGACTTCTTCTTCAGAGAGATACCGGTCGGCTGCTGCCATGAGGTGCATGGACGTCAGTGCGCCGCTTACCAGTGTGGCCTGATCATCATGAGTTCCGCTTACGTCCGACATTCCCTCAAATCCCGTATCTTCCAAAGGCTTCCCGACGAAGCCATGTCTCTGCTCTAGTTAGTGACTGTAGCCCGCGAACTCAATTGACCTCTGATACGATTGGCATTTCAGCCAGTCCGTTCAGCACGCGGGCATCACGCTGATAAATGTCATCGAGATAGCGAACACCTCCCGCACCATCGGATATGACGGTAAAATAGAGGATATGCACCGGGACACGGGCAGACAGTGTAGCCCGGGTTTCCTTGCCGCTGGCGACTGCAGCATCTATGCGCGCTTCATCCCATTCGGGCGTTTCTTGAAGGAGCCACTTGCTTAGCGAGATCGGATCCTGCGTTCGGATGCATCCTGAAGAAAAGGCTCTCTGTCTCTGGGCGAACAATCCACGCGTGGGTGTATCGTGCAAATAGACATTATGCACGTTAGGAAACATGATCTTGACCTGTCCCAGCGCATTGTCCGGGCCCGGAGCCTGACGGATGCGAAACGGAAAGTTGGATGCTGAATAGTCATTCCAATTAATGGTCGAGGGATCGAGAACGGCTCCGGCGCTATTCAGAATCTGAAATCCAAGCCGGGTGACGGCGTCGGGGTCTTTTTTGAACATTGGCAGCTTGTCAGAGCGTGCCAGGCTCGTCGGAGTTTCCCACCAGGGATTGAAGACAATGTACTCAATCTCATCAGAAAATACGGGCGTTTTCCGATAGGTCTTTCCAACAATTGTCAGATGNGTNCGAACNGGTAAGCCAGCCTCATAGGCNGTGACTTCGAAAGCTGCGATATTGGCGCGNANATGNCGNNGNCNGNGGTCGGCGGGCAACCAGCGCCACCGCTCCATATTCACACGGACCTGCGCAATCTGGTCNTCNACACCCNGGTTNAGCGTTCGGANCGTTGCGGCNCCGACGACACCGTCTGCGTCNAGNCCAGCCCGGTGCTGCCAGGTTTCGACAGCAACCAGGGNTGNTTCATCGAAGGTTCCGGTGGCGGCATCGGAAGGGAGGAGCTGAAGCTGTACGAGNCGGTTCTGAAGCGCTGTGACCCGATCACCNGTCATCCCGGCTTTCAATGCNGGNCCCTCNGGNACATTCGAGACNGGCTCCATTGCNGCGAGTTTNANCCGGGCNAGCTCAGCCTTGAGAAGGCNATAGCCGGGCTGGACGGGCGCAAACTGCTCAAGGCTCGTCGCAATGCGNCTCGAAGACANAGCATATCGCAGCACAGCACCGAAGTCAGATGGTCTGTTGANTGCGGTCCAATCTGGTTCAACAGACACCGGGTCCAGTTTGCCATAGCCAAGGTGCGTGNCGGCCATCAGCCAGGCGCTCGTGGCCACGCGGTCGCGCGCACGACGATCTGTGCGCAGAGCCAGAAGCCTTGAAAGCCGGTAGTGTTCCGGATCAAGGCCGTGACGGTCCAGCCCCTGTATCGCATTGATGAGCGCGTTATAGTTCTGATCATCCCAGATCAGAACATCGCCAGCCTCTTCATGAAATTGCCGGGTGACTTCAGTGGCGATACGCAGGCCCTGAGCGGTTTGCGCTTGAGACGGCAGAACTGATGCGAGACAGCATGCAGCGATTGTAAGAAATCCTACTAGGCCGCGCATTTTNAGATCTCCCGTTTACAGTGTTTGGCTAACGCTCGCGAAGTGAGGCCAGAAGTCAANCGGGAACCGGCTTAACGCGCCTCAATCGTCCCCGCGNTCGAGCCGAGAGACAGAAGNCCGTTATCGCTCAGTTTGACCACAGTTGGTTCTGACAGGACGGCCAGAAACTTATTTTCCATATCCATCAGTGCTGGGGGGCATGCCATTTTCGTCACGGCAAACACAGAATAGGTGATCAGGTCGCCTTTGATTTCCCAAGAGCCATTGTATTGGTTACAGCCCGTGCGGCCGCTAATATTGCCGTCTGACTCGAAGTTCAGCGTGGCGCGGGCTCTGTCAGGAATACCAGCATTGTTGATGTCTTCGACCACCCATTCGCGATTGGTGATGTCATCGATTTGNGAGGCATCAAAACCGTTGTCGCGTTTGATACGGCAAATATCTTTTTCTTCACCTGCAACGCTGAGGCGCGCAGTGTCGCCTTTAGACCAGAAGATCACCTCGCCATCGGGTGTAGGGCCCCCATATTTCGCGCCCGATGCAGCCTCCATATCGTCAAGGGCGTAATTGGTCCGCTCCGTGCGGACGATCGCGCGTTCGTCGTAATAGTCGACGGTGACCGTCTCGCTGCCGCAGGTATAGATAGCTGAATCATCCGGGATATCGCCGGCTGAGGCCTCACTAAAGGACGGTGGAGAGGTGAGGTCTTCGCCGGATTGGGCGGTGTCGGAAGCGCAACCAGCTGCTAAAAGTACAAATCCGGCAGCTGAGGTCGCAAATGTCGCAAATAGCGTGCGTGTCATGTCCAGATCCTTTCCTTTACAGAACNTACGTTGCGCTTTGGCGCTTGTTCCGAATGGCTGACTTCAGAGACTGATGGATCAGGTTTGCCTGGCAAGGCGGCAGATCTCGGTCCGGCACTCATTCTCCGGCACGGCTGTCGGATCGTCGACATAAATCTCCCAGACGGGCATGGCACCGGAGATGCCCTGCGTAGCCATATGGTCCCAAAGGGCTTTATGAGTCTCATTCAGGCTGGAATAGGGCCCCACATGCAGCGCTTTGAAGGTAGGGCCCGCGGGTATGTGGTCCGCCGAGACGCTGCCATGCGCCTTGCTGGCATCCTCAGCGGAGACGAATACGCCGCCGCGAAAGCGCATTTTCCCGTCTTCTGGCATTTCGAGGTAAAGCGCCATGGGCATGGAGAGGGGCGTCAGCTCCTGCGCACCGATAAAGCCGAATACCTCGCCAAAGGCCGAGCCCATCGCCTCGCCAATTGCGGCTGGGTTGGTGAAGTCCACCTCGCGGTCAACATAAAGATAGTGCTGCTCTGGCAGTTCGACGCGTTCAATTTTCATCTCTCATCCCCCTCTCTTCGCAGGTTAACCTGTCGCCTCAATCTGGCCAAGCGCGCTGGGCAATATAGGTGAGATGGAACTAATACTGACTGTGCCGCGCTGTCTGACGGTAACAGAAGAACCTACGCCATACGGAGGCTTTGGCTGATGATCCCCCTGAAAGTCCTATTCCCAGCACTCGCGCTCACCCTTTCTGTGGGGGCCTGCCAGACGGCCTATTACGGCGCTATGGAGCGCTTTGGCGTTGAGAAGCGGGACATTCTCGTTGAACGCGTGGACGATGTTCGTGACGAACAGGGCGAAACGCGCACGGAGTTCGCCGATGCTCTGGAGCAGTTCCGCTCGGTCGTCACCATTGATGGCGGCGAGCTGGAAGANAAGTATGACCGGCTCAATCGCGCCAATAACAGAATTAACGCCCAGGCCAACGACCTGCGCGGTCGCATTAAAGACGTCGACAATGTCGCCAAAGCTCTGTTCCGCGAATGGGAAAAAGAGCTGGACGACTATTCAGACGCCTCGCTGCGCCGGACCAGCGCTGAACAGCTCCGCGTCACAGAGGCGCGCTATGCCGATCTGCTCGACAGTATGAACCGGGCCGCCGCGCGGATGGACCCTGTGCTCGAAATCTTTGACGACCAGGTGCTGTTCCTGAAGCACAATCTCAACGCCCGCGCGATCAGCTCACTTGAGACAGAGCGCGATGAGATCGAGATGCGCGTCAATCGCCTGATCCGAGAGATGGACGCCGCCATTGCCGAGGCCGATGCCTTCATCGCGACGATGAGCTAGGGCGCAGNGTCAAACGACCGCGACAGGCGGAACTGAAGCACATGGTCNGGCGCNGCATCGGACAGTCCGGCCAGTGCGCCGACGGTCCATTCCAGATCGAGCGGCGCCGGGCCTGCCAGCGTAACACCGGCCACATGGCCCTGCTCGTCAAAGGTGCCGAAGCCATCGCCGGTATTGCCCCAGCTATTATACATATCCAGGCCGAGGCGGAGATCGGCGTTCAGCTTGCGCGAGAGGCTGACCCGGTTGGCCAGAATGGCGCCGTCGGCCCCGCCTTCGCCGAGCTCTGCATCCACCAGCCCCATCAGGCGGAGACGCCAGCCTTCACTCAGATGCCATTGATTGAGCCAGTTAAGACCGATCACCGTGAGGTCGTCGAGCTCATCACGGCGCACATCAAGCCGGACCGCTGACTGATATCTGCTATCCGCCTCGCGCCCGGCAAACTGCCACAGAATGTCGGCCTCAATATAAGACAGCNCAAGATCCCCAGCCGGCGCATCCTCAAAGGCGACGAGGCCGCGCAGCCGGACATCAGATGAGACCGCCCGCGCCAGGCCAAACCGGTGTGTCAGGCTGTCGCCCGCCGCGCGATCCGTGACGCCGAGCCGGTATTCGGCGCTCCAGCCGGGCTCAACCACAGGGCCAGAGACGCTGCTGGTCGACTGGGCCCAGGCCTCCACGCCGCAGAGTGAGAGCGCAGTCATGAGAGCTGTTCGGAGGGCAGAAAAAGGCGAGGGCAGGGGCAAGGACACGCTCGATTGCAACAGTTTTGTGACAGTCGCTCTGAGATAGGCCGCGTGTCGCGTATTGTCGAGATCGTGCTGAGACGCTTTCCGAAAAACCGGATGCGCCTTTAGCCGCAGCGCTGTTCGAAAAGCTCTGCGGCGCGGATGGCGGCGTCATGAAGGGCTGTGAGGTCGTCGGCCTCATCGGGCTCGGCGTGGTCGGTCATGTCCGGTGGCGGATCATGAGATTTGAGCGGCCGCAGGAGGTGACGTGGGGGCCGGAAGACGAAATCTTCCAGTGCGCGCGGCGAACCCTCTGGCTCCGCGGGCGGTTCAGCCTTGTCCTCATCGGCGGCGGCGAGCCAGCCAGACCAGCGGGCCGCCAGACGCGCGGCGCGTTTCTCCAGCGTGTCGGCGAGCTTATCTAGCCGCTCAATCCGCAGATAAAGCGACTCATCCCGCAGGATATCATCGTTGCGCGCCCGCCCATATCGCCTGGCTGGCCTGCTGTCCGCAGGCGTCGGGGTACGGGCACTGGCGCCGGGTCTGGCGCATGTATCGCCTTCCGGCTCGGGCAGGCTGATGCGAAAGGGCGGCGGCTTTGGCTCAAAGAGCGGAAGGGCGCGCGGCGTAAACAGCGGGTGTTTCGGGGCCACGGGCCTGCGCTCGAACGGGCCTGTGGGCAAGCTCGGCATACGGCCCGCATAAGGTGTGACCCCGCCATCGCGCAGCACCCGCCAGGCTTTCCAGATGATCAGGCAGCGAATGATATGCTCGGCGCGGTCCACCATGCGGGTGAGGCGTTTGAGGTCAAACCGGAAAAGACGGCGGCGCAGGCCTTGTTCGTCCTGGCCTTCGCCCGGCAGGCCCCAGCGCTGCGGAAACCGGTTGATGCGGAAGATATACATGCCCAGCCGCTCCACAAAGGGCGGCATCTCATCTGCTGGCTGTGTCTCCGGCGCATCTGGCATGGAGACAGTTTAGGGTCGGAGCAGGAAAGGGGGATTAGTTTGGTAAGTGTTGACGGATAATCCGACTCGGTGAGCAACTTTGGTCTACTTCAATGTCAGATAGAGGAAATCGCAGTGGCAAAGCCCGATCATGCACTCGTAGGCTCGCTGCCGTCGCTAAATGATCAGCAGATAAAACGATATGAAAAATCTGTTGTGGGTAGGACAGAGCGGATATGGAAGCAGGGCGCAATCCTCGGCGAAGGGTCGAAGTTGCTCGAGAGTGCTGAGACCTTTTGGGGGAAATTAAATCAGTTTGCGACGCCTGAAAGCCAAAACTTAGCAGAACGATTCAACCGCCTTCTGTTTAGAGCTTGGTATAATGTCTGGCGC
Organism: Ponticaulis sp.; assembly: GCA_002699325.1. GTDB lineage: Bacteria > Pseudomonadota > Alphaproteobacteria > Caulobacterales > Hyphomonadaceae > Ponticaulis. The sequence goes on along the minus strand of PABS01000029.1, from coordinate 2,689 downwards.
GCAAAGGATTTTACGATTGAGCGTTTTGAAAAAGAGTGTCCTGATCTGTCGTCAAATTCAGTCTCTGCACTAAGCATCAGAAGAATGCAGAGCAGAGCGTTTAAATATAGAGGAGCTTCTTTTTCCCGTATTCATCAGCCACCCTTCGACCCGACTACATTGGAGCCAATTTTTCAGAGAAAGCCGATAGATGACTTTAAAAGCAGCTCATTCGGTAGCGAGTTTTTAAACGGTGCGATAATTCTCGAGAACTCGAGCACGTTTTACGATCTGTTTCAACACGCGCGAGGTTCAAAACTAGATCATTGCTATATTTTGAACATGGACCAACTACCCGTAAACCAGTTAGGTCAGTCTTGGATTGCCAACTCTGGGCAACAACCTGCATTGATGCTCGCCAAAGACTGCGTTTTCGAAGATAGCCTTACATTATCGGCAAACTCTAAATCCAAAATTCTGCTGAAAAATTTCTCCGGCACCAGATTTAACTCGGACTTTTACGCCAATCAGAGGCAGTTGACGCCAGACGAAATAGACTTCCAAATTTCGTTTTATGTTGGGAGGTCCCTTCACTTCCCCGCGTTGACCGCTGGCCAATCATACAATTTGGAATGTGCTCGACAGCTAGGTTCGATCCATATTCGTGCCTCTAATAATTGTTCCATATGCCTGAAAAACTCACAGTGCGACTTGAGCCTTGAAGGTACGGAAAGGTTAGCCAGATTCGATGTGAAAATCGAAAAGTCAAATGGAGAGCTTCTGAACTTTGCGTCGGGTAATTCTAGAACTTTGCAGATTAGAGAATGCCAATACAGTTCCGTTACGCTGAAACTCGCGAGTGAACGAACAGTAATATCGGATTCCATGCTGGGTAGTCCCCAAAGCCTGCCCGTGCAGTTTACGGGGACACAAGCTGAGCTAATTATTGAGAGGGTTCAGTTCAAAAACTCTGTATCAATATCGCCAGGAACCTTGGCGAATTTCTGTGTCCAGGAGTGTTGTTTCTGCGGCGATGTTATCGCGAAAGATATTCAATTCGACGGTGAGGTCTGCTTCAAAGGAGGGGATAAGCCAAACGTAATCCACGGTGGAGTAGATTTCTCATCAGCGACGTTAGACCAAGACAAGTATCGTTTTTCCAAGAGAGTTGATTTCGAAAAAACTCAGTTTTTTGGAGATGCGGATTTTTCCAATAGGAAATTTAACGGTCGGACTAGCTTCGACTTATGCACCTTTCATTCAGTACCAAATTTCCATGGAGCGGAACTTCACCAAGACACGAGTTTCAGGGCTGCTGAATTCAATTGGAAAGAGAAACTTGAAATTCACGTGAGTCCATTGAAAGTGGCGAAGCAGTTCAGGGCTGATGGTCGCCTTGAACTAGAAATGTGGAAATCATCCGTTCGTGCGAAGTTGTGGCCCGGTCCCGCAACGATTTTAGATCGATGGCTTGAGCCATTGATGAGAACTCGACTATCTATTTCAGCCTATAAGCATTCAATCGTCCACCCTGTCGCTCAGCCAAAAACCTTCGCGGCTGAAAATGCGCGAGTTAATCGAAACAATGAAGCTTTGGGTCGCATAGAGCGTGCATTTCGAACACTCCGCCAAGCGATGGAAAAGCACAATGCATCGGATCAGGCTGCGATCTTCCATCTCAATGAAATGCGCGCGCGTCACGCAAGGATTGGTGACGGTTCAGTAGCGAGATCAGAAAAATGGATGGGAATTCTGTATGATTGGATGAGCGATTATGGCGCCAGTTTTCTGAAGCCCATCCGGCGTTTTTTCATGCTGATGGTGCTGATGACAGGAGTCTACGCGCTATTGGCTTATCTTGCAGGTATTCAGGATGTCTATGCGAGAGCGTATGTTTCGACATCATTCTTGGCAATGGTCCGGCCTTGGTTTCAATTGAATCCGTCATTTTCGCGCGTTGATATTGTGGATGAAGTGGACACATCTTCTGAGCTGATTGCTTCTTTGCTGCGCGAGGTTGAGCCATGCTTCTTGGCAATTTCGACTTTTCATTCGCTTCTCGCAGCCATACTTATTTTTCTCACCCTGCTCGCCATTCGTAGAAAGTTTCAGCTGTCATAGTCATAGTCGCTTTGCGATCAGGTCCCGTGTCTGCATCGCATCACTTCGTGCTGCGAAGCGCACGGGATGACAGTATTAAAATGTTCATGTAATGTTCTGGTATGATGGAGCGGCTGTATTTCGTCTATATTCTGGCGTCGCGGAAAGATGGGACGCTTTATGTCGGGGTGACGAATGATCTGTCGCGCCGGGTATGGGAGCATCGTGAAGGCCGCGCATCTGCGTTCACGCGGAAATATCAGGTGAAGAGACTCGTCTGGTGCGAGGGGTTCGAAGATGTGGCAGACGCGATCGCGACTGAGAAGCGCCTGAAGGCATGGCGACGGGCGTGGAAGATCAGCCTGATTGAAAAGGCCAATCCGGAGTGGAGCGACCTTTATCCAGAGCTCGTTTAAAGCGCGCTGTCATCCCGGATGCGGCGCGGCATCACATGCTGCGCTGCTGGTCCGGGATCTGAGTTTGGGGTGGTGGTTGTTTCGGGTCCCGTGTCTGCATCGCATCACTTCGTGCCGCGAAGCGCACGGGATGACAATAATATATGTTGCTCAGATGCTGATGGTCGCCTGCGGCTCCCGCACCCTGCGCCTTC
>PABS01000028.1 GCA_002699325.1 Ponticaulis sp. | reverse complement strand
AAAGCTCTTGCGAATACAGGTGAGCATGCCAAGGGCCAGCACATCGACTTTTAACATGCCGAGCACATCAATATCGTCCTTATCCCATTCGATCACCGTGCGGTCTTCCATAGCGGCGTTTTCAATCGGACAGAATTCATCAAGCCGCCCGCGCGTCATGACAAAACCGCCGACATGCTGGGAAAGATGACGCGGAAAGCCGAGGATTTCGCGTGTGAGGTCCAGGGTCAGGCGCAAGCGGTGGTCGCTCACATCAAGGCCTGCGGCTTTGGCACGCTCATCACTCACCCCGCTTTCTGAAAAGCCCCAGATTTGCGAGGCAAGCGCTGAAATCACATCGACTGATAAACCCATAGCCTTACCGACTTCGCGGATCGCGGCCCGGCTTCTGAAATGAATGACCGTCGAGCAAAGTGCGGCGCGGTGACGACCATATTTGTCAAAGAGATGCTGAATGACTTCTTCGCGGCGTTCATGCTCGAAATCGACATCAATATCTGGCGGCTCGTTACGGGCTGCGGAGATGAAGCGCTCAAACACCATCGTGATCATATCGGGCGAGGCTTCAGTAACGCCTAGCGCATAACAGACAACCGAATTGGCGGCGCTGCCCCGGCCCTGACACAATATGCCCTTCGAGCGGGCAAAGCGCACCACGTCATGTACGGTCAGAAAATACCGCGCATAATCGAGCTCTTTTATGAGGCTCAATTCTTTTTCCACCAAAGCCCGGATATTGAGCGGCAGCCCTTCCGGATAACGCCGCTTCAAGCCCTCTTCGGTGAGCAGACGCAGCCGCTCATTTGGCGGCATACCGTCCGTCACCTCGTCGGGATATTCATACTTCAGCTCATCAAGTGAAAACTGACATAACCCGGCAATGTCCTGCGTCGCGGTGATGGCGTCCGGATAGGATTTGAAGAGCCGGCGCATTTCAAACTCGGATCGGATACGGCGCTCGGCATTGCGTTGCGCATGCGCCCCAAGTTTATCAATGGTGGTTTTTTCTCTCATGCAGGAGAGGAGATCAGCGATCTTCACACGCGCGCCTTTATGCATCAGAACATTGCCGAGTGCGACCTTCGGAATGGTAAGCGCTTCCCCTATCGCAGCTATCCGGGCAAAGCGGCCCTCATCCTCTCCGTCATAAAGCGGGGTGAGCCCCAGCCAGACATGATTTTTGAAAGCGGAATTGAGCGCCCCTGCGATTTCAGCCGAACGCGCGCCCTCCAGCACGATAAAACACGAGCCATCGCCAAAGCTCAGAAGGTCGTCCAGTGTGAGATCGCAAGCGCCTTTACGGGTGCGGCGCTTTCCGGTGGTCAGAAGGCGACATAACCGCCCGTAAGCGGACCTGTCTTTGGGATAGGCCAGAATCTCAGACCCGCAGTTCAGGATCAGGCGGACCCCGACAATATAGCGCAGCCCCACTTCCCTGGCCGCAGCATGCGCGCGCACAATCCCTGCAAAGCTATTGGTGTCCGTCACGGCCAGCCCGGCAAGGCCAAGCTCGCGCGATCTTAAAACCAGCTCTTCAGGGTGCGAGGCTCCCCGCAAAAAAGTAAAATTACTGATGGCGAACAGTTCGGCATAGCTCATGCAAACCGCCCTGCCAGATACCACTCGCTCGCCGCATGGCCGGGATATGTGAGAAGCCAGAAGCGCGGGCCTTCAAGCGTTTGCACCGCCCAATAATCGCGGGTGCGCGGATCTTCTGTCCGCCACCATTCAGGACTAAGACGCTCAGGCCCTCTCGCGGTCCCAAGATGAAAACTGCGCCCCTGATATTCAAACTCTTTTGGCGGGCGTCCGGCCAAGCTGATGCTGAGACGCGGCGCATACTCAAACAGCACCAGCGGGCGGTTTAAGGCGGCCTCCGGCCATGTCTCTATTATTTCGGTGCTGGCAGCCTCAACACGCAGAAAACTACGTTCTGGCAAATGCGAAGCCTGGGGTAGAACCCGCTCCACCCTGTCAAAGCCAATCCGGTTGCCAATGGTTGAAATAATCTGCGCCAGCGCATCATCGGCTTGGCTGTATCCTGAGAGTTCGGGTTGTTTCGGGTGGATCGCTTCAATCTGTCCGGCTGAGAGCCGGAACCAGTCAGCGCCATAGGTGAGTTTGATTTTATCGAGCTTAAAAGACAATTGCTGGAGAATATGCGCGCTCTCACAACAGGGTTTGGCAAAGCCGATTTGCAGATGATGATCGCCGCTATCAACACAGCGCAGCGTTAAATGAAACTGCCGTGCCCCTTTATTGCGGTCTTTAAGCCTATCGCAGATACGGGCAGAAAGGCGCTCAACAATTTCCAGCACATCTTTATGATGGCCCACAGGGTCGGGCAGACTCATACGCGCCGCATAGACAGGATCAGGCGCGCTGAGGCGTACAGGGTCAGGGTGATGACCTAAAAGAGCGGCGCGGGATTGCATGACATCCACCCCGTAACGCCGTGCCAGATCAGCGCTTTTGATCGCAAAGATCTGGCCGAGCGTTTTAAGCCCCGCACGTCTCATCCCCTGAAGTGCGCGCGGATCACAGCCCAGCGCCTCCAGAGGCAGGGATTCTATGTGCGCTTGCGTCTCCCCGCTGGGCGCTATCGCAATTTTTTGAGACCCAAAACGCGCCAGGGCCAATGCCGCGCGCCGCGTATCAGCAAGACCGGCTCTGGCTGATAGCCCCATATCGACGAGACGCTGAATAGCTGTCTGCGCCATGTCCGTTTCCCCGCCAAAAAGATGCGCCCCGCCTGCAATATCGAGCAGCAAAGCATCCGGCTCATGAAGCGCAACCACAGGAGAGAATTGATCCGCCCAGCGGCGCAGGCTTCGCAATAGTCCGGCCTCACGCACCGGATCGGCAGGAGCGGTCAGCAGCGCCGGACAGATCGCCCGCGCATCGGCAAGGCTTTGTCCACTCGCCACACCGTTTTTGAAAGCGGGTTCGTTGGCATGAGTAATACGCCATGCGTTTTTTTCTTCGGCAGTAATCGCAAACGGCCCCTCAAAGCGGGGATCACCTTTACGCGCCAGCCGGTCAAGCGGCAGATTGGGATACCACAGACACAAGACGCGCCGCATAATCGCCTCCCAACCGGTTAGGAAGTTTGACCCGCCACTGGCCGCGCTGGCCGTCCTTGGCTTTGGTCAGACGCCAGAGCGCCTGATATTCCGCATCACACACACTCTCACACTGCCAGCGCGTATGTGCGGCAGAGCTGTTGATTGCCCCCGTAATAAGACCAAGACACAAAGCGCCCGTTGCTTCAGCGGCAATCTGTAAACGGCGGCTTTCTTTCAAATCTGGTCCGTTTTGCAGTTCGACCACAACGCAAGGCGCTCCAGGCATTCTGAGCGCTTGTTCTGCCGCCCACAGGCTTTCCAGCCGGTTCACCGTGCGGATAAAGATAAAGCGAGCAGGATCACACAACCGGCTCAGTCCCTGCGGACAAAGCTGTTCACCCGAGCGGAAAGATTTGATCCAGACCACAGCGCCTTTGATCTGAGCCGCAATGCTCAGCGCAAAAGCATTGGTCCCGTCTCCTGTCACCTCATGCAGGCGACCTTTTGCCAGACGTGCAGCGTCTCCAAGCGGCACATAGCCCTGGCGTTTACCGCTTATAAGCGCGGCATTGTCTCTTTGTGGCTTCATCACATCACCCATTTTGTTCCTATTTTGTTCTATTGGTGAGACGAGAGTCAAGATTTTGATTCGTTACCTATGCGCCCCCTTACTGGCCGGGCTTTAGTGATCCGAGGCGGACGGTGTCTGCCAGTTGGCATCAATCCCTTGTGCAGTTTATGCGCACTGCCCCCGGTCACGTAAAAAACAGACGCCGTCCGACCAATTCCACTGAAAGCAGTATCAACGTAGGTTATTTTTAGCGCTCACGCCTTCCACGGATGACTTCTCAGGATGGCTTTGTTCTCGCTCAATCGCCGTGTTCATGACGGCTGCAGGCTAAGACTGAGCGATATAGACCGCGCTCAGCACATCTCCAGTTGAGCCTCCATAACTATCGAACAATCAGGTACTTTGATCACCGAACACCAAAACTACCACCGTGCATCACACGCGAAACGATTATGTTGAAAGATCAAGCCGTACATATGGCCGTTATGCTTTTTCAATGTTGGCACAAATGTTGGTATTAAAGCGCGCATAAAGAACTAAAGGCCTAATTTAATTAGTTTTTTGAACCCGATATTGTTTCCTCCGGGCCCACCAGTCTTCTCCAGATCGCATATTTCCGGACATGTGCAGATTTGTGAGCTGTTAATTGCCATTTTCAGCAGGAACATTCCCATATAAAGACACTCGAAAAGTCGAGCGAAACAGTCAGGACCGACCCCTGCGACAACTTGCCTCGACTCAATAAACTTCGGCTTTTTATTTACGCTTTTCCTACCTGTATCTGAGAAAAACGACGCAAAGAGGTGAACACTTCATGCGTTTGTTTCTATGCCTAGCCGTCTTACTCGCCACCCTGCCCGTCCTCGCTCTGAACTTGATGCCCAAACAGGGCGAAGAGATGCTTGCTGTCTTCAATACTGATGTTGATGGCGAGATTTTGGTGCGAACAGCGAAGGCTCGCGGTCTGGAGGTGGTGTCTTTTGACGACCGTTTTCGACATCTCATCGTTAAAGATACGACAGGCACAAGCTCCAAGGCGCTTTATGCCATGGGCGCGAGTTACGTACTCGATGCCGATTTCGCTCTTTTCTGTAATTCCAGTTCTCCATCCCCAAGGAATGTCATTTCATGACCAGTACGAGTTCAATGAATATGAAAATCGATGCTTTCGAGATCGATGCCGTCCGGCGACCAATCGCGAAAGTCCTGATTGTGCTCGCTTGGCTCACCGCACTGTTTGTAGCGGTTCAGGTTTTTTCAGCCTCCGGCGGTGCCGCGCTGCCGGTCGCAGCAATGGCCCTTACTCTGGCCGCTGTGCCGACAGTCGCATTCATCATCCCGAAGCTCTATCCGGTCATGCCGGTCAGTATGGCCGTCAGCGTGGCAGGTATTCTGGCGCTTCTCGTCTATAACTATCGCTGGGATGGTCAGGGCATTGCCTATCAGATCGACATGCATATGACCTTTTTTGCAGGCCTTGCTGTCATCGCTGGCCTTCTCAACTGGCGTGCATTGATCGCCTACACGCTGGCTGTGGCCTTCCACCACCTTGGTGCATCTTTCCTTGTCCCTACCATGGCTTTCCCGGATGGCGCGCCGCTGGTGCGCGTGCTGCTGCATGGATTTGTTCTCAGCCTCGAGTGTGGCGCCCTCATTCTTCTTACGCACAAAATCACCAGCCTACTCGCGGCGACGCGCACAGCTCTGGTAACGGCAGACACACAGCGCCAGACTGCTGTCGAAGCTGAAGAACGCGCCAATGAGCAGACGCACCGCGCCGAAGCGCTCGCGGCCGCTGAACGCAAGCGTTATGAAGAAATGCAGACCGTCGCCAGCAACTTCGAAAAAGACGTAAGTGCCCTGCTTGAGAAGCTCGGTCGTGAGATGAAAGAACTCAATACGACCGCTATTCAACTCGACAAGGCCGCCGATGGTTCTCGTCAGCAGGCCCGTCACATCGACGCTGCGACCTCCACGGCGTTCGAGAATGTTGGCTCCGTTGCCAGTGCTGCTCAGGAGCTGTCTGCTTCTATCAACGAGATCGTTGGCCAGATCGGTCAGTCGAACTCATTGGTTGAAACAGCGAACCGGTCTTCGCACTCGACTCGTGAAAAGGTTGTCGAACTCTCAGGCAGCGCCCAGCAGATTGGTGATGTTGTTCGGCTCATTCAGGATATTGCCTCCCAGACCAACCTTCTTGCGCTAAACGCGACTATTGAAGCGGCACGCGCCGGTGAGAGCGGTAAAGGCTTTGCCGTCGTCGCATCTGAGGTCAAAGGGCTTGCCGATCAGACAGCCAAAGCCATTCAAGTCATCTCTGACCAGGTCGAGCAGATACAGAACGTGACCAGTGAAACCACACAGATGATCACCTCGATCAGCGAGCAGATCGACAAAGTCCATACTTATACGCTTCAGGTGGCCAGCGCGATTGATCAACAAGGCATGGCAACAAATGAGATCGCCATGAACGTCTCTTCAGCATCAGACAGCACGAGCCGCGCAGCTGATGAAGTGGCCAACGCTGCCCGCACCGCTGAGGAAACCTCCAATGCAGCCCGGACAATTCTCGGCGTGACGGAGAATGTCTCACGGGCGAATGATGAGATGACGACACTGATCAAGACATTTCTCAAACGAGCCGTCGCGGCCTGATAGTCACACTCACAAAAAAGCGAAAAAGGCAGACCACGGTCTGCCTTTTTTTATGTCCCTGATGCGCACATATTCTCTTCAACAGTCTGGGAAAAAATATGTCGACATTTGATACAGAGGCGATCGTCGTGGGCGCGGGCGCTGTTGGCCTTGCGACGGGATTCGCTCTGGTCCAGCAGGGCATAACGCCCATTGTCATCGAAAGTGGCAATCTGATTGGTCACGGCGTTTCATCGCGAAACTCCGAAGTTATTCATGCTGGCCTCTACTACCCAACCGGTTCTCTGAAGGCTGAGCTTTGCGTCAAAGGCGCTGATCTTCTCTATCGCTTTCTCGATCAGCACCATGTCGACTATGCACGCTGCGGCAAACTCGTGGTCGCCGTCGAGGAGAACGAGCTTGACNGGCTGGCGGCAATCTTCCGTCAGGCCAACACAAACGGCGTTCCCGGCATGGAAGAGCTCACGGCAGCTCAGGCGCGCGCGCTGGAGCCAGAACTGAACCTCGTCGCGGCGCTCCTTTCTCCCAATAGCGGCACGTTTGACAGCCACGGCTATATGACCGCCCTTCAGGGCCGCATTGAGGACGCTGGCGGCAGTGTGGTGCTTTCAACCCCCATGGAGGCCGTAACGCCGCTGGAAGGCGGTGGCTTCACTGTGCGAACTGGCGGCGCAGACCCGATGGANATCACGNCCGAGCGCGTTGTCCTTGCCGCTGGCCTGAGCTGCGCTGACGTTGCCGGNCGGGTNGAAGGCTTTCCCGCCGAGCTGATCCCAAAAGTGTACTTCGGAAAGGGCAATTATTTTGCGCTGCAGGGCAAAGCGCCATTCAGCAGGCTTATCTACCCCATGCCGATCAAGGGCGCACTCGGCACGCACTATCGNCGCGATCTNGGCGGTCAGGCGCGCTTTGGCCCCGATCTTCANTTCNTCGAAGANGAAAACTATGAAGTCGAGACTGATCGCGCACCGCAATTCTACGCCACGATTCGCCGCTTCTGGCCGGGCCTGAAAGACGATACGCTCGTGCCCGACTACACAGGCATCCGGCCNAAGATTCACGGCCCTGACGAACCGCATTCCGATTTCCGCATTGATGGGCCGGATGTTCATGGCATTCCTGGNCTTGTGGCCATGTTCGGCATTGAAAGCCCGGGCCTTACGTCATCACTGGCCGTCGGCGAAAAAGCGGNGGAGCGTCTGAATCACGATCCGACATAATTGTCGACAAATCAGCGGTTCAGCGCCTTAATCCCCCACTAAAAAGAATAAACTGGGGAGGAAGGGCTATGCGCCTGTCATTCATCAGCCTTCTGGCTGGTCTCGCGCTCATTGTGATTGGAAGCTTTGTTGCATCGCTGGTGCAATCGTCAGGCGGCACTGACGTGCGCGATATTCGCATTCCGCTTGAGGATGGCAGTGAGCTGTCAGCCTATCTCTACGTGCCCGAGAACGTCAGTGAGGCCAGTCCGGCACCCGGTATTCTGGCCGTACATGGCTATATCAACTCGCGCGAAACCCAGAGTTCCTTTGCCATTGAATTTGCGCGCCGCGGCTATGTGGTTCTGGCGCTTGATCAGAGCGGACATGGCTACAGCACCAACACAGCCTTTGCAGACGGCTTTGGAGGCCCTGCAGGCTTGCAATACTTGCGCAGCCTGCCCTTTGTCGATCCAGACCAGATTGGCCTGGAAGGCCATTCCATGGGCGGCTGGACCAGCCTCAACGCCGCCATGGNNATGCCNGACGCCTANCAGTCNNTNGCGCTTGTTGGCTCNTCNACNGGCGCGCCATTTGCTGCGCCCGGNACGGNGACNTTCCCGCGCAATCTNGGCGTNATNTTCAGCACCTATGANGAGTTCGCTCAGCTCATGTGGGGCGTGGAACGCGCTGCAGACGTCAATGACAGCGAAAAGCTGCAAGCAGCCTTCGGCACAGAAGAAAGGATCCGCGCAGGCGACGTCTATGGCAGCATAGAAGATGGCACGGCACGCTGGCTGGCCCAACCGGTGACCACACACCCTGGCGACCATTTGTCCTTTGCGGCCACCGCTGATGCGCTCACCTGGATGGACATGACGATCGGCGCACCGCGCGACATTCCGGTGGACAATCAGATCTGGCAATTCAAAGAATTTGGCACATTCATCGCTCTGGCGGGCGCCGTTGCGTTTCTCATTGGCCTCTTTGCTGTTCTCAGCGCAGCCTTCACGCCGGCAACAGCCGCAACCTCTGAAACCGATGTGCGCGAGGAAAGGCTCACTTCCGGTTTGCCATTCTATATCGCGTTGGTCCTTGGGATTCTGATCCCTGCACTGACCTTCTTCCCCTTTACGGCGTTAGGAGAGCAGATCCCCAGTTTCGGCATATTCCGGCAGAACATCACAAATCAGATCATGGCCTGGGCGGTGGGCAATGCGATCATTGCCGGTATTGGACTCGCAATCGCCCGTCAGTTTAATCTCCGGATCAGCGCGGCAGGGATCGGCGCTGCCGCGGTCTCAGTTCTGGCGCTCTATTTTGTGAGCGTTGCGGTTTGCGACCTGCTCCATGTGGATTTCCGCTTCTGGGTCGTCGCGCTGAAGCCGCTTGGCCTTCACCACTGGCCGATCTTTCTCAGCTATCTTTTGCCCTTCCTTCTGTTCTTCCTCCTGTCGCACATGGCGATCCGGCAGCTGACAGCCGGGATGACTTCGGTAAAGAAGCAGTTTGGCGTCACCTGGCTCATGTCGGCGGGGGGCATCACGGCGCTGATCGTGGTGGTTTATATCGGCCTGTTCACCATGGGCCGCCTGCCCGCCTTTGCAGACCCGCTCTTCAGCATTGTTGGAATCCAGTTCATTCCGATCCTGACCATTACCGCGATCATGGCCGTCGTCTCGCTCCGCACGACGCGGGCCGTGATCCCAGGCGCGCTGCTCTCGGCTCTGTTTGTGACCTGGTATATCGTCGCCGGACAGGCGACCCATGTTTGAGGTATAAAAAAAGCGGGCTCTCAGGCCCGCTTTTTCTTATTCGGATAAACGCCAGGCGCTTATTTGATTTCGCTCTGGTGCGTAACGATCTTGCCGACCAGACCATAGTCCACAGCTTCCTGAGCTGTCATCCAGTAGTCGCGCTCAGTGTCTTTCTTGATCTGCTCAAGCGGCTGGCCCGTGGCCTCGGCAAAGATGTTGTTCAGGCGCTCGCGCATCTTGATGATTTCGCGCGCCTGGATTTCAACGTCAGACGCCTGACCGCCCACACCGCCACGTGGTTCATGAAGCAGGAAGCGCGTGTTCGGCATGCAGAAGCGGTTTTCGCGCTGCGCGGAGGCATAAATCAGGGCACCAGCACTGGCGACCCAGCCTGTGCCAAGGATTTTCACTGGCGCAGGAACGAACTTCACCATGTCATGTATCATGTCGCCTGACTCAACGTGGCCGCCCGGTGAGGAAACCACCAGGAGGATCGGGTCAGTGCTCTCAGCCGACAGGGCGAGAAGACGCTCACACACACGGCGCGCGAGTTTGTCGTCCACGCCGCCAGTCAGCATGATGGTGCGCGCCTTGAAAAGCGCCTGCTCAAGAAAGCTGTTCGGTTCGGAAATCTGTGCTGTGTCTTCTTCGTCGTCGAGGCGGTACATAATCACTCCAAATTTTCCTATAGGTGTGACGTTCACTGGCTCGCGTCAATGGCCTTCGAAGGCCATAAGTGTCTGAACCTCACAGGACATAGCCCGGATACGGTCTGCACCCTGAAGATCAGGTAAATCTATCACGAAAGCCGCGGCAACCACCTCAGCGCCCGCACGGCGTAATAGCTTGATCGCCGCTTCCGCTGTTCCACCCGTCGCAATCAGGTCATCGACCAGCAGCACACGCTCACCTTTAGTGATCGCATCTTCGTGCATTTCCATCTCATCCACGCCGTATTCCAGCTGATAGCTTTCGGCGATGGTCTTGTGCGGCAGCTTGCCTTTCTTGCGCAGTGGCACGAAGCCGGCAGACAGCTGGTGGGCTGCAGCCCCGCCAAGAATGAATCCGCGGGCTTCGATGCTGGCGACCTTGTGAATGCCCAGTCCGCTATAGGGCTGGACCAGTTCATCAATGCATTGGCGAAATGCGCGCGGCTGACCGAGCAATGTCGTCACGTCGCGAAACATGATGCCCGGCTTTGGATAGTCCGGAATGGTGCGGATTGTACTTTTGAGGTCCATGCGCGGCTTTCTTTCGTCAAACGTCACCTCTGCTTAGAGGCTCTTTGGGGCTGAAATCAATCAGCGCTTTGGCAGAATGTCCTCAATCACCCAGTCTTCAGCCTCGGCGAGCTTTTCCCATTCGGCGAATTCATCGGTTTCCATCAGCGAGGTGCTGTAGGCCTGNAGGTCTGGCGGNAGGCTGATNTCNTAGGANCGNAANCGCGTNGCCACGGGNGTNTACATGGCGTCTGCNATNGACCANTCGCCAAACAGGAANGGCCCNCCGGATTTTTCCAGCGCAAANCGCCAGCCNCGGGCAAGCTTTTCAANNTCNGANAANACGCTCTNATCGAGTTCNTCGCGCGGATCNGCNAACCGNCGCANATNCATNGGNANNTCGCGNCGNATNTTCATGAAGCCGGCATGCATCTGNNCGGCCAGCATNCGCGCNTNAGCNCGNGCNATNGGNTCTTCCGGCCANANGCNNGGNACNTGTTCNGCNGCCCANTCACANATNGCCCAGCAATCACCGATCACNTGGTCACCGATTGTCATGGTCGGGACCAGTGCGAANGGCGAAACCTCAGCCANGCGNGTGCGGAATTCNTCCGTGCGCAGCGGCAGAAATTCCTGNGTAAACTCAATGCCAGCCGTTTTNAGNACCAGCCATGGNCGCATNGACCAGCTGGAATAAACNGCATTGCCAAGGATCAGGTGAGGTGTCGCCATCAGAGCACCCGCCCTGCGACAGCATCGAGCTTGGCGAGCAGTTCCGGATCGCGCGCNNCAGCTGGGGTGATGATCGCATAGTCAAGACAGGTCNCAATGCCCTGCTCGCCATTTGTGCGCGGCTGTTCGCCAAGTGCCTTCGCAAGATGTTTGATCATCTCTTTGGCATGCGCAGAGTTCTTGTGCATGATTTTNAGAACGCTCTCTACCGAGACCGCCTCTTCCTCTTCATGCCAGCAGTCATAATCGGTCACCATGGCCACAGTCGCGTATGGCAGCTCCGCTTCGCGGGCGAGCTTGGCNTCCGGCATGTTCGTCATGCCGATCACGTCACACCCCCAGGAGCGGTAAAGCTGGCTCTCGGCATAGGTCGAGAATTGCGGGCCTTCCATGGTGATATAGGTGCCGCCGCGATGTGTGTTTGCGCCGACCGCTTTGGCAGAAGCCGTGGCAAGGTCACCCAGACGCTTGCACACAGGCTGCGCCATGGACACATGCGCCACGCAGCCTTCGCCNAAGAAACTCTTCTCACGGGCAAATGTGCGGTCGATAAACTGATCGATCACGACGAAATCACCCGGCGCATATTGCTGCTGAAGTGAGCCAACCGCCGAAATCGANAGAATGTCTGTCACCCCGGCACGCTTGAGCACATCAATATTCGCGCGATAGTTCACATGGCTCGGCGAGAGGCGGTGGCCCTTACCGTGACGCGGCAGGAAAACCAGCTCCACATCGCCGATATTGCCGCGCATCACATTGCCCGACGGCACACCCCATGGCGTCACGATATGCTCCTCACGAGCGTTCTCCAGCCCATCAATCTCGTAAAGGCCAGACCCGCCCAATACGCCAAGGGTCCATTTTGTCATGAAGAGTGCTCCATAATGTGTTTCCCGCCCGATCTAACAGTCAGTGCGATGCAATCAAAGCAAAGATGCGCAAACACTAAAACCATTTTCGCATGCCGATGGGTGGNGGTGAATTTGGGTTTGGCGTGGTCAACACAACATCATCAGCCAGAGTGTATCCNAGNGNTTCATACACGCTNACCAGCTTCGGCTGATCCGCCCGGATAGCGAGCTGAGCGCCAGCCGCGCCGCGATATTGCCCCAGCTTTTCCAGCACATGAAGGATTTCAGCGCCAAAGCCCGCCCCGGTATAATCGGGCAAAAGGCCAATCCGCTTCACTTCCATCCATTTTCGGTCATCACCCTCAGGTCCCGGCACCATCACGAACCGGCCGGACCCGACNACATCTTCTTCATCAAGAACCAGAACCGCCCCGCCCGCCTTGATCTGTGCGGCGACGGTTTTCGGCGTCTCGCGAAACACGGTGGAGGCCTTGTTCACGCGCCCGGTCCAGATGGCTCTTGTGACAGAGTGAACAGCGTGCGCGCCTTCAGGCCCCACGCTCAGAATTTCAAGCTCATCTTCCATGCAATGCCAATCCCTTTGCGACGGCGCCGAACCGGTCGNTTCCTGTGATACGCGCCCCGGGAAACTTTTCCAGAAACAGGCTCTCGACAGCAGGTACGAAAGTCGATCCGCCAACCATGATAATGTCCGTCACCGCATTGGGNCCAATATCCGCATCAGNGAGACAGCGTTCAGCTACAGACTTCATGGAGACNAGGGCGTCAGCTATGTGTGCTTCAAACGCGGNGCGCGACAGCATTTTGGAAAGCTCAGTATCTGGCAAGCGATAGCTGAACNGCGCCGTGTCAGCGCCGCTCAATTCAATCTTCGCCAATTCNGTATTGCGCGCATAAATCCCGGCTTCAAAATTCTCGACCAGATACTCAAACGCCCGAATGCCCAGGCTNGAAGGNCTATACTTGCGCATCCAGGCGATCTCTTTTTTCACCAGAGGCGCATAAAGCTGATTGAGCCGCTTCCAGTCTGACAGGGTCATATAATGAGCCGCAGGCACCGGCAGATCATTCAGCTCCAGTGTTTCGGTCCGCCCAAAGAGCGGGGTGATCTCAAAGAAACTCAAAACGCGGTCNAAGTCATTCCCGCCCACATAGACACCCGCGCTGGCGAGGACATCAAACTGTTTCTCGGCGGCAGACAAGCGAACCAGACAGAAATCGGATGTACCTCCACCAATATCGACCACAAAGGCGAGCTGATCACCCTCACGGCTATCCGCCGCTGACCGTGCCGCTGCCACCGGCTCGGTGACAAATCGTATATCCGAGACGCCGCCGGCTTTCAGGCAGGCGGCTAGCACCTCCTGCGCCCGGATGTCTCTCTCCTTGTCATGATCATTGAAAGAGACTGGGCGGCCCTGAACCACCTCGGTGACANCCTCACCGGTGGCATCTTCAACCCGTTCCAGAAGCGCTTTCAGAAAGTCGNTGATAATCTGACGAAAAGGAATGGCGCGATTGGCGAGCTGGGTTGTCTCATCAATGAGTTCGGACCCCAGAACCGATTTGATCGACCGCATCAGCCGACCCTCTTCTCCGGCCTCATAGGTGGAAATCGCTTCATTGCCGATCAGAAAGTCCCGGCTGCCGCCCTCATAGAAGATTGCAGTCGGAATGGAGGTCAGCCCTGGCTCAAGCTCGATCAGCTCCACGCCCCTATCTGTCAGGCGCGCGACGGATGTGTTGGATGTTCCAAAATCAATTCCGACACGCATGCCGTGGTCCCTCCCAGATCAGACTGCCCGTCCCCAGAAACGCAAAAGGGAGGCTACGTGACCGCAGCCTCCCCTGAATTTCAATAGCTGAGCGTTTAGTGCTCTACTTTGCGCCAGATCTGCTTGTAGGAGAAGTAGACCAGCAGCGCGAGGAAGAAGAGATAGATCATCACGGCAAAGCCGAGTGATTTACGGCTCTGCATCTTCGGCTCAGATGCCCATGCCAGGAACTGCGCAACATCAGCTGCCATCTGTTCCTTAGTGGCAACGGTGCCATCCATGTACTCGACCTTACCGTCAGTCAGCTGGGGCGGCATCGCGATGAACCCGCCATAAGGTGCATGACGTGGGTCGCCCGTCCAGTTGCTTGACACATCTCCCCCGAAATACGGGTTATAGTACAGGCCCGGAGGCTGCTTCAGTTCACCGTGAGAATGCTCGTCATTCACGTGCAACACGCCATCTACAATCTCATCCTGATCCGGATAGCCGGTCAGCAGACGGTAGATATAGTCCGCACCACCATGACGGGCTTTGACGATCACCGAGAAGTCCGGAGGGATCGCGCCGCCATTGCCAGCAGCCGCCGCCTGCGGGTTCGGATATGGATCCGGGAACCGATCAGCCGGTGTCCGCGGACGCTGGACCACGTCGCCGACATCGTCAATTTCGTCGATCATGAACATCGCGGCGAATTCCTTCACCAGCGCTTCAGAATCGTCAGGCTCGCCCGTGTCGAACGGACCGCCGCTTTCAGCCAGGTTCCGGAAAGAGAGGAGTTTCAAGCCGTGGCAAGAAGAACAAACCTCTGTGTAGACCTGGAAACCACGCTGAACAGCAGGCTTGTCGAATTTGCCGAATGGGCCGTCAAACGACCAGTCCGGAAGCTCGGTCTTGCCTTCTTCCAGCGGCTTTGCGCCGCCAGCAGCCAGCGCGCCCGGCGCTGCCAGACCCATCAGGGCCAGACCGGCAACAAAAGCTTTCATCACTTTCATCGGGCTCACTCCTACTCTGCCGGTGCCGCAGCTGCGTCAGCCGGCTTCGGGTTACGTTTGTGGACGGATTTCGCAATCGTCTCAGGCTCGTCCTTTGGCTTCTCGACAAGGCCGAGCAGCGGAAGAACCAGGAAGAAGTATGCGAAATATGCGAGGGTCAGGAGCTGAGCGATGATCAGCCAGCGAATGCCTGACTTGTGGATCGTCATGTCAGCGTCAACGCCAAGAGACTCACGATACTCAACTGCTTTTTCGTAATCTTCGAACATGACGATCGCACGGCCGTCAGACTCGCGGGCACTGTTCGCATCGAGCGCTTCAGCCAGAGTCAGTGCACGTGGTGCGTCATCCAGAGAGATTTCATAGCGAAGTTTATCAGACGCTGTCGGGATCACGATGTCGTCTGGGTTAGATGCACCGGCAACACCGAGCATCAGACAGACGAATACGAAGCCGAAGAAGAACTGACGTGCCAGCGGACGATAGCGCAGTGACCGCACTTTCGATGTGTCCAGCCAAGGCAGAACGAACATCACCGCGATCGCGCCAAACATGGCAATCACACCGCCGAGCTTGGCCGGGATCGGGCCAATGTCGAAGGTGATGGCGCGCAGGATGGCGTAGAATGGCAGGAGGTACCACTCAGGCACGATGTGCGCAGGCGTCTTCAGCGGGTTGCCTTCAATATAGTTGTCGGCGTGGCCGAGAACGTTCGGGGCATAGAAGACGAAGCCAGCAAAGATCAGAAGGAAGACGATAATCGCAAAGCCGTCTTTCACCGTGTAGTACGGGTGGAACGGAACTGTGTCTTTTTCGTCTTTCGGATCAACACCTGTAGGGTTGTTATTGCCTGTCGTGTGGAACGCCCAGATGTGCAGGATCACACAGCCAGCAATCATGAATGGCAGGAGATAGTGCAGAGAGAAGAAGCGGTTCAGCGTGGTGTTACCGATAGATGGTGCACCCTGCAGCCAGATCTTGATCTGCTCACCAACCAGCGGGATAGCGCCGATCAGAGATGTAATAACGCTCGCGCCGTGCAGTGACATCTGACCCCATGGCAGCACGTAGCCAAGAAAGGCCGTACCCATCATGAGGAGGTAGATGACGACACCAATGATCCAGCTGATCTCGCGCGGGGCTTTATAAGACCCGTAATAGAGACCACGGAACATGTGGATATAAACAGCGACGAAGAACATCGAAGCGCCATTGGCGTGGATGTAACGCATCAGCCAGCCATATTCGACATCGCGCATAATGCGCTCGACGCTTGCGAAAGCATAGTCGACGTTCGGCACATAGTGCATGGCCAGCACAACGCCGGTGATGATTTGTGTCATCAGGCAGACTGCGAGGATGCCCCCGAAAGTCCACCAGTAGTTCAGGTTCTTCGGTGTCGGAAAATCGACGAAGGACCCATGTACGAGACGCACGATCGGAAGACGCGCGTCGAGCCACTTTTCAATGCCGGTTGACGGCTTGTATGTGGATTCATGTCCGCTCATTGGAACTCCCCATTGTGCCTTAAAGTGAGATCGTCACGGCAGAGCCGTCGGCGTTGTAGGTATAGGTTGGCACAGGCAGGTTTGCCGGTGCAGGACCCTTACGGATACGGCCAGACGTATCATAGTGCGAACCGTGACATGGGCAGTACCAGCCACCATAGTCACCTGTATTGCTGCCTGGTCCGACCGGCACACACCCAAGGTGGGTACACGATCCCGACACGACCAGGATTGCCGGGTTGAGATTGCCGTCAGCCAGAGGCACGAGGCGCTCATCATCCGTTTGCGGATCAGGCAGAACCGCGAGGTCCACATTCTCAGCAGCAGCGATCTCAGCAGGCGTCCGGTGACGCAGGAAGAAGGGTTTACCCCCGATCAGAACGCGGATTTCGCCGCCTTCCGGAATGCCCGTTACAGGCACTTCAAGGCTTGAAGCGGCGCGCGTATCGAGCGCCGGCAGCATCTGCGCAACAAACGGCCATGCCAGAGCACCAGCTCCGCCTACGACCGCAGCGCCCGCCGCAATATGAATAAAGTCCCGGCGATCTTCGTCGACCGTCTCAGTCATTGTCTCGTCAGTCACGTTGCCATGCCCTCACAAATCGGCTTTCTGATGGGTGCCCTATCATACTCCTTTCGCACTCCATGACTTTGCGGCGCAAGGTCGCGCTCAAGGAGTAGAGTAAAGGTCCGGCCCCAACTGAGAGAAGCCGATACATTGCGCCTGAGTTTCTATCAACCTGATATTCCGCAGAATTTGGGCACGACGATACGTCTTGCCGCCTGTTTTGGCGTAAAAATGCAAATTATTGAGCCGTGTGGCTTTCCGCTCACGGCAAAAGCACTAAAGCGCGCCGTCATGGACTACGACAATTTAGCGCAGGTTGAACGCGTTGCGTCGGCTGATTCTTTTTTTGAAGACGCCGAAAAATTGTCCGAACGAGTCGTTCTTTTCACCACTAAGGGAGCCACACCGCTTCAGGATTTTCACTTCCGACCCACAGATCGTCTGCTCTTCGGCCGCGAAAGCGCCGGTGTGCCGGATGAGGTTCATGCGCGCTGTGAAGGTCGGGTCGTGATCCCACTGGTCGAAGGCGCGCGCAGCATCAATGTTGCCACAGCTGCCGCGATTGGCCTGTTCGAGGCGCTCAGGCAGACGGAAGGCCTCACGACTTTTCCCTGAGCAACATTTTTGGCGGCGTCTTCAAAGCTATTAAAGGAGCGGGTATATTAACGCGTGACTTGCTGCGCGAATTTCAAAGGCTCTGTCTGATAGCCCAGCGCTTCGGCTTTTTCCAGAATTCGGCCGATCACAGCATCGCCCGGCTGCTCTTCACGCGCCAGGATCCAGAGATATTTGCCGTCAGGGCTGCCGACCAGCGCTGCGGAGTAATCCGGCTCCAGATGCAGCACCCAGTAATCCCCTGAGGCGAACGGCACCCATTGTGGTGCAAACTTCACCTTGAGTTTGGAATTGTTCGATCCCTCGACAGGCGTCGCCACGCCTTCGGCCCGGTTGACCTTGCCGCTGTCCTCAAGAACGCAGGTGTTCACGACGGAAACCTTGTCATCCTCGCGGAGCGTGTATTCTGCGGTGGTCTGGGTACAGCCTTCCTCAAAGCTGTTGGGGTAGCGCGCGATCTCATGCCACAGGCCCGCATATCGAGTGAGATCAACGCGGTCGACCGTCGGCGGCTCGGTCGTCTCCGACCGGTAATCCGGCTGTGTCGTACAGGCTGTGATCAAGGCAGGAAGGGCGATGGCGGCAGCAAGTGCGAAAGGGCGGATCATGAGCGAGGCTCCAGAGTAAAGGTGGTGTCCCCGGTTTAACGCGCGAGTCCGAAAATGGTCTCACGCGTTTCAAACGCAACTCAAGGGAAAGAGGCTGCGCCCCGTCTCACCCTCGCCTGGCTAGCTTTCAAAGCCGGGCGCGATCCACTCCTCGTAAGCCTTCCAGCCGCGCACCGATTTTGCAGAGATCTTCGAACGGATCTGCGCGAAACTCGCGGTCGGCACATTGGAAGCGCCCATATCGATCTTGCTGGCATCAATCGGATCCAGGTCGAGAAAACGGGTCAGCTGGTCGATATTCGTCTGCGGCGAGGTAACAAGACGCTCATACTCCAGCTCGAAAATGCGATCCGGGAACTGAGACTGCCAGTAGCGCATGATCTCATCAAACGCGCGCAGATAGGTGGCAGCGTGGCGCATATCATGGCGCCAGCGGTTTCCATCTGTAAGGTTGGTTCGATAAGCGGACAGCGCCACGTCTTTCAGGTTGCGGCGGACCCAGACAAATTTGGCATTCGGCAGCATGCGCGCCAGAGCGCCAACAAACAGGTGAAGAATTGCGCCCTTATCGGTTGTGATCGGCTTTTCCTGTGTCCGGTTGCTCGCCAGATGGCGGTAAATCGCACCAAGACGCTCCCAGGTCACGCCTGGAGGGCCAAATGCGCCAACTTTTTCCAGATCTGATGGACCGAGATTCCCGAGCGGCCAGGTCGAGGCGCGGCTCAGCATGGTCTCGCCCATGGCGCCGACATTCTTCTGCTGACGGATAATCTGCTCCGTCAGAGTCGTACCTGATCGTGGTGGGCCAACGATGAAGATCGGACGTGGCGGTTTCGGCTGCAGAGGTGTCTTGTCCGTCCAGATCCGACGGTCTGCTTCCGGAATGCCTTTATTCGGCGCGATCATTTCATCGATTGAAAAGGTCTGGCCGCGCTTTGACGCTTCATTGGCGCGCGTCCAGTAGTCCCAGGCTTTCGCATGCTCGCCCTGGCTATGATACCATTCGCCCAGCGCATAGGCCGCGCCCGGCAGAGCATGCTCTGCCTTCTCTTCGATCAGGCGCTCCAGAACCGGGACGTCACTGGCTTCAATGCGGCCCAGTGTGGCAAGGTTGGACCAGGAGTCGCCCAGGTCTTCTTTCATCGAAAGCGCAGACCGGAAATAATCTGCCGCCTCATCAAGCTTACCAATATGTCCGGAATAGACACCCAGCAGGTGATCGATCGCCGCATTTGGCGTCATGCCGGCTTTGAGCTGCCCCATCACATTCAGCGCATCTTCTGAGCGGCCAACCCGCGACAGGCGCTCCGTGAAGATCAGCGCATAGCGGCCGTTATTTGGATAGATGTCGAGCAGGCGGTGCGCGGCACCAAGCGCAGCATCTTCATCAGCAAGGCGCAGGGCCAGTGCCATTACCTCTTCCCAGCCCTGGCCGAGACTGTCGGTTTGAGCATGCGGAAGAGAGAGAAGCTGACGCAGAATGTCGATGCCCGTATCGGGAACACCCTGCTGAATTGAATTCCGAATGCCGTTAAGAAGCTGTTCTGGGGTCAAATCCATTGGAAATCCTGCCCGGCGCAACCATCCATTGATTGCCGCCCGTTTCGAAAGCCACCCCCATTGCCCTCTTTCGACCTTCAAGACAAGGCAGACCGCCAGCCCGACTTCACATTCAGCTTACGCAGCGCGATTTTTCTTTGTTGAACAATGCCTCATCCCGCGCCTACAAAGCCGACATGACTGATGNCGTTCTCGAATNCCGCAAACAANCCGCTTATGACTGGTTCTCNGANCTGCAAAAGCAGATCATCGCCGAACTGGAAAAACTCGAAGATGAGGTTTTGCCGCCACTGTATCACGGCGCGCCAGGCCGCTTCGAACTAACCCCATGGGAGCGTCAGAAAGGTCCGGAAGGCGAAGATCAGGGCGGCGGCACAATGGGCATGCTGCGCGGCCGTCTATTCGAAAAGGCCGGCGTCCACTTCTCCTGCGTGCATGGCAAATTCTCTGAGGATTTTGCGGCCCAGATCCCGGGCGCAGATAANTCNGNNGGNGCATTCTGGGCCAGCGGCATTTCGCTGATNGTTCACCCGCGCAATCCGAAAGTGCCCGCCGTTCATATGAATACGCGCATGCTGGTCACATCTGAGAGCTGGTTTGGCGGCGGCGCTGACCTGACCCCGGTACTGGACTATCAGCGCGATGAAAACCACCCGCTGGCCATCCAGTTCTATGAGGCCATGAAGTCGGCCTGCGACGCACACAATCCAGACTATTATCCGAAGTTCAAAGACTGGTGTGATACCTATTTCTATCTGCCACACCGGGCCGAACCCCGCGGTATTGGCGGGATTTTCTATGACAGGCATCAGTCTGGTAGCTGGGACGATGACTTTGCCTTCACACAGGATGTCGGTCGCGCTTTCAAGGACATCTATCCCAAGCTCGTCCGTCAGACCTATGAGCAAAGCTGGACGCCAGAGGAGCGTGAAGAACAACTGGTTCGCAGAGGCCGCTATGTGGAGTTTAACCTCCTCTATGATCGCGGCACCACCTTTGGCCTCAAAACAGGCGGAAACGTCACCTCCATCCTGTCATCCATGCCGCCTGTGGCGAAATGGCCGTGAGACCTTGCTCACGTCTCACGCGAAACTACTTGTCATTCACTGACTAAAAGGCTGTGCTGGCCTTACTCCGGTCTGCTTTAAATTCAGCTGATGGCAATGGCTTCTATCAATTCGACCAAGCACAACCGTTACGGTTGGGTCTGTGACCTTCTTATTCTCCTCGCTGTAGTGCTGGCTGCAGCGATTGGCGGACTCGTCACTGGCGGCTCGGATGACCCTTGGTATGCCGAGCTCACAAAGCCGCCGCTGAACCCGCCCGACATGGCCTTCGGCATCGTCTGGCCCGTGCTGTATCTTTTTATGGCGATCTCAGCGATCATTGTGCGCCGCAAGGTTGGCTATTTCGAAGACGCTCCCACGAGCTTTGGCGTGTTCTTTTTGCAGCTGGGCTTCAACCTTGCCTGGAGCGTGCTCTTCTTCTTTTTTCACAAACCGGTCTGGTCATTGCTCGATATTACCTGCCTGTTTCTGTCGATCATCACCCTGATCGTACATTTTGGCAAATATTCGAAAGTCGCAGCGGCCCTGCTCGTGCCCTATCTCGTGTGGGTTGGGTTTGCGACCTATCTGAACAGCGCCATTGTCTGGCTGAATGTCTGGCCAAACGGCTAGGCGCTAGAGACCGTCCATCGAATAGTCATTCTCGATCCAGGCATTCTCAATTTCTCTCAGCTTTTCGCCAAGTTCCGGCCCGGGCGTGATCCCCCGGCGGATAAGGTCTGCCCCGCGCACCGGGAAAACGGGTCGCTCCCAGGTCCGCGCAAGNGTGTGTAGCCGNGACNAGCCNGNCTCTGGNGCTCCTNCATATTCATAAAGGATGACGTCNNGGCTCACTTGCTCGCCAGCCCGATAGATCGCTGCCTTCGCGGCTTTTTCACCCATATCTGCGGAGAAGACGCCCTGCGTCTTTGCAAAATCAATCAGCCGGTCCCGCTCCAGCCCGGACATGCGCAGCCGGATAGCCAGGTCGCGCATGGTCGCTTCATCCTGCGGCAACAGCATCAAGAGGCGCTCCATTGCGCTAAAGCGTTCNCCGCGCGCCGTCTCNAGCGCCGAAAGTCCCTCCAGCCGTGACAGATCTGTCCGTTCCGGCAGGATGACATCCAGCACACCTGTGTCAGCCATGGCGCTCAGCACCTTGTAGGGCGCGGGGGCCTCCAGAAGGCGANAAAACTCCTTCCAGATGCGNTCTGCGGCAATGCCTTTCAGGCCGTCTTTCAGGGCCGCACAGGCCGCAAGGCCTTCCNCATTCAGGCCATGACCATACCAGGCCGAAAACCTGAAAAATCTCAGATTGCGNAGATGGTCTTCGCGAAGCCGGTCTTCGGGCTCTCCGATAAACACGACACGCCGCGCCGCGACGTCTTCCAGCCCGCCGCCTGTCGGGTCAAACACCTTGCCAGCCTTGTCGGCATATAACGCATTCATACGGAAGTCGCGCCGGGCGGCGTCTTCGTTCCAGTCTGTGGTGAAGGCAACAACGGCGTGACGGCCATCGGTTTCGACATCCCGGCGAAGCGTGGTGATCTCAAACGGCTCGTGATCGCAGACCGCCGTGACCGTACCATGGTCGAGCCCGGTGGGGATGGCCCGAATGCCGACCGCCTCAAGCGCACGGATTGTTTCTTCGGGCACAAGACGCGTGGCGATATCAATGTCTGAAACCGGCTCTTTCAGAAGCGTGTTTCGCACGCACCCTCCGACAAACCGTGATCCCCCCGGGTCAGCCGCGTCCAATGCGGCAAGAACGGTTTGAGTTGTCGCCCGGGTGAGCCAGTCTGCGCCGCCGATGTCAGCGCCCATCCGGCCCGATCTCCTGAGGCTTCACATCATGTTTTCGGCTATCAATACTGGCGGCCTCACAAGGGACTTCCCGCGCGGGGATGATCTCGCCGTTTACGAACACGGGGTCCGTGCTGCAGGTTCGTTCGCCTCTCGGNTCCTTGAAAAAGAGATAAATGTANAAGAACAGGGACAGTGCGAGCCCCGTCACCACGAGAATCACAATGGGCCAGGGCTCGCCCGGCTCACGACGGTTGCGTGTCGCAATGCGATAAATTGCGAACAGGAGAAATGGGATCAGCACGAGTGCGATCTGGAACGCTATTCGGATCAATCCTCTTTCCCCCATTCCGGATACAGGCGGTCATACAGCGCTCGGATGACGCCAGCCGTTACACCCCAGATATAGCGACCATTGTGCGGCATTTCGAGGTAAACTCGTTCGCGCCCCTTCCACATGGCCTTCCGGCGCACATGATTTTCCGGATTCATCAGGAAGGAAAGCGGCGTTTCAAAGACAGCATCCACCTCATAGGGATCGGGCACGGCCTCAAAGTCTGAGGGCAAAGTACCCACCACTGGGGTAATACGGAAACCCGATCCAGCGACATANATATCGCCAAGCCCAAGGAGGTTCACTGTCGCGGGATCAACGCCGACCTCTTCATGCGCTTCACGCAGGGCAGCCTGCACAGGGCCATGATCAATCGGATCAACTTTACCGCCCGGAAAAGCGACCTGGCCGGGATGATGCGCCATGGTCTGCGGGCGCTGGGTCAGCACAACGTTCAGATCGTTATTGCCGCGGTCGACAACGCTGATCAGAACGCCCGCATCACGCAGCCCTGCCAGTTCTTCCGGCTCGAAATAGTGCACATCCCCGCGCTCCGGCAGAATGCCGGACTTATGGATCGGGGTCAGATATTCATTCACCCGCTCCAGGAAATCGCCTGGGCCCTGCCATGTCATGACGGATCAAGCGCTCCAATCAGAAATTCGCGGNCATGGGACCGCACATACAGNTTGTCGTCTGCTTCGTAGGCGAGGTCTACGAGTTCGTAGAATGCCGCGCGCGAAAGCTTGGCCTCAAGACGTCCACGGATCAGCACATAGGGCGCAGGCTCGTTGGTTTCGGGATCTGTCTCAACGCGCAGCGGATGATCTTCACCCAGCTCCACACTCTCGCCAAGATTGGTGGTCACCACNATCACCTGTGTCCCGCCCGACTGGGCCGCATCCACGCGCACGCCGACGAAGTGCGCGTCTTCGACGTGAACAATGACCTTTTCGTAAGGTGTGACTAAATAGGTGGACCCATCGTCATCCTTGCGCAAAATCGTAGAAAACAGATCGACAAGCTTTTGCCGGGAGAATTGCGTGCCTTCGTGCCACCAGGACCCATCCTTACGGATCTCCATCCCAATGTCGGCCTCGTGCGCTGGCGACCAGTCTTCAACTGGAGGCAATTTGCGCGCACCCTTTTCTTTCCCGCCTAATGTCTGCAATGTCTCGTACAACTGGTCGAGACCTGTTGTCCGTTGGATGTCCACCGGCAACTCCTTATCTCTTTTACCAAATGATGTAGGTGTAATATCCGAATGAGTGAAGAACAGATGCCGCCCGAGACCGAAAACACTGCTGAAGTCACGGAGCCCGCCGTTGTAGAACCGGATATTGCAGATAAGGCGATGGCCGACCTCGCCAAGGTTCGCGAGGAAATCGGTAAAGTGATTTTCGGCCAGGAACGGACGGTCGAACTGGTCCTCTGTGCGATTCTGTCGGGTGGTCACGCACTTTTGATCGGCGCGCCGGGTCTGGCGAAAACCCGCCTGATCGACGCCATGGGAAAAGTGCTCGGCCTGTCATCGGGGCGCGTCCAGTTCACGCCTGACCTCATGCCTTCGGACATTCTCGGCTCTGAGGTTCTGGACCAGACAGATGAGGGACGCCGCTCTTTCCGCTTTGTGCCGGGCCCGATCTTCACCAGCCTGCTTCTGGCCGATGAAATCAACCGCGCCAGCCCGCGCACCCAGTCAGCCCTNCTTCAGGCCATGGCCGAGCATCACGTGACCGTCGCCGGCCACCGCCACGATCTGCCAACACCATTCCACGTNCTCGCCACACAAAACCCGATCGAACAACAAGGCACCTACCCNCTGCCTGAAGCCCAGCTCGACCGTTTCCTTCTGAAAGTGGATGTCGATTACCCGGATACAGAGACCGAGCGCCGTATCCTCATCGAAACGACCAGCGGAGACCCGACACAGCTCGAAACCGTGCTCTCAGCCGATGAGCTTCTGAACATTCAGAAACTTGTCCGGACGCTTCCNGTGGGCACACAGGTCGTAGATCGNATTCTGCACCTGATCCGCGATGCNCGCCCGGAACAGAGCGAAGACGANATCGTCCGCAAACAGGTTNTGTGGGGNCCNTCNCCACGNGCTGGNCAGGCGCTTATGCTGGCCTGTCGCGCACGCGCGCTGCTGCGAGGCCGCCTTGCGCCAAGCGTTGAAGANCTTGAAGCTCTGGCCGAGCCAGCCCTCGGTCACCGNATGTCGCTCCGATTTGATCCGACAGGTGAAACCCCGAAACTTCCNGATCTGATCCGGACACTGGCCGCCCGGAAACGCTGATCCATGCGAGACCTTCACCGTCTGCGCAGCGAGGCTGAAATCCTTGCTGCCGAACTCCCCGACTTTCAGGCGCTGACGAAAGAACGCGTCACGGCGCAGCCCGGTGGTGCTCCGCGTCANCGGGCGGGGCATGGTGAAGACTTCTGGCAATATCGCAGTCAGTCTCCCGAAGACTCTGCCAGTGCAATTGACTGGCGCCGCTCTGCGACGGGCGATGATTTCTACATTCGCGAGCACGAGCTTCAGTCCGCTCGCCTGCTTGAAATTGGCATGGACGGCTCTGAGGGCTTTGACTGGTCTGGTGATGCAAAACGTTTTTCCAAGGCCGATGAAGCGCGGGTGATCCTCACAAGTATTGCCCTTCGCTTTGCAGAAGATGGCGATCTGGTCAGNGTGCTCGGCTCCGGNAAGGCGCCCGTCCGTTCNGGTCAGTTNTCTGCNCGNCTNCTCGAAGANCTCGATCANNGCGNAAATGACGGNCGCCCNGCCATTCTGCGCCGTGAGNCNGGCTTNGTCATTTTCGCAAGCGACTTCTATGGCGATCTCGAAACNTTGCAGAACTGGGTCAACCAAAGCGCCGGCGAAGGCAGCTTTGGCATCCTCTTGCAGGTCGTCGATCCGCTGGAAGCTGAGTTTCCGTTCTCAGGCCGGGTCAAATTCAGCCGACCTGGCGGACTGAAAGAACGCATTTTCGGTCGCACTGAAGGCCTGAAAGACGAGTACTTCGCACGCTTCATGCAGCGACAGGATGCCGTTCGGGATATCGCCAGGCGCGTTGGCTGGCAATTTGAGGCTCATATTGTGGGTCAGCCAAGACGTCCGCTCGCTTTTCGCATTATTCAGGCGCTGGCGGATCGGGGTGACGGCAAATGAACTTTGCACTCGGTCCTCTCCTGTTCGCAACGCCGCTCGCGCTTCTGGCGCTCATTGGTCTGCCGCTCCTCTGGTATGTGCTGCGCGCCACGCCGCCGCAGCCTCGCGTTCAGGTGCTGCCAAGCTTTGCCCTGTTCGAGGATATGGGCGCAAAAGAAGAGACACCTGACAAGACTCCCTGGTGGATCATCCTCCTGCGCATGCTCATCGCGGCACTCGCCATTATCGGCCTGTCCACCCCAATCTGGTCACCGCCTGAACAGCAGGAGAGCATGGCGTCCGACCGCGATGTCCTGTTGATTGTTGATGATGGCTGGACGGCAGCGCCCAATTGGTCAGCAATTGAGGACGCGGCTCTGGACACGCTCTCCGGCATCAACCGCGATCGCGGGGTCTTCCTCCTACCCGCTACGGCGACAGATTACACCGACCCGCTTTCCGCACGCATGTCGCCTCAGGCCACGCGCGGCGGTGTTCAGGCGCTTCGGCCNAATGGCTGGGCGCCGGACTATAATCGCCTCGCGACCGCGCTCGCAGAGCTGCCCGAAGACACCTATCGCACAGTCTGGATCTCATCGGGCCAGGAGTCCGATGGCTTTGAGGCACTCACAGAACAGCTCAGCCGGATTGGGCCCGTCGAAGTCATGGTGCAGAACGAACTGCCCATCATTGCCGCCAGNCGNCTGGCAACCACGGCCCAGGGCCCGGTGATGAGCCTTGTCCGCTCTGATACGGCAGGCACGCAGCCCGTGTCCGTTGCCGCCTATGATGACTCGGGCAGCTCGCTCGCCTCAGCTCGCGGCGAGTTCGCGCCGGGTGAAAACACCACTGAAGTCGCCTTCAACGTTCCCGAGGCCGTACAATCTCAGATGGCCTGGTTCTCCATGATCGGCGCCAGCTCTGCGGGCGCCATCTGGCAGTGGGAGGGCGCAGACCGCGTTCGCCGGGTTGGCCTGCTCTCAGAAGGCCAGAACCTGCAGCCGCTCCTGTCCGACACGTATTACGTGCGCAAGGCGCTCTCACCCTTTGCCAGCGTTACCGAAGGCACATTGTCTGAGCTTCTCGATGACGAGCTGAACGTCATCATCCTCACCGATGTTGGCGAGCTTCTTCCCGAAGACGAAGCGCGTCTGCGCACATGGATTGATAAAGGCGGCGTACTGGTTCGCTTTGCCGGACCGCGCCTCGCAGCACAGGCCGACTCGCTTCTTCCCGTGCGTCTGCGCCGTGCCTCGCGTGCGCTCGACAGCGCGTTGTCCTGGGATACACCGCAAGCGCTGAGCAGTTTCTCCGAGACCGGCCCGTTTGCCACGCTCACAGTCGATACAGACGTCGTCATCCGCCGCCAGGTGCTCGCCCAGCCTGACCCGGAGCTGGCCGCCCGCACATGGGCCCGGCTTGAGGATGGAACACCGCTCGTCACATCCAGAACACTNGGTGAAGGCCGGGTGACCCTGTTTCACGTCACAGCTGGCCCTGAATGGTCAGAGCTTCCGCTCTCAGGTGTATTCGTTGAAATGCTTCGTCGCGCGACGCTCCCGGCACGCGAACTNGGCGAAATCAGTGTTCAGCCNAATACCAGCCTTGCGCCCCAGAGATGGCTCAACGGCTTTGGAGATTTTGTGACGCCAGCGCCAAACGCCCAGCCAATTCAGGTCACGAATGTCACAAACCTCAAGCCGACAGCTGAACATCCGGCCGGCCTTTATGAAGGCAGCGCCGTGACNCTTACGCTCAATGCTGGTGACAACTGGCAGCCTGCGGCCACCACGTCCTGGCCATCCGGTTTCCGCGTGATCGAAGCTCAGGGCGCGCAGATGAAAAAGCTCGCTGGNTGGTTCCTCGGCGCCGCATTCCTCTTGCTTCTCGCCGACCTTATTCTGGCGCTGATCATTTCCGGTCGCTTGCAAATGATGAAATTGCCGGGCCTTGCCGCGCTCTTCTTCATCGCGGGCATTGTCGCCTTGCCGTCGCCGCCAGCAAACGCAGAATCTGANCCACTTGCTGAAGAGACGATCGAAGCCGCACTGGAACTGCGTTTCGGCTTCATTCGTACNCCAGACAGCGCCACCAATCGGAAGGCTGAAGCGGGGCTTCGCGGCCTGTCATCCATGCTCTTTCGACGCACCACCGTTGAGCCGGCCTCACCGGTCGGCATTGATCTGGCTGAAGACCCGCTTGCGCTCTACCCTTTCCTGCTTCTGGTCCTGCCCGCAGACGGCATGAACCTCGAAGACGACGAACGTGCCGCGCTGGCGCAATACATGCGCAATGGCGGCGCGCTTCTGATCGACACAGGTGCCGGTGGCTCTGGCAACAGCTCCATGGCAGCTGATGAACGCGTGGCGCGCCTGCTTGAAGGCCTGGACATTCCCCCTTTGCTTCCCGTCGATAGCGATCACGTTCTCACGCGCAGTTTCTATCTTCTTGATGGCTTTCAGGGCCGGTTTTCAGATCGTCCGATCTGGGTTGAAAGCGGTGCAGCAAGCGCAGGCGATGAGCGCCGTGGTGATGGCATTTCCGGTATTTTCATCACTGACGCAGACATGGCCGCCGCCTGGGCCATTGATGAGTCCGGACGCCCCCTCTTCTCGGTTGACGGGGGTCGCCGCAACCGGGAACTGGCTTACCGCACTGGCATCAACATCATCATGTACATCCTCACCGGAAATTATAAGGAAGATCAGGTCCACCTGCCGTCTCTGCTGGAACGACTGGGTGAAGTCACCGATCCCGATGATGAGATCCCCTTCGACATGAGAGCCCCGGGTGATGTGAACCCGCGCGATATTCGTCCAGGCAATCGGACGCGGGATGTCATTATTCCCAATCAGCAAGGAGGCGAAGACTGATGAACGCATCACGCCTCGGTTTTGANCCTCATCTGGGCTGGATTGTGCTGTCAGTTTTTGTGCTGGCTGCGCTTCTGGTCTGGGGCTTTTACGCCTTCCGTGGTGGCCGCGCCTGGCTGACGCGCGCACTTGCCATCTCCATCATTGCGGTTGCGCTCAGCAATCCGCTCTGGGTACGCGAAAACCGCGATCCGCTCAAAAGCACACTGGCTGTCATTCTCGACCGCTCCACCTCCATGGAAGTTGATGGACGCGATACGACTGCCACCGAAATTTCCGACCAGATCCGAAACGAGCTGGCCGAGAGCGAACTGTTCGATCTGCGNTTTGTTGAAACACGCTCGACNGCGCCAGATACGCGCCTGACAACTGCACTCACATCTGCGCTTTCGGATACGCCGCGTGACCAGATCGCGGGCGCCATTGTGATCAGTGACGGTCAGATTCACGACATACCCTCCGATCCTTCAAGCCTTGAGGATTTCGGACCTGTTCATGGTCTGATTGTTGGCGATGAAGATGACACGGACCGGCGTATCGAAATCACGTCCGCCCCCTCCTACGGCATTGTCGGCGACCGTGCGACGGTGAAAGTTCTGGTCTCGGCTGNTGACATCAACCAGCTACCGGTACAGGTGACCGTCAATGGCGGGCGGTCGATGATCGTTCAGGTCCCGGTGGGACAGGAAACCGACATTCCGGTCGAGATTGACCGCCGCGGACCCAATACGATTGTCGCCTCCATTCCGGTGAGCCCTGACGAGCTGACCGGCGCAAATAACCTCACGGCGATGACGCTGACGGGGATTCGCGACACGCTGCGTGTGCTCCTGATTACCGGTGAGCCACATCAGGGTGGCCGTGCCTGGCGGGATCTTCTGAAGTCTGACCCGATGGTCGATCTCGTCCACTTTACGATTCTACGCCCACCACACAAACAGGATGCAACGCCGACAGACGAACTCGCTCTGATCGCGTTTCCGACTATGGAACTGTTTGAGGAGAAGCTCGACGAGTTCGACCTCATCATCTTCGACCGGTATCGCCGTCGCGGCGTGCTCCATCTTCGCTATCTCGACAATATTGCACGCTATGTGGATCGCGGCGGTGCGCTTCTGATCGCAGCAGGCGAGCCATTTGCTGGCCCGGCCAGCCTTCAGCGGACCCCTCTTGCCTCTGTTTTGCCGCTCAGCCCGACAGGCGACATTCTCAAAGAGCCGTTCGTACCGAAGGTCTCTGAAATCGGAAAACGCCATAGCGTGACGAAGACACTGAACCCGGACGAGTTCGGTCACTGGTATCGCTACATCGATGCCGGGCAGATCACAGGCGATGTTCTGCTCACCACACCGGACGACCGACCGCTTCTGGCGCTCGACCGCGTAGGCGAAGGTCGGGTTGCCGAGCTGATGTCCGATCAGCTCTGGCTNTGGGCCCGCAATCACGATGGNGGCGGCCCGTTTGCAGAGCTGGTGCGTCGACTTGTCCACTGGATGATGAAAGAGCCGGAGCTTGAGGAAGAACGGCTCACACTCCGTACAGATGGCGATGAGATCATTGCCGGACTCACCTCCCTGTCGCCAGAACCTGAGGACCTCACCCTCACTCTTCCAGATGGCGAAACAGAAACCCTGGCCTGGGAGACGAACTCCAACGGTCAGCTGGAAATCCGTATGTCAGCAGAGCGTCTCGGCCTCTACAGAGGCTCGGTCGGTGATCTGGAAGCCATTCTGCTCAATGGCCCTGCCCATCCGAGAGAGTTCGCAGATCTTCGCTCCTCCACCAGCATTCTCCAGCCACTGACAGATGCGACGGGTGGCACAATTCGCAGGGTGAATTCTGCCGCTGACCTGCCGAATATTCGCGCAAATGGTGCGGGTGGTGGTGGGTCAAACTGGATCGGCATCCGGGATCGCAACGCCTATGTGGTGCGCGATTCCTCCTCCACGCCTATTCTCCCAACCTGGCTCGCCGCAGGTATGCTCTTTGCGTTGCTATTGCTCGCATGGCGTCGAGAGGGAAGGTAACGGACCCTGTCGGGTAATGCACGCTGTCATCGGCCGCGAGACGGCGCAGCATGACACGCTGCTGATCCTGTGGCCCCGGAAAGATTACGCTGTTTTTCTCAACCACCTCAAAGCCCATCCGGCCGAAATAGGCGGGCGCGCCGATGAGGCAGGCGAATTTGTGTCCGAGGTCCGTGCCGGCATGGAGGCTCGCCTCGGTCACTTCCCGTCCAATCCGGCCGCCCTGATGTTCAGGTGCCACGGCAACAGGCCCGTAGAAAAGCGCCGGGGTGCCGCCAATCAGGATCGGCCAGACGCGACAGACNGCGATCAGCTTGCCCCCCAGCAGGCCNACNCGCGTGATCTCTGGCAGAGAATAGGAATACTCCCGCACACGTTCTGCGGTTTTCGCAAAGTGGCCGGGTCCGAACGTCGCATCGAAGAGGCGTTCAATGGCGCGGCCATCGCGGTCGGGAATTTCACGGTCAAAGACGATCATGGCGCGCGTCTAGTTCGGTTCAGCCNACAACACAAGTAAATGCCGTTTTTAGAAGGGTTTCAGCGCTTTGCGATTTCCTCTCAGCGTCCCATAAGAGAGAGATGCTGAACGAGATTTCCAGAAACCTCATCCTCTGGCCGCTGGCTGGCCATCTTGCCCTCATCGCTTTTCTGTATGCCTGGCTCTCCTGGGTGCGGAAGCTGCAGAGAGAAGGTCTGAAAGTCGCGGCGCTTGAGGCGCGGATCAGCGCCAATCTCAGCAATCAGTTCGAAGCGCCCATGTTGTTCTACGTGGTGATCGCGATGATCTGGACAGACTTTGCCGTCACCCCGCTTTATCTTGGGCTGGCCTGGATATTNCTTGCGGGTCGTTTGTGGCACACTTATGTGGCCACGCTCTCGACCGATATTATCCGGCGCGGTCTGGTCTTCATGGTGAACTGGCTGGCAATCTTTCTGATGTGGGCCTTGTTTCTCCTGCCCCGCCTTTTCGCCTGACGCAGTTTACCGTGGCGCGCGCTTTGCCAGAATGCGCTGAAGCGTACGGCGGTGCATNTTCAGACGCCGCGCNGTCTCAGATACATTGTGATTACAAAGCTCATAGACGCGCTGGATATGCTCCCAGCGGACCCGGTCGGCCGACATTGGGTTTTCTGGTGGCTCTGGCTTGTCTTCGCGCGCTGAGAACAGGGCTTTGACAATATCATCCACATCGGCCGGCTTGGAGAGATAGTCGATCGCGCCTGCCTTGACCGCTGCTACAGCCGTCGCCAGCGCGCCATAACCGGTCAGCATGATGGCTTTGGAGTCTTCGCGGTGCTGATGAAGAACTTCAACCACTTCCAGGCCTGATCCGTCTTCCAGGCGAAGGTCCAGTACAGCAAAGGCNGGCGGGTTAGATCNGGCAACTTCCTTGGCTTCGGCAACTGTGGAGACCGCAGAAACGGTAAAGCCTTTGCGCGTCAGGGCCTGCGCAAGNCGCGTGCGGAACGGCGCATCATCGTCAAGAACCAGCATGGTNTTGTCGGGAAGGCTGTCNATTNTTTCCTGAAAATCTACGTTTTCACTCATAATGCTCNTCCTTCCCTGTAATACCTTTAAGCCAGACTATCAGCCGTTTCGCCCGTTTCGACCAGCCCACCCTCATGGGCTGACCAGGATGTATCTGCTTCCAGCGTCTGACGTTGCCAGCTCAGGCGAACAACGGCACCTGTATCTGGCGGAGGTTGGTTAAATGTCGCGACTTCACCACCATTCTGCTCAATCAGCGTTTTAGCGATGAAGAAGCCTAGCCCCATGTCCCCGCCGCCAGCATGCGCCTGACTTCTTTCGGAAATATAGGGCTCTCCCAATTTCGGCAAGACAGATGAAGAAAACCCCGGACCATCATCTGCGACTGTTATCGTTATCCTGTGATCGCTCCACACCGCATCCACACGAACATAGGAGTCAGCAAAAGACACTGCGTTCTCGATAAACGCCCCGAGGGCGTGAAGCATTTCAGGTGACCGGCGCAGCATTGGGGTTTGCTGGTCGGTTGCAGATGGGTGCGCAAAGGTTCTCACCTCCACCAGCTTACCCCGGTTCTGGTGTGGCCTTGCCGCCTCTTCAACCACATTATTGAGCGGNATGCGCGCATGGATAATATCTCCGGCTTCGCGTTCCTGGGCGAGCTTGCGGAGAATAGTCCGGCAACGGTCTGCCTGCTCGGCCAGCAAAACAGCATCCTCACGATGAGGGTCGTCTTCCGGAAGATCAGCAGCCATTTCTTTAGCGACCAGGTGGATGGTCGCGAGTGGCGTACCCAATTCGTGCGCCGTAGCCGCCGCCAGCGCACCGAGTGCAGACAGCTTCTGTTCGCGCGCAATCACGATCTGCGCGGCATCCAATGCCCGGACAAGCCGGGCTTCGTCCTGGGTCACCCGCATGGCCGAGATGGTGAAGAAAGCCAGACCCACGGCCACAGCGCCGAACTGGCCTATCTCGAACAATGCCGGAATGTCCCACTCAACGCCCGGAGGGCTCGGCAAGGGCATATGAAACAGTGCCATGCTCGCAGTACAGACCAGCGCAAGAATGGCCAGCCCGATTGCAATGCGCGAATCGAGGCTGACAGCCGCGACCGTCACTGGAGCCATAATCATCAGCACGAACGGGTTCTGAAGCCCTCCGGTGATGCTGATCAGAAAAGCAACTTGCACAATGTCATAGGCAAACTGCACCAGCGCTTCGGGTGTCTTGGCCAGTCTCTGCGCGGGAAAAGCCAGCATCAGGAAGACGTTCAGCCAGGCTGACACCGCAATCGCTGCGAGACAAAGACTCAGGGGCAGCTGGAATCCGAGCCCGGGCCCCACAAAAAGGATTGTGATGGTTTGTCCGGCAATCGCGAGCCAGCGCGTCGTGACAATTGTCCGCACGCGCAAACGACCAAATGCCGTGCCAACCCGGCCCAGACCTTCACGCGGAAGGGCGAAAAAATTTTGCTGATCATCGAGGCCAAAAGGCATGCGTCACACTTGCCGGTTCTCACAGAGGTCTCTCTGTCCTATCTAAGAAAGAAGTTGGCTTCCAGAGTGCAGGCAGGAAAACATGTTGACCAGAACAGCGATTATCATCTCAGCAGCCCTCCTCGTCGCAAGCTGCGGCAATGATAGCGCTGGCACGCGTATCGCCTCCTCGTCAGGCGAGCAGGACACCTGCTCCAGCCGCGGCGAGTATAACTGGGGCGGTCCGATCGAGCTCGTCAATCAGGATGGTGAAACGGTCACGGAAGACGCCTTCAAAGGCCGACACACCATCATGTTCTTCGGTTTCACCGAATGTCCTGATGCCTGTCCGATCATTATGGAAAAGATCATCTACGCACTGGATGAACTGCCTGAAGGCACTGAAAAACCACGCGCCATGATGATTTCTTTCGATCCGGAGCGCGATACGCCGGAAAAGCTCAAACAGTACATCTCCAATGAGTACTTCCCTGAAGATATGGTCGGGCTGACGGGTTCTCAGGAGGCGATTGAAGCGGCTGCTGAAGAGTTTCAGGCGCGCTATTTCCGTCAGGAGCTGAAAGACAGCGCCATGGAATACACATTCGACCACACAACCGCGATTTATCTGATGAATGAAAACTGGGAGATGGAAACCTTCTTCCTGCCGACGGAAAATCCGAATGACATGGCCGCGTGCATGCAGAAATTTCTGCCCAAGGCCTGATCAGGCCGAACGGGCCTTCTGTTCTGCTTCAGCGGCGCAGTGGACTTCTCTTTCCTTTCGGCGAATCTCCTCCCATTGTTTGCGCAGACGCGCGATCCGTTCTGGAATCCGTTCGTCTGTCAGTTCAGCGAGCGTGACACGGTCTGTGCGGAAGTTTCTGAAATCCTCTCGCAGCTCGCACCAGGCGCAGATCAGCGCCACTTCTTCAGAATACGCCAGAAGAAACGGCCAGATCAGGCGGTGTGTTTCGGCCCCGCCTTCATCCACATAGCTGATGCGCAACTTGCGGCTGGTGCGGATCGCGCGCCGAACCAGCGAGACATCAAACTTGTCTTTCGGGCGCTTGCGAAAGCTGACAGGCGTCAGCCCGGCATCGACGATCACAGGCTGCAATTCCCTCGGCACCGCGACAGTCAGCTTGGCAATGAGGTCCTCTGCGCCGCGCTTGAGGGTCGCATCGCCCCGTGCCGCGACCCATTTAGCGCCCAGAACGGCTGCTTCCAGCTCGTCAGCTGTCAGCATAAGCGGCGGCATGTCATAGCCGCCATCCAGCACATAGCCGGTGCCGGCTTCGCCCCGGATCGGAACACGCTGGGCGATGAGTTCTGCCATGTCGCGATAGACCGTACGCAGCGAGATTTCGAGTTCCTCTGAAATCTCACGACCCGTGACCGGGCGCTGATGGCGTCGCATCATCTGAATGATCTGAAAAAGTCGTTCTGTTCGTCTCATTCCCCACCCCTACCGCCATGCTACTGACAACATGCTGTCAGCAGGACTAACTTATCAAGCGTTTTCCATGTGAAGGAGGGAAGCAGAATGATCACACTTTATGGATGGGGACCGCTGTTCGATTGCCCGTCGCCAAGCCCCTTTGTGATGAAAACCGAAATTCAGCTGCAAATGCTCGGCCTGGAATTTGAGCGGCAATTTGCCGATCTGGAAAGCGTGCCCAAGCGCAAAGCGCCCTATGTCATGGACGGAGATCTTCTCATCCAGGACAGCAATTTCATCCGTGTCCATTTCGAAGAGAAGCTCGGCAAATCCCTGACTGAAGGGCTTTCGGACGAAGAAAAAGCCGCGAGCTGGGCGCTTGAGCGCATGGCTGAAGATCACCTCAGCAAGATGATCGTCTCGGAGCGCTGGCTGAATGACGCCAACTTCGAGAAAGGACCCTCCATGTTCTTTGCAGGCGTACCCGAGCCTGCCCGCGCCGGTGTTATGAAAGACGTCCGCGAACAACAGTCCATGGTCATGCAGGGTAGCGGCTTCACCCGACACAGCCCGGAAGAGCGCCTTCAACTCGCTGAATGGGACATTCAGGCGATCCGGCGCCAACTTGGAGCCAAGGCCTTCCTGTTCGGATCGGAGCCATCCGCCGCTGACGCCAGCGTGGCAGCCATGCTGATCTCAGCCAGCACCGAGTTCTTCGATACGCCGCTCAGCGCTCTGGTGAACAGGCATGCTGAACTGACGGGATATATCGCTCGGATGAAGGACCTTTACTTCGCTGAGTCCAGATGGCCGGTTCCCGAAGCCGCTTAACCGATCCGTTACACCTGTGAGGCGAATCTCTGAACGGCACTGGCGAACGTGTTGTACGCAACATATATATGATCTATGTTGCGATGCAGCATAGATCATCTGTGTCAGTTCAGAGAGGACCTTCATGCTATATGCGATGATAGAGATGCAGCGCGCAGCTGCTGCACCGATCCGGGCCATGGCCCGTATGAACCGGGTGATCTTTGAATCTGATTACAATGCTTTGAGCCAGACAGAATTTGGCAAATCCATTGCCGCCTCGGCCTCTTTGATGGAGTCACTGACGCGGACTTATGGCAAGCCGGTCTGGGGTCTCGAGCGCACTGAAATCAATGGAAAAGAAGTTGATGTTGACCCCGAAGTGGTCTGGTCAGAGCCCTGGTGCGATCTGATCCACTTCAAACGCGATGCAGACGATCTGGCCGAGGCCACGGGCAGTCGCGAACCGCAGCCGCGTCTTTTGATCGTTGCGCCGCTTTCTGGTCACTATGCTACGCTGCTCCGCGGCACTGTGGAAGCCTTCCTGCCTCATTTTGAAGTCTACATCACTGACTGGACCGACGCCCGCATGGTACCGCTGGTGAATGGTCGGTTCGATCTGGATGATTATATCGACTATATCCGCCGCATGATTGGCGAGGTCGGTCCGGGTGCGAATGTTCTGGCGGTTTGCCAGCCTGGCCCACCCGTACTGGCCGCCATCTCGCTCATGTCGGAAGACAATGACCCGAACCTGCCGTCCAGCATGACCTATATGGGCTCACCCATTGATTGCCGGAAAAGCCCAACCGTGCCGAACCTTCTCGCTGAAGAGCGGGCATTTGAGTGGTTCAAGACCAATATGATTTTCACGGTGCCCTTCCCCTATCCGGGCGCAATGCGGCGCGTTTATCCAGGCTTTGTCCAGCTGGCGAGCTTCATGAATATGAACTGGGATCGCCATGTCGACGCCCAGTGGAATTTCTTTGAGCATCTTGTCGGCGATGATGGCGACAGCGCCCAGAAACACCGGGAATTCTATGATGAGTATCTCTCAGTGCTCGATCTCAGCGCTGAGTTCTACCTCGACACCATCAAGCGCGTCTTTCAGGAACATCAGCTGCCACGCGGTGAATTCCATCATCGCGGACGTCTGGTGCGTCCGGAATTCATCAAGAAGACTGCATTGATGACGGTCGAAGGTGAGAAGGATGATATCTCTGGCATCGGCCAGACACAGGCCGCACACGAGATTTGCTCCGGCCTGTCAGATAATATGCGTCAGGATTACATCCAGCCGGGGGTTGGCCATTATGGCGTGTTCAATGGCTCTCGGTTCCGTAAGGAAATTGTGCCGCGCGTCGTCGACTTCATTCACACCTTCCACGACAAGAAGGTTGAAGAGAACTGGGTCAACGCGTTCGAGCTGGCCTGACCGGCCAGCCCGCACTCAAACTTAGAAAGAGAAGAGCGACAGGAATTTCTGCGCCTTATTGCGGGCTCGCGCCAACGCTGCTGAACGGCCACCCACGGGTTCGCTGAAC
The DNA here is from genome assembly GCA_002699325.1 of Ponticaulis sp. Taxonomy (GTDB): domain Bacteria; phylum Pseudomonadota; class Alphaproteobacteria; order Caulobacterales; family Hyphomonadaceae; genus Ponticaulis. The sequence continues at coordinate 20,497 of PABS01000028.1, read as the reverse complement.
ATCTCCTCGACGTCTTTCTCCGGCAGAGCTTCGCCGGTGATCTTTTTGAACCGTGTCTGCAGCTTCTCAATCACCGCACGCCGCTCTGTCGGCAGACCGCGTGCCAGCCGGGACGTGACCGTCAGATAGGCGCGCGCGGCTGGAAGATTACGCGCAAAGTCCGGCGCAATCATTACCAGGCTGTTCTCAACGAGCGACTCAAATGTAATGACCGGTGACAAGATTCGATCACGCCCCTTAGAGTCCTTGCGCAAAGGTTTGATGCTTTCCCGCCCACCAAGATAAGCCAGACCGGACCCAAGCCAGTTGAGTGCGGAAATGGCCGACACAGGATCATTTATACCGGGAGACAGAGCCCGCATCGCGATTTCAGAAAGCTCCTGAGCGAGAAAATTCGCATCCTGCATGGGGGTTCTCATCGCCCCAAGCGTGAAGGTTTCCTGCAATTTAGACGTCAGCGCTTTGTCCGGCTTTGCCCCGTCGGCACGGCGGAAGGTCATGACTGCATCACCTTCATTCAGAAACTCGCCCGGCTGAACAAGGAGCTGAATTTCCAGATCCTTTTTCTCGGCAATTTCCATCAGATCATCCGTATCCATGATCCGCAAATAACCTGACGCTGTGCTTGGCACGGCAATGACGCCAGCTTCTCCAGCAAGCAGCCGCTCCCTGAACGCCTTTTCGTTGCTACCGCCAATCTCTGCGTCAGTCGGGGCGCCCAATTCACGCGGGAATAGACTCGCCAGCTGATTCTTGAGATCGGTTCCGATATCGGCGACCACCGAACTCACATGGATGGATCTGGGAATATGGTGAATGAAATAAATCAGCACCGCGATTGAACAGACAGCGAGCGCAATTGCGAGCAGTAGCGCCAGATGCGGCACAAAGGCGCTGGCTTCATCACCTTGCTGTCCGGCCGGCGCCGACTGAACCGCTCGCAGAACCATGAGACAGTAGATGAAGGTTGAAATGAATGTACCGAGCGTGACCTGATTGGAAACATCACGCATGAAATTCGTCAAAAGACGTGGGCTCAGCCGATAGGCGGCATTCGAAACTGCGACCAGAGTGATCGAAAACACAACACCGGCCACCGTGATCATGGAGCCCGCAATGGTTGATAACACTTCGCGGGCGCCCTGAGGCTGGTTGTCGAACAGCCAGGAGAGCCAGTCCGGGGCGGCCCCGGCGACAACGGTGTCCAGCTGGATCGTAGCAAAGGACAAGATCATGGCCATTAAGACCATCACCGACGGCACGAACCAGTAGCTCGAGCGTATATCGTCAAGAAAATTCAAAATGCCTGAGCGCACAAATACCCCATTTGCTGTTCCAGAAACGCAGTTTGCCTCAAGCCAGTTCCCGAGGCACGCAAAAAAGCCCTCCCCGATCAGGGAAGGGCTTTTCTGTTGTTATAGTCTGTTGTGGGCGCGGATTACTCGGTTTTTGCAGAGAAACCGAGNCGCTTTTTCGTTGCCAGCGAAGGATCTTCCATAAATGTGGTGATCTGAAACGGCTCTTCTGGCTCGAAAGCGACAGTCAAAGTTCCGCCNTCGGCGATAAAGCTGCTCACGGCCGCAGAAAGCTCTGTCGCCAGAGCCGGGTCGACACCCATTCCTGATGCCATGGCCGGAAGACCGGACACCATACCCACGGCCAGCTGACGGAGTTGTTCGGGGTCGCTGCCCTGCTGTGTCGCGAAGAACATCAGCGTTTTGTTCACGACGCCCTTATCCTCGATGGAGAAGGTGAACTCATGAAAATCGAGGTCGGAATACATATCCATCATCATGGCGTTTGGATCTTGCTCACCAGCAGCAAACGCGTCGCTATCCATCGCTTGCATGGCATCGCCGAATTCACGCATTCCGCCAATCTTGCTGGTGGTGTTGAACACCAGCGCATCCTTGACGTCGAGCACGCTTCTCTCTGTCGTCGCGATGTCGGTTTTCGGATCGTAGGTGCTGACACCTTCGCCAGTGATCTCGATATCTTCGAAACCCACCATGAGCAGCATTGGCGCGAGCTGCGCACCAATCTCGCCACCGTTTTCATCAGCGGTCATTTTCAAGTTGAATTTCGGCACGGTGAATTTGGTGGGTACGCCGTTACCATTGCGATCAATGTCGTAAGACATTTTCGGCAGGGTGACTTTCAGACCAGCCATATCGAGCGCGAGATCGGACAGTACGAAATTGTCGAAGCCCGGATCGAGCGGATTGGCATACATGGTCTGCATGATGTTCTCTGCAGCTTCATCTTCGCTGTCGGCCAGCATAGCTTGAAGATATTTGGCGTTTGCGCCTTTCAAACCGATCTTGCCGAGCTTGAACGTGCCGGAATTTCCGCTGTCAGTGTCATTAAATTCCATGTCGAAATCGTTGAGTGCCAGCTCACCGATTTTGTCAGAGCCAACCTTGTCAGCAATGATCGACGCGACCGAGACGCGGCCTTGTTCGCCGTCGCCTTCCAGGTCTTCAGCGAGGAAATTGGTCAGTTTGAAAGACTCAAACTGCACATTGTCGGGCGTTGGAATGTCGCTTGGCTCAGCTGTACCGAACACGCCGCCCAGCCAGGCTGCAAGCTCAGGTGTCGGATCGTCAAGTTCGATCATCTCTACGCTGATATTGGCGGTCTGCTCTGTTGAGGCTTCAGACGGCACTGCCCGTATTTTGCTGAGCGTCATCTTGCTGAAGTTTGCCTGGCCCGCATCATTCAGGGCCAGACCAGCGAACTTCATTTCGTCGATCATGAGGTCGGAGCCATCTGCGTCGATATCGACGCCCACATCACCTTCCATCTCATCATCCATTTCAGCGTCGAATTCGCTGGTCAGGATTTTGACGTTCTTGAAGGTTGCATCTGAGCCAGACACACTCTTGTCTTCGAATTCCACACGGCCGCTGCCTGAATCGTTCAGAGACAGCTGGACCAGCGCCTCACTTACTTCTTCCGGACTTGAGCCACCACCACATGCGGCGAGCGCAAGTGCAGCTACGCCGGTCATAAAAACGTTTTTCATACCTGCTTCCCTCTAATCGGCATGTCACTGAGACAATTGCTTTGTCCCGGCAAATCACCCTGTATCATGCTTCCCATGAAGCACCATCGATTCCAAGTTGTCGGCCCTTCCGGATCAGAATACTCCGTCGTATTCAGGCCCAACCCTAGAGCCCAACGACTCATACTGAAAATCGATCCCAAAACCGGCGGACCAGTTGTGACGGCGCCGTCGGCGCGTCATAGAAAATCTGCAGAAAACTTTGTCAAAGCAAAGGCAGGCTGGATAGAAAACCAGCTTTCCCGGCGTCCTGACGATCTGTTGCTTCAACCGGGGGCGAGCATTCCGATTGGCGGTGTACCACATGAGCTCCTACGCTCCGGCGAAAAGGGACGAACGCGACTTATAGCCGGCGAGCCGCCTTGCCTCGATAGTCCGGGCGCTGCCCTCACCTATCCCGACCGGGTGGAGCGTTTCCTCAAGATAAGAGCTCGGCAACTCATCACTGAGCGGGCGGATATTCATGCCCAGCGCCTTGGTGTTGACCCAAGGCGGATCAGCATTCGCGACACACGAACACGCTGGGGCTCCTGCAGCGCCAAAGGCTATCTGAACTTCTCCTGGCGGCTCGTCCTCGCGCCACCGGAAATCCTTGACTATGTGGTCGCACATGAAGTGGCTCATCTCATCGAGATGAACCACTCATCGGCATTCTGGAATCTGGTCGAAAAGAGCTATGGTCCGCACCGTTCTGCCCGAGCCTGGCTCCGGCAGAACGGTAAGACACTTCACGCCGTTGGCAGAGGCGGATCTGCAGGCGGCTGACCGCTGCTTGGCTCCGGCGTTGGTTTTGGTGAGACTTCTGGCCCGAAACTGATAATCCGGGAGCCGAGTTCACCTTTGGGCGGACGCTCCGGCCCGAGGAACTGGATCGTACCATCTGGTCGAATTTCAGCGATCAGATCAGCCTCTGGCCGGTCTTCACGGAATTTCTCCATGTCGTACTTTTCGGTCAGCTCGGTCTTATGGAACTGCCATTTGCGGTAATGATCGCGGATCAGGCTGTCATAACCCCGTCCCGCACGCATCAGCGTCCGGCCACGGGTAGCGGTCGGCACGCCGAGTGAGTCGCCATCCTTGTCGGTACTCGACAATTGGAACGTCCGGTCCCGTCCAAGTTCTGGTCCGAAATGTCGGCAGACCAGAGCGTTGTAGTAGTCGTTCGCGCTGACAGAAATCACCGTCGAGAACAGAGCATGGTCGAGCCGGTGCTCGGCCGCTTCCGACAGTACCTCGCCCGTAAACGCGCTGATGCCAGCTTCTCGAGCTGGTCGCAGGCGGCGGAGGTCGGTGTCTGCCATGACCACTTCCACATCCGCATCCTGCAGTGTTTTGGCAAGGCCGGTACTCCAGGCGTTCGCGCCGACGAGCAGCACGCCCGCAGGCTTGGACCGGGCCAGCTTCAGATATCGTGCGAGTGGACCGATGGTGAAGCCATGCGCAATCACGGTCACAAAAACGATGGCAAAAGCCAGCGCGGTGATCTGTTCAGCACCAGCAAAAAGCGAACTTCCCGTTTCACTTTGCAGCGAGACCAGGCGGCCCGCGAAGAAACCGGACACGGCGACGGCCACAATACCGCGCGGCGCAATCCATCCGATCAGCAGCGACTCTCGCCAGCTCAGCTCGCCCCAGGTCGCGATGAAAACGGTCAGCGGGCGCACAAGGAACAGCATGCCGAGCAGGAAGAACGCCGTCTCCCAAGTGAAAGCACTGACAATCGTCTCAACGGTCAGATCTGCCGTCAGGATGACGAACACGCCCGAGATCAGGATAACGGCAATGTTCTCCTTGAAGCGGCGCATATCCTGAAGGCTGGCAAACTTGGAATTTCCGAGCGCCATACCGAACGCCGTTACGGCAACCAGACCAATTTCGTGCTCGACGGCTTCTGCCAGAGCATAACAGGCCAGCACACTGATCAGAATGACAGGCGCTTTCAGGAATTCCGGCACCCAGGCATTTCTGAAGGCGCGCGACAGCCCAATACCCGCCAGAATACCAATTACGGTTCCGAACAGGACCGCAAAAGCGATCCAGACGAGAATACTGACCGCGCTTTGTTCAGAGGCCAGAACACGAAAGACTTCAAAGGCCGCAACCGCAAACAATGCGCCAACCGGATCGTTGACGATACCTTCCCACTTCAGAGCTTTGCCGACACGCCCGCCAAGCTTGGACTGACGCAGCAAAGGCATGATCACCGTCGGACCTGTCACAATGAGAATACCGGCAAACAGGATCGCCGTTCCGAGCCCCAACCCTGTGAAATAATAACAGACGATTGTCCCGAGGATCCACGCCACAGGCGCCCCCACAAAGACAAGTCGCCTGACCACCGCGCCCGATTCCCTCAAATCAGAGAATTTGAGCGCCATGCCACCTTCAAAGAGAATGATCGCAACCGCCAGCGACACAATTGGCCGGAGAAGATCGCCAAAGGACTCCCCGGGCTCCAATAAGGGGTGAGGCAGGATCAATGTGGACACAGGGCCGACAATCAGACCCGCGACACTCATCAAAACGATTGCTGGCAGCTGCAGGCGCCAAGCAAGCCATTGCGCGCCCATACCCAGCACACCGATCAGTGCTACCGCTTCGACCGGTGTCAGAAATGCTGCTGTTTCAGCAGGTGTTGCCATACGCGGCGATCCTTTGTTGTGAAGACCCGACCCTGAGTGTCGGACTTTAGACAGAAATGGGTGCTGTGGACACCCGTTGGTTGCTTGTCCGGAAAGCCTGGAGCTTAGTTATATCAATTCAGGGATTTGACGATCAATTGGTTGGACTTGGTTCCTGGGCTTCAGAAAAATCAAACCCGATAGACCGTGCATCCGTTCCCCGATCATACCGATCAATCGCTTCGGTGAACTGAGCTTTGATATGCTGGAACAGAAGCTCGTAGAACTCTTCCGGATGGCTCCCTGAAAGAGGCAGCTGAAATGTGTAGCTCGGCCCGCCTTCTATGTGCACGGTAAATTTCTCGCCAAGCTTGTGACAGGTCATGGCCACGCGAATCCAGTCCGTCCCTTCAGAAACCCGCACGGCCAGGCCAAATGCGATCGCTCCCAGGGGACGAAAGCCCCGCGGCGGCACAGAAAAAGCCGTATCGAGGTTGGTTATCGGCTTGAACGGGCCAGCGGGTTGAACAAGGTGCACGCAGGCTCCTTTGCTGGGCCCCATAAAGGCGCAATAGCCATCTTTCAGCTCTTCGGCCAGGCGACGAATACGGTCATAGTTCTCGGCAGCGCGCTTTTGATATTCTGCGACCGTGGAGACCAGCTCCTCAAAGCGTGACATGTGAATCTCCTCTGGCCTAAAGCGTGACCCAGAGAACTGCACACGCGGCACAAAAATTTCAAGAGCGGACGAACTAAACAGTTAGCTCGAGGCTGAGCGGACAATGATCTGAAGCCTTGGGAAAGCTCCATCCGATTCCCGGCAAGCGGAAGCCCGCATAACGTTCAGCGCGGCCTGGCATCCCGCAGCGCGTAATTTTCATTTCTGGTCGCGCATTCTTTTCCGCCAGTGCCGGCGACAGGAAGAAATGATCGAGCGCCGAATAGGTGTCATCGCCGGTATAGTGATGTGTCCAGCGATCCAGCGCCTCGCGTCCCGACATCATCAGAGCGTCACGAGCAAATCCATTCTGCAACAGCGGCGAGAGACCGTGGCCATGATCAGGAATACCATCCTGTTCAAGGAAATCATTGAGGTCACCGCAGACCAGCCAGTTCGCTGTCGCCGGGTCTTCAAATTTGCGTTCGATCAATCGACGAACGGCGAGCGCTTCCTGCTCCCGGATTGGTCGTGTCTCCCACCGCCCACCATGCATGCTCTTGAAATGACAGACAAAAATAGACAGCGTTTGGCGTTCAATTTCGAAATCCAGACGCAGACAGTCGCGGCGGAAGGCCGGATCATGCGGGCTCTGACCGGGCAGCAGGGACAGGCCAAGATCGCCTAAAGTCAGGTCGGCGTGGCTGACAATCTCGACTGGTCGGATCCGGCTCAGCGCAGCCACATCGATACCGCGCGTATCATTCCCTTCGGCCAGAATCCGATGCTCATAGCCTGCCCGGGACCACCGCCTCAGATACCGGTTATGAAAGGCGGTCAGCGTGACGAGATTTTCCACTTCTTGCAGCAGGCAAATATCTGCTGTGGATGCGGCCAATGTCTGCGCAGTCAGTGTCCGGTCGTCCTCAGAGAGCACATTGAACGCCTGATCGACACGCTCTGCCGCTTTGGGATCAGAAACCTTTGTCAGTTTCTGACGAAGATCAGGAATATGCACGTCGCGAAAAGCGAAACGCATCATCAGGTTTTCACAATTGAAACTGGTCAGTCGAAGGCGCGCCATCGGCTATTTCCCATCGCGGTTTTGTCACCTCGCGATAGCTCGTTGCCGCCGGCGGATCAATTCGCGCAACGCCAGCAAGGACAGACCCGCCATCGCAATGCCGAACAGGCTTGCCGATAAGTCAGCGATATCGCCCTCGCGTTTGTCAGAAAACAATCCTTGTGAGATTTCCAGCGCGAGCGCGCCCCCACTTGCCAAAACCACGGTCCAACTGATCCGCCTCGGCCCGAACAGAACTGTCAGCCAAAGCGTCAGCGCTCCGAACGCCAGAACATGCTCGAGCTTGTCCTGATGCGGCACGATTTTTGGGATCGGCGGGATAGCCGTCATCGCGCCCCAGGAAATCAGGGCGACAAGGGCAAGCGTCACACAGGCATAGAGGAAACGTTTCATCACCTGGCCTTCAGATACCCCAAGCAAGCGTCCTGATAGCACGGGACGCTTAATACCTTCTATGTCGAGCTTAGGACTTGCCGAAGATCAAACGTCCACTTCAGCCTGAAGGGCGTTCGCCTGAATGAACTCGCGGCGCGGCTCAACGACATCGCCCATGAGTTTGGCAAACATGTCGTCGGCCTCATCGGCATGCTCAACCTTCACGCGCAGCAGTGTGCGTGCGTTGGAATCGAGCGTCGTCTCCCAGAGCTGATCCGGATTCATCTCGCCCAGCCCCTTATAGCGCTGGATCTTGATCCCTTTGGCACCCGACGTGAGCACAGCATTCAAGAGGGAAACTGGTCCGTAGACATCAATATCGCCGCCATTTTCATGGCGCAGAATGGACCGTTCTTTGAAGATTTCGCCCAGTGCCTCACCGCGCTCTGCAAGGCGGCGGGCGTCTGGCGACACCAGAACAGCCTTGTCGAGGCTGAGAAGCTCTTCCACATCGCGCACGACACGACGCAGGATGAGGTTGCCATTTTCGAAATGGCCTTCCCAGGTGTCTTCGCCTTCTTCCGCGATACGGTTCATGCGTTCGGCGGTCTTGTCAGCTTCGGCCTGCCCTGCCGTCGCGCTCAGCGCACCGGCGAAAGCCGCCTGCTCTATCAACTCGGGCGAGGCCTTATAACCCAGACGTCGGATCAGTGTTTTGACAAATACTGCATCACGGACGACGGAGCGCAGATCTTCGCCACCAATCTGTTCACCATCAGCCAGTATCAGCGTTTCGCCGGTTGTGCCTTCGTCGATCAGATAGGCTTCCTGCTCATCGTCATCTTTGAGATAACGCTCAGACCGCCCTTTTGAGATTTTATAGAGCGGCGGCTGTGCAATATAGAGATACCCATTCTCAATGATTTCAGGCATCTGGCGATAGAAAAAGGTCAGAAGCAGAGTCCGGATGTGAGCGCCGTCGACGTCAGCATCGGTCATGATGATGATCTTGTGATAGCGCAGTTTTTCAATTTGGAAGCCTTCATTCGGATTGGTTTCCGAACGGCGTCCAATTCCAGCGCCGAGTGCCGTAATCAGCGTTCCGACCTGGTCAGACGACAGCATTTTGTCAAAGCGCGCGCGCTCTACGTTGAGGATTTTACCGCGCAAAGGCAGGATCGCCTGATTTTCCCTGTTCCGGCCTTGTTTGGCCGAACCGCCAGCTGAGTCACCCTCGACGATGAAGATTTCAGATTTGGCCGGGTCTTTTTCCTGACAATCCGCCAGCTTACCCGGCAATGAAGTGATATCGAGCGCGGTCTTGCGGCGCGTCAGTTCGCGAGCCTTGCGCGCAGCTTCGCGCGCGGCTGCGGCCTCAACAATTTTCTGCATGACGAGCTTTGCTGGCGCCGGGTTTTCCTCAAACCATTGAGACAATTGCTCTGTCATCAGGCTTTCCACCACAGGGCGGACTTCCGAAGACACGAGCTTGTCCTTGGTCTGGGAGGAGAATTTCGGGTCTGGCACTTTGACGGACAAGACGCAGGTCAGACCCTCGCGCGCATCGTCGCCCGAAATATTCACCTTGGCTTTTGAGGCGACGCCGGTCTCATCCGCATACTTGTTGATTACGCGTGTGAGCGCTGCGCGGAAGCCAGCCAGGTGCGTACCACCATCGCGCTGCGGGATGTTATTGGTGAAGCACAGCACATTCTCATGATAGCTGTCATTCCATTGCATGGCCGCTTCGACGGTGATCCCGTCTTTCTCGCCGATGGCGAAAACAGTATCGGGCATGACCGCATTACGCTGGCGATCCAGGTGTTTGACGAAGGCTTTCACGCCGCCATCATATTCGAACACGGTTTCGTACGGCTCAACGTCGCGGAGATCTCTGAAGACAATCCTGACCCCAGAGTTCAAAAAGGCCAGCTCGCGTAGGCGGTGCTCCAGAGTGGACCGATTGTAATCCGTCATGGTGAAGGTCGACGGCGATGCCAGAAAGCGAACACTCGTTCCTGTGTATGGCTTACCATTGTCCAGCACTTCACTGTCACCAACGGCTTCCAGGGGTGCTTCTGTCGTGCCGCCGTCAACGAACCGCACAAAATGTTCTTTACCATTGCGGTGAATGCGTAGCTCAAGCCAGTCAGACAGAGCATTCACGACCGAAATTCCGACGCCGTGCAGACCGCCGGAGACTTTGTAGGAGTTCTGGTCAAACTTACCGCCAGCATGCAGCTGGGTCATAATCACCTCAGCCGCAGAAATGCCTTCAGTCGGGTGAATTTCCACCGGCATGCCACGTCCGTTATCGGTGATTTCTGCAGAGCCATCCGCATGAAGAATCACGAAAGCTTCTGTTGCATGACCGGCCAGGGCTTCGTCGATCGCATTGTCGACCGCCTCATAGATCATATGGTGCAGACCAGACCCGTCATCCGTATCGCCGATATACATACCAGGCCGTTTTCGAACGGCCTCGAGGCCTTTCAGAACCTTGATCGAGCCTGCGCCATATTCGGGTGTTGGATTGTTATCGTCGGCCATGTCTGCCTTCGTGCTTTTTTTTATCGTGAATCAGTTGGTTGAGTATATCCGTAGTCGCAGCAAAAGTGAAATTTCTGCCTGTGGATAATTACTGAGAAACAAAGCCATAACACCCTGTTTTTATTGAACTATACAGATACCTGACAGCGTAAGAATAATACCGCCAGGATTTATGTCAGTTTTTCTCAGTCCGATCCCGGATTTTTCAAGTTTTTCGCCCCGATACGGTCCTGGTCAGCTGGCGTCTTTTTCGCTGATTTGCCCCGCTGACACACTGAAATGCTGCGCCCGCTCACCAAATTCTGCGAACAGCTCAGGTTCGGTTCCGGTCAGCCATGCCTGCCCCCGAAGCGCAGAAAGCTCATCAAACAGCGCTGCACGGCGGTCAGGGTCCAGATGGGCCACAGCCTCATCCAGAAGCACAAGCGGATTGCGCAGATCTTCCTCCGCTTCCAGCGCGCGCGCATTCGAGAGGATAAGCCCAATCAGCAAGGCTTTCTGCTGGCCGGTCGAGGCAAGCGCTGCGGGCACGCCGGTCGGCCTGTGAACCACAATCAGGTCGGATCTGTGCGGGCCCGAAAGCGTCCGCCTCGCCCGCGCATCGCGTCGACGATCCTCCCGATACTGGTCGCGCAGCATGGTCTCCACCTCTGACAGTTCTTCCCCCTTCGAGAAGGCCGCTTCAGCCAGACCTTCAAGCCCCAGATCAGCTTTTGGAAAAGCGCTGTCGGGGCGCAGCTCAACGGCCGCCTGGAGGCGCTGGACGGTCACGACGCGGTGGCGGGCAATTCGCGCGCCATGCTCGGCCATACGCGCTTCCAACCCGTCCAGCCAGACCGGATTAGGCCGGTCGCGCTCCAGCAATGCATTGCGTTCGCGCATGGCTTTCTCATAGGCGTTTGAATGGCTGCCATGGGCTGAGAAATGTGCCAGCGTCTGCCGGTCGAGAAATTTCCGGCGCTCTGTCGCACCTCCGGCGAAAACACGGTCCATGGCCGGCGTCAGCCAGATAATGCGGACCAGATCACTCATGGAAGATGCCGTGGCGAGCGCCCCATCCACCTGCATAACGCGCTTGCCGCGCGTCGAGCCCTCCAGACTGGCTTCAATGCGGATCGCGCGATCGATGTCGCCATCAAAAAGCGTCGCGCCCAGCGCCCAGCTGGTTCCTTTTTCTGCGCCTTGCACGCGCGCCATGTCGGGCAGACTGGCAGAGCGCAGCCCACGGCCCGGCGAAAGCTGGGACACTGCTTCAATCAGATTGGTTTTGCCCGCACCATTGGCACCGAACAGGCAGACATGACGCCCGTCCAGCTTCAGCGCCAGAGAGCTGTAATTGCGAAAGCCCGAAAGCGCGATGCGTCTGAGATAGATCCGGCCTGAGCCGCTCATGAACCCGTCCGTCTGGACGTCATCAGACGCGCAGCGGCATCAGCACATAGCGAGAGGCTTCATCAGCCGGATCGCGCACAAGCGCCGGAGCCGCCGGGTCATTGAAATCAAACAGGATCACATCGCCGTCGATCTGCTGGAACACATCGAGGAGATAGCGCGCGTTGAAACCGATCTCCATCGGCTCACCGGAGTATTCTGCCTCGACCTCCTCAACACCATGACCGGTCTCGGCATGATTCACGGTCAGAACGACTTTGTCGCTCTCCAGAGAGAGCTTCACAGAACGTGAGCGCTCCGCCGAAACCGTAGCGACACGATCGACCGCTTTCTCCAGCGCGACATTCTCTACTTTCATGGTCTTGTCGTTATTCTGCGGGATCACGCGGGCATAGTCCGGGAATGAGCCGTCAATCAGCTTGGTCGTGAGAATCGCACGGCCTGCGGTGAAGACGATTTTTGCTTCGGATGCAGAAAGTTTGATCTCGCCATCAAACCCGTCGATCAGTCGGCGCACTTCTGCCACTGCCTTGCGCGGAATGATCACACCGGCGAGGCTTTCAGAGCCGGCTGGCGCGTCAATTTCTGACAAGGCGAGGCGGTGACCATCAGTGGCCACAGCGCGCAGCTTTTTCGCGCCGTCTGTCTCGGCAATATGAAGATATACGCCATTGAGATAATAGCGGGTTTCTTCGGTCGAGATGGCAAAGCGGGTCTTGTCGATCAGGCGTTTCAGATCGTTTGCATCCAGGCTGAACTGAACAGAGCCTTCATCTTTGGTCATGGTCTGAAAGTCAGACGCAGGCAGGGTCGGCAGGGCAAAGCGGGACCGGCCCGCCTGAATGGAAAGACGTTGATTTTCAGGAAGGAATTCCAGCTGCACGTCTGCGCTATCCGGCAGTTTACGGACCACGTCGAACAGCGTCTGAGCCGGAGCCGTCAGACCACCTTCCTGATCCACAGTCGCGTCAGCCGCGTCCACAGCTTCGATGTCGAGGTCAGTCGCTGTCAGTGTCAGCGCGCCCGGGCCAGCCGACAGAAGAACGTTCGACAAGATCGGAATTGTATTCCGACGTTCGACCACACTTTGAACGTGGCTGAGCGCGCGCAGGAGATCCGACCGGTCTATCGTGAGCTTCATTGTCTGCCTCTCAGGAGCCCGCATGGCTCCCTTACCTAAAAACAAAATTCAGCCCGCTTCGATTCGAAACGGGCTGAGAGTTATCCATAATTTTCGTCAACACAAAAGTCGTTTGACGGGATAAGAAGCGGATTCCCCATTTTTCTGGGGCGCTGGGCCTCGATTTCCGAGAAAATCGGTGAATGGCACCGCATTTCAGGTCCTCGAGGCCTAATTCCAGAGACCCTTATTTCTCTGAACTCGCCTGCAAATCCTCAATCACGCGCTCAACGCGTTCGATATCCTTGCGCAGTGTCGCGTCTGCTTTCACCAGATCTTCCAGCTTGCGCACCGCGTACAGAACCGTGGTGTGATCGCGATTACCAAAGAAACGGCCAATCTGCGGAAGTGACCGCGTGGTCAGCTTGCGGCAGAGATACATGGCAATCTGGCGCGGATAAGCGACCGACCGGCTGCGACGCGCTGATTCCAGATCCGTTTTGGTAATCTCGAACACGGTCATGGTCGCACGCTTCACCGTATCAATGCTTGGCGGCTTGAGGTCGCCCAACTGGCGGCGGACTGCTGCACTGACATCCTCAAGCGTCACCGGATTGCCGATAAAGGTTGTGGCTGTGAACACATTGCAGACGGCGCCGTAAAGCTGACGGCCCGGACCTTTCACGCGGCTGACGATCAGTTCGACAGCCTCATCCGTCAGCTCAAAGCCTGGATTCTCAGAAGCGATCATACCAGCTTTCATGCGCACGATTTCACGACGCATCTGCTCGTCAGGATCACTGACCTCGACCAGCACACCGCCCTGCAGCTCTTCACGAACACGCGCGTTCAGAGCATTCAGCTGAGAGGGGCTGACATCAGCCGTAATCACGACCTGGCCACCACGCGCGACAACAGCGCGGATATTGCTGAAGAACTCCTTCTGCGTGCCACCCATGCCGGCAATTGCCTGCAAGTCATCAATGAGCAGCACATCCGCCGAACGCAGACGCGTTTTCAGATCACTCGTATCGTTCCGCTTTACGCCTTCCACGAACGCAACCATGAACTCTTCCGCGCTCATATAGACAGCGGTCCTGTCAGACCCATCGCGCAGCATTTTGGACTCGATCGCACGAAGAAGGTGCGTCTTACCCACGCCATGACGGCCATAAAAATAGACCGTTTGAGCTGGCGTTGCCTGATCTTCTGCAATCTTGCGCGCAACTGTGGTCGCAACACGGTTGGACTCTGAAACGACAAGCGTCTCGAAACACATCTGGGCCCCATTGGACCGCAGACCTGGATCAGCCGCAACAGCTCCACGCTTCTCGCGACGCTCCTGGCGAACCTCTTCAGCCAGAGCACGAACGTCCTCTGGAAGATCGCTGAGACAAGAGACGACCAATTTGCGTCCGAGCTCATCTTTCTCGGCCCAGAGCGTATTCATCTTACGAAGGAACTCGTCATTGACGCGGTCACGCTGGATTCCGGTCTTTGCCGCAATCTGGATCGCACCATCAATCTCAGCGACAAACTCCAGTCCCTCAATCCACTTCGTGTACACTGATGGCGACACTTCAGCCTTCACCGACTCCAGTACAGAATACCAGATGCTGACAGCTGTGGTGTTCGCGCCGTTTTCGGCGTCAGTTACGTCGGGCGTTATTTGTTTTGTCATGCCCCGAATGCACCCCTGAATTAAAAGTTTATCCTAAGTTGTGTAATCTACTCAAGAACACACAGCCCACCCGTTCCCGGCTTATGCTACCGGGTTAAAAAACTCTTTGTGCGGACATTCCCTGTGATCTGTGGCCTAGGATAAATGGCGCAGGGTTTTGGTCAATGCGACTTTCGCAACAGAATCTATGCTGAATCCACAAATAGCATATTGACCCGGGCTAAGCCCTTAAATCGCTTTAAGAAAAAAATTTAGGGAAAAATTAACCACGTCACTATGCCGCATTTTGGCACAATGTTCACCTTATGTTCTCAGCCACTTCTGTCAAGAGAATAACCCCGCCTGGATTGTGGAAAAATGTGCGAAAAACACAAAATTGTCACAATTCCCACAGGTTGAATCGACCCTCTCCACATGCGAGATTCGCAGATGGCGCTGAACCGATATCAAAGGCTGTGAGCGGCGACAGATTCGCCAGTGACGGTTCGTCAACTATAACGTCCTGTCACGGATGATCCAACAAAAAAGCGCCATGTCTGGCGCTCTTCCAGAAGTTAATTTGCTTGACGCCCAAAAAGGCATCAAGGCAGTGGCGGTTATGCCATTGCTCCGACGCGCTTGGAAAGGCGAGACACCTTCCGAGAGGTCGTGTTCTTGTGCATAACGCCTTTAGACGCCGCACGCATCAGCTCAGGCTGAGCTTGTTTCAGTGCTTCTTGAGCCGCAGTCTTGTCGCCGCTAGCGATCGCCTCTTCAACCTTGCGAACGTATGTGCGCACGCGTGAGCGGCGCGCTTTGTTCACTTCAGTGCGGCGTTCGATCTTGCGAACCATTTTTTTGGCTGACCGGGTGTTGGCCATGCAATGTCTCCAGTCGGAAAATTCGGAAAGGCGGTCTCATATGCCGCCTGCGCGAAAAGGTCAATGTCTTTTCCCAGAAAACCAGCAGAGAATGGACTCTTCTGGCTTATTTATTCCGGAAATGCGGATCCCGCTTCTCAATAAAGGCTTCCATGCCTTCAGTCTGGTCCTCAGTTGAGAACATGGAATGGAAAAGGCGGCGTTCAAACATGATACCCTGCCCGAGCATCGTCTCATAGGCAGCATTCACGCTTTCTTTGGTCATCATGGCAATCGGACGTGACTTGGCTGCAATAACAGCCGCCACTTTTTTTGCTTCTTCGAGCAACTGATCGGTTGGCACCACGCGGGATACCAGGCCACAGCGTTCAGCTTCTTCGGCGTCCATGAAACGGCCGGTCAGGCACATTTCCATCGCCTTGGATTTACCAACAAAACGCGTCAGACGCTGAGTGCCGCCCGCGCCCGGCATAACACCGAGATTAATCTCTGGCTGACCAAACTTGGCATTCTCACCGGCCAGAATGAAATCGCACATCATGGCCAGTTCACACCCGCCACCCAGCGCATATCCCGCTACAGCGGCGATGACAGGCTTTCGACACCTTGAGACACGTTCCCAATTGCGCGTGATAAAATCTTCGCAATAGGCCGTCATATACGTCTGGGCCTGCATTTCCTTGATATCGGCCCCTGCGGCAAACGCCTTGCTCGAGCCGGTAATCACAATACAGCCAATGTCGGGATTGGCTTCAAACTCATCCACCGCAGCGGTCAACTCATCCATGAGCTGATTGTTGAAAGCATTGAGCGCATCGGGGCGGTTCAACTTGATGACGCCGACCTGATCCTCGATCTCTATCAGCAGTGTTTCATACGCCATATAATGTCCTCTGGCTGGGGTTTTGGTCATCTCTGCCGCGCAACCTGCAACGCAGTCACGCGCCCGGGTCAGAACTCACCCGCAACTGAAGGCGAGGAGAGACCACGAGAAGATTGGAGGGTCAACCGAATACGCCTGTCAGTGTTGGCACTGTGCGCAAAAGAAAGTCGACCGACCAGACTGGACAATTCGTTTAATGGGTGCCCCACACCCCCTACAGGGGGCACCTTCCCGACCATACACGCTAAAGCTGTGTTGAAAGTAACCAAGACTGCCATCGGCATGCGCGTAATCTCTGAGGCTTGAGCCGCCAGCCTCAATCGCCGCGTTAAGCACGTCCCGGATGGCAGGAACCAGCCTCGCCGACCTCACTGCGCCGATATTGGCCGACAGGCGCCGGGGCGAAATGCCCGATTTATAGAGCGCCTCACACACATAGATATTGCCGAGCCCAGCCACCACCCGCTGATCTAGCAGCGCTGCCTTAATGGGCGTTTTCTTACCGCGCAGCGCCGTCTCAAGATAGGCTGCTGAGAACGCGTTCGAGAGGGGCTCAGGGCCAATCCCCTCCAGGCTCTCATCAGCCTCCGCAATGGCCGACAGTTTCATATAGCCAAACCGGCGCGGATCGTTGAACACCACCCTCACCTGCCGGTCCGTCGTGAAGACGACATGATCGTGCTGTGGCAGCGTCGGCTGAGCGAGCGCGAACTCGCCGGGCTTCAACCCCGCACCGGTTTCGGGCTCGTGTATGGTGAACCGGCCAGACATGCCCAGATGGATGAGCAGCCGATCCTGCCGGTCTGTCTCCAGCACAAGATATTTGGCCCGCCGGCTCAGCGAGGTCACCCGAGCGCCCTGTAAGCGCTCCACCATATCGGCGGGGAAGGGAAAACGCAGGTCCGGTCGGTTGAGCTTCACATCCGCCAGCACCGCCCCCTCCAGAAAGGGCTGCAGGCCACGACGAACAGTTTCGACCTCGGGTAATTCAGGCATGGCCGCTCATCTAGCCCAACCGCCGCGGGCTGAACAGACGGAAAGACAGGCCTCAGAACTGGAAGTAGACGAAGGGCGCGGATTTGAGAGGATAAAGCGCGACAGCCAGAGCGGCGAGACACCCCATACCCGCCCAATAGAGCGAAGGGGTTCGCAGGGACCAGTGCCGCGGCAGACGCTTCAGCGCGCCCACTCGAGAGACCAGGGCATCAATCAACACCAGGGCAGGCACAAAGAAGGCGATCAGCGGCAGCCGCTCCACCCCGCCTTCGCGCAGACCCCCAATGCCCTGCCAGACGGTAACCGCATCAGACAGGCTCTCTGCCCGGAACGGCACCCAGGCGAGGAACACCACCATCAGGGTCAGCGCCAGACCAAGCGCGCCGCCTGCAATCGGCAGCAAGGCGCCCTTCCCGACAAGACGCTCAACGAAACGGTTCACGCTGAGTGCCACACCGTGCATGGCGCCCCAGATGACGAAGGTCCAGGCCGCGCCATGCCAAAGCCCGCCCAGAACCATGGTGATCATCAGATTACGATACGTTTTGAGCGGCCCCTTACGGTTTCCGCCAAGCGGAATGTAAAGATAGTCGCGCAGCCAGAAGGACAGCGACATATGCCAGCGCCGCCAGAACTCGCTGATTGAGGTGGAGGAATACGGATAGTCAAAGTTCTTCGGAATGAAGAAACCGAACCAACGCGCCACGCCAATAGCCATCAGGGAATAACCGGCAAAGTCGAAATAGATCTGTGTGCCAAAGGCCAATGTTGCCGCCAGAAGGCTCTGATTATCCCAGCGCCCAATATCGGCAAACACCGGGTCCACAAATGGCGCGATATTGTCGGCAATCGCCGCTTTATAGATAAAGCCCAGAATGAAGGCGCGCGCGCCCGCAGCAAACAATGCAGATGAAAATGTCTTCTTGCGATCAATCTGCGGAAAGAAACTCGCTGCCCGTACAATCGGGCCAGCCACAAGCTGCGGGAAGAAGGCGATATAGAGCGCAACACGGTTCACGCTGGTCTCAGCCGGGATATCCTTGCGATAGACATCCACCAGATACGAGATCGCCTGGAAGATGTAGAAACTGATCCCCACCGGCAGGATAATGTGCAGGGTCGGCCAGGAGGCAGACATCCCCAGACTCGCCAGCGCATTGGCTGCGCTGTCTGCAAAAAAGCCGAAATATTTGAATGCTGCGAGCAGGCCCAGCTGCAAACCAATAGCGATCCAAAGCACTTTTCGCTGGCCAGCCTTATGGCTCATCCGATCGCGCATCTGCAGACCGGCAATATAGGAGATGNCGATCACCGTGCCGATCAGCGCGAGAAAGCGAACATCCCACCAGCCATANAAAANAGCACTNGCNAGCAGGAGAAAGTNNTTNCGCCAGGANCCGCGCATNANGACCCANTAGANGAANAGNACGCCAANNAGNAAAAGCGGAAAGATGGCTTCTGTAAAAATCATTGCAGCGCCCCACCGCTTTCAATCTGNCNGGCGAGCCAGCTTGTATAAACCTCNGCGCCNTCNCGCAGGAGGTGACGGTCATCATACCAGACCGCNCCTGACAGGGAGGCCAGAAGCTGGCGGTCNATNGGNGCNATNCACGGAAANTCAGACANCTCACCCGCACACAGNCGCGCCACATACTGGCGCNCATCNGGNGGNATCACNGGCGGATAATAATAGGCCACNCGGCGNACGCCGGCNGCCAATAANCGTTCACGCTGATCAATCCGGAACAGACGCGCCCAGCTTGGNCCTGTTTCNGGCANGATCTGCGGNACAGACCNCANCGATCTGTCGATCTCNGTNNCATCCAGNACAAATGNCTCACGCGGNTCATCCTTNGGATCGAAGGCNGGCATNGGAGAAATGTTTTCAAGCGTCTGACCGGTCGCCANAAGNCCNAGATTNGTCCAGTTCATCAGCGCNTGNACGTTCAGCANNCCCCANGACTTCANACANGCNGCTGTACCGGAACATTGCCCCTGCACCAGCCCCTTCATCGACCAGTAGAANNCATCAGGNTCNAACTGCTTGATGGCNCGGTCNGAAAACTTTGCNACGGAAAAGACATAGGCCGGGTCGCGGTCAAACTCGTCCGAAACCTCAAGAAACACGGCGTCAGGCGCAATGCCCGTCGCGCGCATAAACGCCCACAAATGCGCATCCCGCTCCTGCAGGGACGCGCCCTGCAGCGACAGATTGATCACGCGATGCGGATAGCCTGCCGCGCGCAGCTTGCGCGTCATCTCGACATCATCAATCGCATTGCGCGAATAACTTGCGCCTACGAACAACAATAGTGGCGCATCGGGCTCAGCAAGCACCTGACGGGCGGCATGACTGACAAACTGATCATATTCCGTTGGCCGCGTCATATCTGCGCGATCAGACATCACTCGCACGGTAAACGTCGTCACAAGGAAGGCCGCAAAAAACCATGCTGCCCCCGTCCAGACGCGTGAGCGCTCTGGAGTGCGCAGAAGCTTGGCCAGCAAAAGCGCAAGCGCTGCAGCAATGAAGGCGATCCAGTGCATGATGTCGATTGACCCCTTAGACGTCCTGACCCGGATGCAATCTCGCAAAGATTGTCTGTGATTCAGTGAGGATCGGGGATCGAGTTTTCCACAGCCGCTTAACGCTTGATTCAATCTCGCCGGAGGCGGGTTAAAACGCTTGCCGTAAAAATATGAAGATCCGCATGTGGAGGATTCATTTTTTCTCGAGCCGGACTGGGATAGGGGCTTTGAAATTCGCTCCGAATTGGGTATATGCCCCATTCACTTTTGTGGGCCGCTTTAGCTCAGCTGGTAGAGCATCGCATTCGTAATGCGGGGGTCAGGTGTTCAAGTCACCTAAGCGGCACCATTCACTGCGATCGCGCTTCGCGCGAACAATCGCCCCTGTGGGGCGATTTTAGCAGTGAATTATGTCTCAACGCTCATCCACCCTGACTGAGAAATTTGCGCACCAGGCAGCAATTTCGGGATAGCTATCTCTGCGGCACAACCCCACTCCGCTCTTCCCTCACTATGAATCGCTCAGCCCCCTGTCTCGCATCCAATTGCCTCGCCACGCATTTCCTCTCATGCTCGCCTGACGCAAATCTGAGGACATCGCTTGGCCCATTCCGAAACCGACCTCTGGCACCGCGGCGCGGTGATCTACCAGATCTATCCGCGCAGTTTTCAGGACACAGATGG
>PABS01000027.1 GCA_002699325.1 Ponticaulis sp. | reverse complement strand
CGCGCGAAACTTGCCCAATAGCTCATCATCTGATGCGAGAGCGTCCTGCGTGTTTCTTCGGTTTCGGGCTTGAAGAAGGCCTTATCGTCCAGGAATGACAGGCGGAAATCGCCCGATATGAAGTTCAGGTCTATGCTGTGGAGCGCGCCGATCAGCAGTGAGAAGTCAGAGAACATGAACTTCCCCTGCTCATCCCAGTCGAGACGATAGGTGAATGTGGGGGCCACCCCCGCATCTTCGCGAATGTCCGCGACGCGTTGGACGCCCAATGATGCCCAGAGACGAGAAGGGTATTCTCCCGCTGCGATGTAGGTGTCACGGTTCTTCGGTCGAAACAGAACGCCCAGCCGCTTATTCGTGAATACGGGATTTTCCATTGATGCCACGCGCGCCTCATCACGATTAGTCCCGATGATGAGCGGGATATCGCGGCTGGCAATCAGCGCGCGGTCTGAGCCGGCGCTGTCATCTGGTATGGGCAGCACAATCCCATCGGCAGTGTTGTCGATATTGCTGATCTGATCAGCAACAGCGTCGGAGTCGGTGAGTGTACGATACACGTCATAGAGTGTTTCTGCTGGCAGCTTTCTTAGTGCTGCAGCCATTGCGTCCGAAGACTTATCGTCTGCGCTCGGCAATGCGCCTTGCTTTGTGAGTGCGGCAATCGCTTCACCTGACGAAGCGCCGCGTCGTTTTTCTTCGGTTTCGGGCCCAATTTCGGCTTCTTTCAACGTGAATGAGTTGAAACCAGCGCTTTGAATGATGGCGGCGTCGAACAGGCCTTCAGACAAGGGCGACGTCATAAGCGAAGAGATATTAAATCCGCCTGCGGATTCTCCGAAGATGGTGAGTCGACTTTCATCACCTCCAAAGGCGGAAATATTCGACCGCACCCATTTGAGCCCTTCAATCAGGTCGAGCAGGCCAAAGTTTGCTGACTGGTCGAGTTCACTTTGCGCCGTTGCCCTCAGCGAGTCGTTGCTGAACCACCCCATCGGTCCGAGCCGATAGTTCAGCGCGACTACAACCACATTTTCGCGGGCGGCCAGACGGCTGAAGTCGAGCTGTCCGGCGAACCCGCTGACATTCCCGCCGCCATGAACCCAAACCATCACCGGATATGGCGTTTCGCTTTCCTGAGAAGGCGCCCAGATGTTCAGGTAGAGGCAGTCTTCGCTACCGACCACTGCGCCGGCTTTGCCCGGGAGGATAGCCGGTTCGTTCAATTGGACGCAGGCGCGGTCCACAGTGTCGGCCACGAACACATCGTCGAAAGGTTGAGCAGGTCGCGGGGCGCGCCAGCGAAGATCGCCAACAGGCGGCTCTGCGAAAGGAATTCCAAACCAGGCTCTTGCCTTGTTGCGCGTGTTCAGGACACCACTCAACTCGCCCTGTTCGATCACACGCAGCGTGTCGGAGCTTTCAATGTACTCCACATCATTTTCGGAGGCGGAGCTGCATGCTGACGAGAGCAGCAGAAAGGCCGCCAGGCAGGAGATCCCCCAAGGCTTGTCGATCACTGGATTTTCCTTCCCGGATTTTATCTTATAAAAAATTCCAATTGGAATTATAAATGCACACCGATCCGCAAAGATCAAGGAGATGCATGCTGAAAGCCGCGGGTCTGGTATGGCTGAGTGTCTGAAGAGTTTTCCATTTCAAACGCGAAAACACGGCTNCTGAAGCACAACTCCAGACCAGANCACGCTTACTGAGAGGTCACTCAGAANTTTGGCGTCTGGAGAGCGCAGAATACGGAGGGCTTTCGAATGCCATCGGTGGACAGAGGAGAAAACAGCGTTTAGAACACAATNAAAATTCCANATGGAAAGTATTCTTCGCTAATCCCGAGAGCTCATGCGAGGGGCTGGGCTGGCGGAGGCGCCAGATGGAAGCATGGTCGCCGGGNCATCGGGCAGACGGCAAATGGGAGAGAAGAATGGTAAATCGGCTTTCGCTCACTCAGCGTATCAAAAGCGACATTCGTTACATTCTTGGTCTTCGCGATGTGGAAAAGCGAACAGGCCGTTTCAAACCGGATGCTTCAATACTCATCCCGGATGAGCTGGAAGCCAGCGTCGACCGCTTCGCCAAGAACACGGCGTTTATTTTTGAAGGTCAGACACTCACCTATGGCGAGCTTGATCAGCAGGCCAACAGATTTGCCCACTGGGCAGAAGCACACGGCCTGTCAGCAGGGGACACTGTCGCAGTGTTTCTGGACAATCGGCCNGACCTCGTCAGCATATGGTTCGGCCTNTCCAAGCTNGGCGTNACTGTTGCGCTNATTAACTCAAACCTCTCTGGAAAAGGGCTGATGCATTGCATCACAAGCGCCGAGGCGCAGCATGTCCTGACCTGTCCTGAGCTGGCCGAGCCTCTGCAGCATGCGCGGGCGGAGGAGGGCAGCAGATTGTCTGTACATGTTCTGGGTCAGGCCGGGCTTACCGAAGAGGCGCTTTCTCTGCTTTCCTCGGAGCGCCCGAAGCGAGAGAAAAGATTCCACCTGCGCGGCAAGCACGTGGCACTCCTTATCTACACATCCGGGACGACTGGACTGCCTAAGGCTGCGCGGATGAGCCATTCCCGATGCCTCATCATGATGTCGGCGCTGATCAAGCCGACGCGTGTGTCGCCTCGCGACCGCGTCTATGAAACGCTNCCGCTCTATCATGGCACCACCGGNTTATGCGGNGTTGGCGTCGCGCTGCTCAGNGGAGCTGCCATCGTNCTGAAGCGNAAATTCTCGGCAAGCGCATTCTGGAGCGATGTCTCTGAACACGGGGTGACCATGTTCGTCTATGTCGGTGAGGTCTGCCGATATCTGATCAATCAACCGCCATCAGATCTCGAGCGCCAGCATTCGGTCCGCTGCATTTTTGGAAACGGACTGCGTAAAGATGTCTGGGAGAAGCTCCAGGCGCGTACGGGAATTCCGCAAATCGTAGAGTTTTACGGCTCGACAGAAGGCAATATCTCTTTGCTCAATCTGGACTCGCGAGCCGGAGCGGTTGGCCGTGTTCCGCCACTGATCAGAGACCGTATGCCCGTTCGGATTGTCGCAATCGATCTCGAAACTGGAACAGCGCGNCGTACACCTGACGGNTTGTGTATCGAAGCCGAACCCGGTGAGCCGGGCGAAGCGATTGGTCAGATTCTCCTGAACGACGCGCGCTGGCGATTTGATGGCTATAACGACAAGCAGGCAACGGAAAAAAAGGTCCTGCGAAACGTGTTTGAAGAAGGCGATGCCTGGTTTCGTTCTGGTGACCTTATGAAACGTGACCATGACGGCTATTTCTATTTTGTCGATCGGATGGGTGACACATTCCGCTGGAAGTCAGAAAATGTCTCGACCGGCGAAGTCGAGCTGGTGGTCAATGCCTTTGATGATGTGGAAGTCGGCGCTGTTTACGGCGTCGAGGTTCCTGGCAATGAGGGGCGCGCTGGCATGGCTGCCATATGCGTGAGACCCGGTTTCGACCCATCGGCCTTTTATCGTCACGTTGAAGGCGCGCTTCCGGCCTATGCGCGCCCGGTTTTCTTAAGGTTGATGAGCGATCAGGTTCTCACCGGCACGATGAAGATCCGCAAAACCGAAGTCCAGAAGCAGGGTTTCCAACCTTCAGCGGGTACTGAGGATGTCCTGATCTCCGATCCTGCAGGCAAAACATACCGCACACTCACGCAGAATGATCTGGAGGCACTGTCAGCTGGGCAGATACCAGGCTCCGTGAAAAAACAAGTTCGGGAGCCACAGGCATGAAGATCATCAAATGGGCTGCGATCGGCCTGTGCGGGGTTCTGCTGGTGGCATTGCTTCTGGCTGGCGGCGGACTTTTCTGGGGTTATTCGCAGATCCGGGAGGCCATGGTCCCCTCAGTATCTGAAAACGACATGCCCTCACTTGTGAGCTATTCCAAAGCTGAACAGCCTGCTTCAGGTCAGGTCGATCTCAACAAACCGGCGACACTCTCATCGATTTCTTCACTGATCGAGGGCGGAGAAGCCCGCCCCTGGACGCGTTGGTGGTGGCCTGGCGGAGACGTCAGTGCTGAGCGCGCATGTGCGCAACTGGAACAGCTCGCATCCAAGGGGTTTGGCGGCGTCGAAATTCAATCCTTCAATGCCGGATTGATGTTCATCGAAGACGAAGCAACACAGGCGCGCATCAACTCTTTCGGGTCTGACGAATACCATCAGATGCTCGGGCAGGTGATGGCCTGCGCTCGTTCTGCCGACATGCAGGTTTATCTGAACCATCTCAGCGGCTGGCCAGCTGGTGGACCCGAGGTGCCCGTCGAAGAGGGCATGAAAGAAGTCCGGTTTGCCGATATGCGCGTGAAGGGGGGCAAATCCCTTGAGCTCACTCTGCCACAACCCGAGCCGAGCTATAACGATTACATCATGGCCCTGGGCGAGATGATGATAGGCTTTGATCTCACCAATTTCGTGTCAGAACATCGACAACTGCTTTCAGTCACGGCGGGGAAACCGTTAGCCGGCAAACGCTCCGCAAATCCTATGGACGCAACTGATACCGTCCATCTCGATCCGAATTCGATTTTGGTGCTCACAGACAAGGTGAAAGACGGCAAGCTTGTCTGGGATGCTCCAGAGGGGGACTGGCAGATCATTGCAACCTATATTCAGCCTTCCGGAGAAGCGCCGACGCTCATCGCTTCAGAGCAGTCAGGATTCGTAATCGATCATCTGGATGCCGAGGTTGTCAAAGGCCACTATGCATACGCCTTCGGCGAGCGTACCGGATTGCCTGAATATTATAGCGACCCGCTAAAAGGCTTCTTCAATGACAGTCTCGAGTTCAAGGTCTCTCGCTTCGGATCGGCCGACATTCTGGAGGCCTTCAGCGAGCGCCGCGGGTATGATCTTGAGCCCTATCTCCCAGTGATCTTCCGCCCAGCACGAGACAACTTCTTCATCACGGAAACAATGCGGCATCGGCCTGCGGATGACTTCTTCCTCACCGAATTCGATGATCGCATTCGCCATGACTATCAGGAGACAGTTTCTGACCTGATCATTGAGCGATTTGTGGAAACGAGCGCAGACTGGGCGGAATCGCGCGGTCTCGTGTCCAAAGGACAGTCTTATGGTGCGGATTTTGATGTCATTAAAGCCATGGGCCAGAACACCATGCCGGAAAGCGAACAGCTTTTCGCCGGCGGTGGCGAGACCGTACTGAAAATGGCGAGTGCCTCGGGCGATCTCTACGATCGGCGGGTCATCTCGGCGGAGTCATTTGTCTGGTACAAGCTCGCTTATGGTGTCAGCCCGGCCCAGCTGAAGCTGGCCGCAGACAAGCTGTTCGTGTCTGGCATCAATCAGATTATTTATCACGGCATTCCTTACAGGCCTGAAGGGAAAGCCTATGAGGACTATTTCGGCGAACTGGACTGGTATCCCTTCGCAGGTCCCCAGAATGACAGCAATTTTGCAGGCAATTATGGGCCGACGTCGCCGATCTGGCAGGTGTTGCCGGCACTGAACGACTATCTTACCGCTGCTCAGTCTCTGTTGCAGTCCGGTCGGCAGTCCTCAGACGTCTTTATCTACTATCCGTTTCTCGGCTTCCCGCATCAGATTGAGGAATCCACGCTCTATGAAGAGGAGTTCCTCTTCATGGGCCGCATGCCAGGCGAGCCGCCGCGCGCGCATGAGCCTGTCATGGAAATTCCGCTCGTGAAGTTGCCGGAAATGAGCGCGGAAGAGCGCAAGGACTTCCGGCTGAAATGGCTGGAAGAGGTCAAGCCTTTGATCGATGGGCTCAATGATGCAGGCATCACTTGGACCTGGATCAATGATGACAGTCTGACGCGAATCGATGAACTGGCAGGCAACCACGCGCAGGTCATCATCGCCGCGCCACCTTCCATCAAGCGAGATTCCATCGAGGCGCTGACAGAGTGGGGCGGTGCCGAAGCCAGGCTGTTCTTCTGGCGCGATTTGCCCGAGCAGCAGCCCGGCTTTCTAAATCATGAGCAGAATGATCGGTGGATCGCGGAGCAGACGGCTGAGCTTGCGAAAGGGCGGCAGTTTGATAGCGCGGAGGAGCTGGTTTCACAGCTCTGGTCCCGTCTTGCGCTCAATGGCGCTGATGACGTTCGTCGCTATACGCGCCTTTTAGAGAAGGGTCAGGAGATCCATTTCCTCTTCAATCAGTCTGCAGAAAGCCAGTCCCCTGTTCTGACGTTGAGCGACCCTGCCGAATTCATCTACTGGTTCGACCCGGCAGCCAGACGTCTCTCAGAGCTCCAGTTGGAGGCTGAAGGTGCGCTGACGCTATCACTCGACGGCTTTGAAACCGGTTTTCTGATCAATTCGCCCGTTCCGCTCGAGGACGCTCTTTCACCACTGATGCCGACGACTTCTGAATCCATTGTGCTGAAAGACTGGGAGATCACTTCAGCTGAGAATTCCATGACAGTGTCCGATACTTTGCCGGACCTTCGTGAAGCCGAAGCGTTCGGGCATGCTCACGGACCGATCACCTACACCGCTGAATTCCCGGCCAAAGCGTGTGAATGTGGCTACGTTCTCAATCTGGAATCCGTTGCCGGTGTGGCCACGGTTCAAGTCAACGGTACTGAAGTAGGATCCGCCAGCTTCCCGCCTTTCCGGCTCGATCTGACCGAGGCAATCCAGCCGGGTGACAACACTCTGGAGATTACAGTTCAGCCGCCGCTCAGAAATGCCATGGTCGGTGATTATCTGGCCGGAGACGAGCGACTAGATTACATGGCCCAGCACGAAAATGAGCTCAGCGCCGTGGGTATTATGGGCGAAGTGGTGATCGAGCTACTCCGCTAGCGAAAGCGAGCCATTCAGGCATGGGCAAGGGATAGAGCGTGAAAGAATTTGCGTGCGATGCGGTGGCTCTATTTCTTCGAGTCAGACGGCTTTCAGCGTGACACCCGACCGCTCCTCATCTCCGCCTGTGGATCGGTCAGCCTGTCATCGGTGATCAGTATATCGATACGCCATAGCGGGCAGACGACATTGACAGAGGATTTCTCAAACTTCGTAGCGTCTGCGAGCGGAATTACGTGTTCGGCGTGCTCACCACAACCGCCTCCGACTGACCTGAAACCGGGTTAAAATTGATCGTAGGTATTTGAATGAGCGATGCGCGTGAAAGAGTAGGTGGAATTGACCATTCCTCTCTCATCACACGATTTGACCTGAATAGATCATTCAGAATGCGTTAGAATAAGCCGACCATCAGAGTGTATCACCCGCGAGCCCGTCAGCTGGCTTACGGTTTTGACGAAGGCGTCAGGCTCGGTCAGCCGGAAAACACCGCTGACCCGGAAGGCTTTCAAACTTTCATCATCCACTACGATTTCATCTACGCTATAGCGCTCAAACTTCTTAATGGCGTCAGCAACCGATACAGAATTCAGCACCAGACGTTTGCTGGTCCAGTCAGGCACTTCGTTTTCCAGTGTGTCGGCAAGCTCGAAAAGTTCAGCCTCGCCATTGCGAACACTCAGCCCCTGATTGGCGGTCAGTGACTGACTGCCTTGGGGACCGTCCGCGCTCACTCGGCCTTCGAATACTTCGAGTTGCCAGCCATTTGTCAGGCGTTCCACTGAGTAGGACGTACCCAGGGCGGTGAAACTCATATCGCCTGCAGTGACCCGGAAGGGCTTGTCTTCATTCCGTGCGACATCGACAAACAATCGGCCCTGCGCAAGCTCAAGGGTGCGATACTCATCATCAATGTGCGCGAAAACTACGGACTGGGCGTCGAGCGACAGGGATGTCCCATCCACCAGCTCATAGGTCTCAATCTGCGCGGTTTGGGTCTGATAATTAGCTTGCCAGCCGGGTGATGATGTCGAAGGCAGAAGGANNGCNGCAACNAAGANAGCTGCAGCGCAAACCGANAGCGCAGCACCCATGCTGCCCCAGAGGACTGNCCTTCGGATTGACCGGNGCCGGGCCGGCGCGCTTTCAGAAACANNCNNNCCNTCNTCACGAAGAANATCTCCGAGCGGAAGCNCTCCGGCTTCNCCCCATGTNTTNGCAGCCTGAGTGAATGCCTTGCGATGATGTGGGCCCGCATGAAGCCAGCGCTCAAAATCCTCGCTCGTGATCAATGAGGGCTCTTCCTCAATGCGGAGAACCCAATCGACGGCATCGCGAAGTGCGGCCTGCTGGTCTGGAGCCTTAGTTCTCACGATAGCCACGCTGAGTTGCCAGATGCAGAAGGGCGTCCCGCAGATGTCGTCGCACCAGCGCAATCGTGATCCCCAGATCATCCGCGATCTGATTATAGGTGTGTTGGTTCAGTCGATAGGCCAGAAAAACCTCTCGCGTTACAACGGGGAGCTGATTGATATCCTGAAGTGTCAATTTCAGTTCCTGTTGTGCACTGAGGGCCATTTCTGGCTCCGGGGCTTCGCTTTGAGGCTCATGCGTCAGCTCATCATATTGAATGTGGGCAGGTCGATGGCCTGCGACACGGTATTTGTCTCTGATAAGGTTGACGATGATGGTACGAACAAATGCGATGTCATTGCGTATTTTTTCGCCACAGCCATACCGCGCCAGTTTGAAGAAGGCTTCCTGAACCACCTCNTCTGCGTCGTCTTCGCTGGCACCTTTACGCCGCGCAAAGCCGGTCAGCCTTGCGCGCTCNGTTCGATAAAGCGCCTCAATCGNATCTTCTGGAACCTTGCGCGTGTGCAAGACGAGCCTTCTAGACTTTGAAGTGACGGTGAGCATCAAGGACCGCCTTTGCAGTGCGTTGCATGTCTTCGGCGGAGTTGTAATAGCCCGGCGTAATCCGGACACATGCGCCGTTGCTGACCCCGGTCCGATGAACCGTGAAGACCTTGTGTTTCTCAAGCAAATAGGCCGCAATCGCCTGATTGTCTTCGGAACTGGTCATGCCGCTGAACCGGAACGAGGTGATGCCGCCATGCAGGCGATCATCATCAGGTGTCAGCACGTCAATGCCAGACACATCGCGGACCTCGTCCACCCAGATTTGTCTGAGCAGTCTGAGCCGTGCGAATTTGTCGGCGCGGGCCAGCCGGTCCTGAAAGGCAAACGCCTCCGGTATGGTCATATACGCGGCGAAATTACTCGTGCCGGAATGGACGCGCGTATAGATACGAGACGGATCACTCGATGCTTCAGACATGTTCACGCTAATGTCGCCCAGCTTATCTGCCTGAATATACATGGCGCCAACACCAATCGGCGCGCCAATCCATTTGTGAAGATTGAAGCCAACGAAATCTGCGCCAAGGTCTTNGACATTGAAGTCGACCTGACCCCAGGAATGGGCCGCATCAACCACNACGTCGATACCCTGGCGATGTGCAATCTCGCTGATCTCCCGGATCGGAAGCATGAGGCCCGTGCGGTGACTGATATGGGTCAGCAGCAGAAAACGGGTTTTCGGATGTTCGAGAAACGCCTGCTCGTAAAACGAAATCAGCTCATCATGGCTGGCATTTTCCGGAACAGACAGGTTTACCACCTGGCAGNCNGACTNTTCNGCNCGCCAGCGCATGGCTTCCATCATGGCACCATAGTCAANATCGGCCATCATCACGGCATCGCCGGGCTTCAGCTTATTATACCCTCCAATGATATTCTGAAGCGCCTCCGTGGCGCCACGCGTCAGGGCCACCTCATTGTCATCTGCGCCCAGTCTGGTCTGCACCTGAGCCAGAATGTCTCTGGCCATCGCGCCATATTCGCGACGAGCGAAGAAGGAATTCTCGCGGTTTACTTTCTCGGTGTGGGCCAGATAGGCGTCGAGTACCGGCCTTGCCATCAGCCCCCAGTTTCCATTCTC
Source organism: Ponticaulis sp. (assembly GCA_002699325.1). Taxonomy (GTDB): domain Bacteria; phylum Pseudomonadota; class Alphaproteobacteria; order Caulobacterales; family Hyphomonadaceae; genus Ponticaulis. The sequence goes on along the minus strand of PABS01000027.1, from coordinate 1,281 downwards.
GACATTGATGATGTCTGATCGTGTATCGTATTGCGTTGCGACCCAGCTCCAGAAGTTTGCATCGTCTGGCTCAGGCCAGTCAGTGGCAGGCTCGGCTGACGCGCCGGACAATCCGTTCAGCGTTCCGGCAAGCGGCGTAACCGCGCCAGCGGCGAGTAGAGTTCGGCGAGAGAGAGAAGCCATGCCTGGGTCCATTCTTGTTCGGTCAGTTCTGCTTACAGGGTATTCTTGATACTAAAATGACGCAGGCCAGTGACGTCCGGAGACGCCTCTGGCCTACGCCGTCGGGGGGTAAACCGGCGGTTAGAATTTGGTCTCTACGCGCAGATAGTAGTTGCCACCATCGGTGTCATACGGTGCATTACGGGAGTAGATGAGACCGCGATTGGCCTGGAAGGTTGCTTCGTCTGGATAGAGATCGAAGACGTTCTCAGCGCCGACCCGGACTGACAGACGGTCATTGACGTTATAAGTCAGGCCGACATCAAACAGGGTCATGGCACCAAAGTCCTGGAAGATGTCTCCGGTCGAGTTGCCAGAGCTATCGGTCCAGGAGCCGTAATAGCGGACCCGTCCAAACACTTCGAAAGGCCCTTGAGCATAGGTCGCAGTTGCGTTTGCGGTGTGTTGCGGCAGACCGCGCTCATACCGGCGATCCTCGTCCGCAGAAGAGGAGTCCGACTCTCTTTTGTTGTAGTTGTATGCGCCGCTCAGAGTCAGATCACCCTGGGCGAAATCCATCACATAACTGACAACGATATCAACGCCCTGAACCTTGGCTCCGTCCGTGTTCTGGAAGAATGAGACCGAAGAGAATGTGCCGCCACCTGGCACCCCCGCAGCCGCGAGCGCCTGACGTTCGGCATCGGTCAGAACAAAGCCGCCAGACGATCCCAGGCGGTCTTCAATCTCCACCTGATAGACATCAATGCTCGAGGTGAATCCGGCGGCATTTCGATAAGCCAGACCAAGGGTGAAGTTGGTCGACTCCTCTGGCGTCAGAGGTTCAAGTTCGACATCAGGACGTTGAGCGATGATTTCGGCTACAGGTCCTTGTGGAGAGAACCGGCCGTTCGTGAAGACTTCCAGTGTCTGTGTATCAAGGCCCTGGCTCGTCGATTCAGAGAAGAGCTGACCTGGTGTCGGTGCGCGGAAGCCTGTTGAGGCGGTTGCGCGTACGGCCAGTTCAGGCGTGATCTCATAACGTGTGGACAGCTTGCCGTTCAGAGTGTCGCCGAATTCGCTATAGTCTTCGTAACGTCCGGCAAGGCCGACCGTCCA
>PABS01000026.1 GCA_002699325.1 Ponticaulis sp. | reverse complement strand
ATGAAATGGGCTGAGCAGGCTGGGCTGGTGAAATTCGACTTTCTTGGTCTGAAAACGCTGACCGTGGTTCAGAAAGCCCTCAAATTCCTAGGGGAGTCCGAAACAAGTATGCCGCGGGAATGGCGGACATATGATGACCAGAGAACCTATGACCTGATGTCTGCGGGTGACACGCTGGGCGTGTTCCAGCTCGAGGGTCAGGGCATGAGAGACACGCTGAAGAAAGTTCAGCCTGGCTCGATGGAAGATGTGATCGCGATCATTTCTCTCTATCGTCCCGGCCCGATGGACAACATTCCACAGTTCGTGGATGTGAAGTTCGGACGCGTTGAGGCCGATTATTATCACCCGCTCCTGAAGCCAATTCTCGAAGAGACATACGGTGTTCCTGTCTATCAGGAACAGGTCATGCGGATGGCACAGGAGTTGGCCGGCTACTCGCTCGGCGAGGCGGACATGCTGCGCCGCGCCATGGGTAAGAAAAAAATTGAGGAGATGATTCAGCAGCGCAAGCGCTTCATTGAAGGTGCTGCTGAGAAGAATGTCCCCGAAAAGCAGGCAAGCCACATCTTCGATGTGATGGAGAAATTTGCGGGTTATGGCTTCAACAAATCGCACGCCGCCGCCTATGCAGCGATCTCCTACCAGACGGGATATCTGAAAGCGAACCACCCAATCGAGTTCCTCGCGGCGTCCATGAGCCTCGATATTCAGAACACCGATAAGCTTGCGGCCTTCTTCCAGGAAGCAAAGAGGCTCAAAATTCCGGTAATAGCTCCCGATATCAACGAGTCGCTCGCTGACTTCGATGTTCGGGATGGCGCGATCATCTATGCGCTCGGCGCAATCAAAGGTGTCGGAATGGAGGCCATGAAGCATCTTTGCGCTATTCGCAAAGAACGGCCATTCGAGAGTCTTCATGATTTTGCTGAACGGGTGGATCCGCGCCTGATCAATCGGAAATGTATGGAATCGCTTGCACGGGCAGGGGCGTTCGACAAACTTGAGCCGAACCGGGCACGTGCGCTGGCTTCCGTCGACGTCCTGATTGCCACGTCATCTTCTGCTGCCGATGACCGCGCGGCAAATCAGAACTCTCTGTTTGGCGATGATAAATCGCAAACACGTGCACCACTTCCACAGCGCCAGGCCTGGAGCCAAACCGAGCTTCTCGATCACGAGTTCAAGGCCATTGGCTTCTATCTGAGTGGCCACCCGCTTGATGGCTTGCTGCTGGCGGGCGCCCGCGACCGGATTACGCTGGCAATGGATATCCAGTCAGTGGCTCGAGATAAGGGCATGTTGGAGATGATGGGAATTGTCCGCGCCCGCTCTGAGCGACCAGCCCAGTCAGGTGGCAAGTTTGCCTATCTGACTCTTTCAGATCCGACCGGGGAATTTGAAGCCATGGTTCCGCCGGAAACGCTGATGGAGATACGCGACCAGATCGAACCGGGCGCCACGATCGTCGCGCGGATCAAGGTTCGAATCCGGGATGATGAAATCCGGTTGTCTGTCGATGGCGTGGTTCCGCTGGACCGGGCTTCACTGGGTGCGCCAAAAGGACTGATCGTCAGCCTCCATCCTGGAATCTCATTTGAGCCTCTGATCGCGGTCTCAAAACGGCTTGTCGACCTACCGACGCACGAACGGGGGGAGATACGCCTGGAGGTGCCGGTTGATGGCGGAGGCACAGCAATTGTCAGCCTCCCAGGGAAGTATGCGGTCGGTACGGCAGCAGCCCAGGCCTTGAAGTCCTCGCCGGGGGTCCGGGGNGTACGTGAACTTGCGGCGTAAAGGCTGTTGCGTCCGCGCCTAAACTCTGTATAAGCCACGCCTATTCCGACACGCAGGCGGCACTTCGGTGCGTCCGGTGCTGGGTCACGTGACCTGGCTTTGCCTGCGGCGGCTAACCGGATTGGAGAAAATAGAAATGGCACTGCCTGAGTTCACAATGGCTCAGCTTCTCGAGGCTGGCGTTCACTTTGGTCACCAAACACACCGCTGGAACCCCAAGATGAAGAAATTCATCTATGGCGAGCGGTCGCATATCCACATTATCGATCTGTCACAGACTGTTCCACTGCTTCACCAGGCTCTGGTGAAAGTACGTGAAACGGTTGCGAAAGGCGGCCGCGTACTTTTCGTTGGCACAAAGCGTCAGGCTGCAGATCCGATCGCTGAAGCTGCAAGCCGTTGCGCTCAGTATTATATGAACCATCGCTGGCTCGGCGGCACGCTGACCAACTGGCAGACNGTTGCCCACTCAATCAAGCGTCTGAAAGAACTGACAGAACTTCTCGGTCAGGAATCGAACGCAACGGGTCTCACCAAGAAAGAGCTCCTNAACCGTGAGCGCGAACGCGAAAAGCTGGAACGCGCACTCGGTGGTATTCAGGACATGGGCGACCTGCCTGACCTCATCTTTGTGATCGACACGAACAAAGAGCAGATCGCAATCAAAGAAGCCAAAAAGCTCGGCATTCCTGTCGTTGCTGTGGTCGANTCTAACTGCGACCCGGATGATGTCGATTTCCCGTTCCCGGGCAATGACGACGCAGCTCGTGCGATCTCGCTTTACGCCAACCTGATCGCTGATGCGGTTCTTGATGGTCTTGCGGAATCTACAGCGGGCCTCGGCATTGACCTTGGCGAGTCTGAAGACGTCTCTGATGCAGCTCTTGCTGATCTGAAAGCGGCTGAAGCAGAAGATAAAGCAGACGACGCCGCCGAAGGCGAAGCTGCTGAACCTAAAGCTGAATCTGAAGCTTAAACTTTCGAAGACAAAGGGTCATCTGAAATGGCACAAATTACAGCGGCACTGGTCAAAGAACTCCGTGAATCGACCGGTGCAGGCATGATGGATGCGAAGAAAGCACTCGTCGAAACTGANGGCGACATGGATGCAGCTATTGACTGGCTGCGTGCAAAAGGTCTGTCTAAGGCCGCAAAGAAAGCAGATCGCGTTGCAGCTGACGGTCTCGTTGCAGCAGAAGTGTCTGACGACAACAAAACCGGTGTTCTGGTTGAGTTGAACGCAGAAACTGACTTTGTTGCACGCAACGAAGGTTTCCAGGGTGCGCTCAAAAGTTTCGCTAAGATTGCTCTGTCGACCGACGGCACAAAAGATGCGTTGCTTGCAGCTCCTGCTTCTGAGGGCGATGGCCAGGTCTCCGACCAGATCACACGTCTGATTGCCAAAATTGGCGAGAACATGTCTCTGCGCCGCGTCGATAAGCTGGAATCTCCAGAGGGCGTCGTTGCAAACTATATTCACGGCGCTGCTGCTGACGGTCTCGGCCGTATTGGCGTTCTTGTTGCGGTTAAAGGCTCTGCAGACGATGCAACGCTTCTCGAAGCAGCTCGCAAAGTGGCCATGCACATCGCTGCGACCAGCCCTGCTGCTGCAACCGTNGCAGATCTCGATCAGGCACTCGTCGAACGTGAGCGTCAGGTTCTGACCGAACAGGCGCGCGAATCTGGCAAGCCAGATAACGTCATCGAAAAAATGATCGAAGGTCGCCTGAACAAGTTCTACAAAGAAGTCGTTCTGCTTGAGCAACCGTTCGTCATGAACCCTGATGAGACGGTCGCGAAATTCCTCGAAGGCCAGAAGGCTGAGTTTGTCGGTTTCCGCCGCATGACGCTCGGCGAAGGNATCGAGAGAGAAGAATCTGACTTTGCTGCAGAAGTTGCTGCTGCAACCAAAGCAGGTTGATAATCGTCTGGAGTGTTTGTGCCGAATCCGGCATGACAAAACTGACGTAAACAAGGAGCCGAATTTCATGAGCGAGAATAGTGAAAAATCTGGCTCAGAGTTTCGGTATAAGAGAGTGCTTCTCAAGATCTCTGGAGAAGCACTCATGGGCGATGCCGGTTTTGGTATCGACATGAATACCTGCACCAAGTTTGCCAAAGGCATTTCAGCGTCCGTTCTTGCGGGCGCTGAAATCTGTCTGGTGATCGGTGGGGGGAATATCTTCCGTGGGCTGGCCGGCGCGGCACAGGGCATGGACCGCGCGCAGGCTGACCATATGGGCATGCTGGCAACCGTAATGAACGCGTTGGCCATGCAGTCCGCCCTGGAGCAAATTGGCGTTCCAACGCGTGTTCAGTCAGCTATTCCAATGCATACAGTCTGCGAGCCGTTTATTCGCCGCAAAGCCGTGCGCCATATGGAAAAAGGCCGGATTGTTATCTTTGCTGCCGGGACCGGAAATCCTTATTTCACGACAGACACCGGCGCTGCGCTTCGTGCTGCTGAAATGAATTGCGACGCGATGCTGAAGGGCACGCAGGTCGATGGNGTCTATTCCGCAGACCCGAAAAAAGAACCGGATGCGGAGCGTTTTGACCAGTTGACCTATCATGACGTGCTTGCGAGAGATCTTCGTGTGATGGACGCGTCAGCGGTAAGCTTGCTGCGCGATAGCGACATTCCGATTGTCGTGTTTGATATGCATGAAGATGGTGCGCTTCATAACGTACTGACAGGGCAGGGTCTCTGCACTGTAATTTCGAATACCTGAGGAAACGACCATGGCTGACGAAGTCGATTTTGACGAGAAAGAACTGAAGGCGCGCATGCAAAAAGCGCTGGATTCTTTGACAACAGAGTTTCGTGGCCTTCGCACAGGNCGGGCTTCTGCGAACCTGCTCGATACAGTCACGGTTATGGCTTACGGTTCGAAGACGCCANTGAACCAGATCGGTTCCGTTTCTGTGCCNGACGCACGCATGCTGGCGGTCAATATCTGGGATAAGGCCAATGTCGGCGCAGCTGANAAGGCGATACGCGACGCAGGCCTTGGTCTGAATCCCGTTGTGGATGGCACCAATCTGCGTATTCCAATTCCNCCCTTGAATGAAGAGCGCCGTCAGGAACTCGCCAAACTCGCCGGGAAATATGCTGAACAAGCGCGCGTGAGTGTTCGTAATGTTCGTCGTGACGGTATGGACAGCCTNAAGAAGATGCAAAAGAACGGCGACCTTAGCGAGGACGACCAAAAGATTCTGTCTGAGGATGTTCAGAAGCTGACCGATCAGTTCATCAAAAGCATTGATGAGGCTCTGAACGCCAAAGAAGAGGAGATCATGCAGGTTTAATAACTGCATGCACCCCTGATGTCAGAGGCAGCCCCCCGAGCAATCCGACATATCGCGATTATCATGGACGGGAATGGCCGCTGGGCAAAGCAACGCGGTTTTCCGCGTCAGGTCGGCCATGAGCGCGGTGTTGAAGCGCTCAGGCGCACTGTAGAGGCCTGCCGTGATATCGGCATCGAATACCTGACAGTATTCTCATTCTCCTCAGAAAACTGGAAACGACCAGCAGAAGAAATATCTGCGCTGTTTGGCCTTCTGCGTCTTTATGTTCGCCANGACCTGAAACGGCTGAAAGAGGATGGAGTTCGTGTCCAGGTGATCGGAAACCGAGAAGGGCTGCCAGAAGACATTCTCGCCCTTCTGTTAAAGGCCGAAACCGAAACCCAGCAGAACTCTCGCTTCGTATTGAATATCGCCTTTAATTATGGCGCTCGGGATGAAATCGTTCATGCCTGCCGTTCGATTGCGGTATCAGTTGCCAACGGCGAANTTGCCCCTGAAGAGATCACTCAGGGCCTCCTGTCTGAGCGCATGTGGACAGGAAATACGCCTGATCCAGAACTTCTGATTAGAACGAGCGGCGAATTTCGAATTTCGAATTTTCTACTCTGGCAGATCGCATATAGCGAACTCGTTTTTGTCGACTGTTTCTGGCCAGACTTTTCTGAAACCGAACTCCAAAACGCTATCGCTGTATACAAAGACAGGGACCGCCGTTTCGGGGGGCTGTCTGTTGAAGAAACGTCTTCGTGATGTCTCCAGCGCTCAAGAAGCCAAAAGATGCATTGGTATTGCGGCTCATATCAGCTTCGATCATGATCCCCGCAGGAATTCTCGTCGTGTGGCTGGGCAGCGGCGTACTCCTGGCTGCTGGGGCCATCTGTAGTCTGTTCATGTGGCACGAGTTCTGGACCGTCACCACTGGCAAACGACCAGATGTCTGGATGGTACTGATTGGTCTGCTGATGGTTTTCAGCCTTCTGGCTGCCCATGCATTTAACGCGTCCGCGAGTGTGTCTCTTCTGGTGATGTCTGTGCTCATCGCCGTTTTGGTTTTTGTCGGTCACAAGCCATTCAAAGTCTGGCTCATTGGCGGCGCAATCCTGATCACAGGAGCTGTGCATGGATTGCTATTGCTCAGAGGCGATTCTAGCGCAGGACTGTTTCTGACGTTCGTTGTCATGGCAGGCGTCTGGATCACTGATATTGCGGCCTATTTTGCGGGGCGCGGTTTTGGCGGACCAAAACTTGCGCCGAAAAACAGTCCCAACAAAACCTGGTCCGGCGCGACGGGCGCGATGATCTGTACAGCCCTTGTNGGTGCCCTGTTTGCTGGTTTGATCGGCGGCCCGGTGTTGCCCTGGATGTTTCTTGCCGGACTGGTGAGCGTGGTCGCACAGTTCGGTGACTTATGTGAATCTCAATGGAAAAGACGTTTCGGTGTGAAGGATTCCGGCCAGCTTATCCCCGGCCATGGTGGTATACTTGACCGGCTGGATTCCTTATCCGGTGTTTTAATATTTTGGGGCGCAGTACTCATGCTGATGCCGGATTTCCCTGAACGCTTGCTGGATCTCGGAACGTTATGAAGGTCAGTATATTTGGATCCACTGGTTCTATCGGCGTCTCCACGCTGGACGTCATCGAACATGTGAACACCGAAATGGAAGGTGAGATTGAAATCGACACGCTCGTTGCCGGGAACAATTGCGAACTCATTGTCGAACAAGCCCTGAAATTTCGACCCGCAAATGTGGTGCTTCGGGACGAGACCTGTCTGGACCAGCTTCGCTCTGCACTTTCATCAGAAGGCATAACCTGCGCGGTAGGCGAGAGCGCGGTCCTTGAAGCTGCTGTAAGGCCTGTGGACAAAGTCATGGCAGCAATTTCCGGAACGAGCGGGCTTCTGCCAACCTGGAAGACCGTTGAGGCCGGAATAGACATTCTTTTGGCCAACAAAGAAGCGATGGTTTGTGCTGGCCCGCTTTTGAAAGACCTGGCCCGAAAGTCAGGTGCCTCGATCATCCCAGTCGACTCCGAACACAATGCAATCTTCCAATGTCTGGAGGAGGGGAATGGCATACGGGAAGTGGTGCTCACAGCTTCCGGAGGGCCGTTTTTGAAGGCGAGCATCGAAGAGATGGCTGCGGCGACGCCTGCGAAAGCCCTTGCGCATCCTAATTGGGCCATGGGTGCCAAAAACTCGCTCGACAGCGCCACCATGATGAACAAGGGGCTTGAGCTCATCGAGGCGGTCTATCTCTTTGAAATCGAACAGTCATTTATTGACGTTGTTGTGCACCCCCAGTCGATTATTCACTCCATGGTATCCTACGCTGACGGTTCGTGTATCGCTCAGCTCGGTGTGCCGGACATGAAGACGCCTATCGCTTACGCGTTAAGTGCACCTTCGCGCTATCCAACAAGCGTGAAGACACTCAGTTTGGTAGAGCTCGGGCAATTGGATTTCATGGCTCCTGATCGAGATCGCTTCCCTGCAATTGACCTGGCGCGACGGGCAGCGGATGCGGGGATGGCTGGTACCAGCGTCTACAATGCCGCGAACGAGTTCGCAGGATACGCGTTCCTCCAAAACCGTTGCGGCTTTCTGGAAATAGCAGAGATTGTGGAGTTCTGCCTGAATCAGGCACTGGACACAGTCATTGCAGAAATGCCACACACAATTTCTACGATTGATGATGTTCTTCAGATAACAGATTTAGTCAGCACCTGGGTTGACCAACGCCTGGGGTTCACGAACGGAAAACGAAGTCATGTCGCTGGTCGCTGAAGCTCTGATCTATCCCATTATGTTCGTGATCGTCATCTCGGTCGTGATCGTGATTCACGAACTGGGGCACTATTGGGCCGGGCGGCATTTCGGCGCCGCCGTGGAATCCTTTTCAATGGGTTTTGGCAAATCGATCTTTGAACGCACGGACAAGAACAATACCAGATGGCGCGTGAACTGGCTGCCACTGGGTGGTTTTGTCAGCTTCGTCGACGAAGGTGGCTTGATTGAAAACGAAGGTGATCCACAAAGCGAGGCTGAGCGGATCAATGCGCGACCGGCAGGTACGGCTCCGATCGGTCGACCNTTTACAGAATTGAGCCCGGGTGCGCGCAACGTCGTGGCATTGGCTGGACCGTTCGCCAATTTCGTTCTTGCCATCCTTATTTTTGGCCTCATAGGCATGTTTCTCGGTGATCCTGTTCAGAGGATAACCGTTGCAACTGTTGGCGAAGACTCAGCCGCCAGCCAAGCTGGTGTCCAGGAAGGCGATATTTTTCTCACGGTGAATGGGAGAACAGCGGATCGCCAACGTGTCATTCTTGAGGAAATCAAGATGTCTGCGGGTGATCCTGTCCAGCTGGAGATGCAACGCGGGCAAGATGTCATTGATCTGACTGTGACACCTAAGCGGATCACACGTGAAAATGTTCTTGGCATAAAAGAGCGCACCGGAATGATCGGTGTCCGACTGGTCTCTGAAATGGTAGACCGGAATCATCTTAATCCGGTTGCAGCGGTCGGCTATGGCGNATCTCAAACGGTTTCGACGATCAGTTCATCACTGGAAATGCTTGCGAGAATCGTAACAGGGCGGGAATCACTGCAGCAGCTTTCCGGCCCGGTTGGTATTGCGAACGTCGCCGGCAACATGGCCAAGACAACATTGGCAATTGAAGATATCGGTATTGGCCAGAAGCTTTATGCGCTTTTCATTCAAAGTGTTCACTTAATCGCTTTTATTTCGGTTGCAGTGGGCTTCTTCAATCTGATACCGCTGCCGATCCTTGATGGGGGCGTCGTCGTTATAAACACTTACGAAGCCGTAACTGGGAAAGGGCTCTCAGAGGAGTTACTGCTGAAAACAAAGTTTGCGACCTTATTGTTTCTCGCTGTTCTGGCGGTATTCATCACGGTTGGTGATTTTGAAGAGGCCGGACTCCTTGAGCTTTTCAACGGGTTGTAGTTTTAACGCGGTCGGGCACAGCGTAATAGAGTAGGACGGGAGAGTTATGCGATCAGTTTTGGCTAGTGCGGTAGCGCTTTCCGCGATTCTTGCCGGGACAGGTCTGCCTGTCGGGCCTCTGGGCCTAACTGCTGTCGCACAGCAGTCTGACAGTGATCCGATCCGACGCGTTGTCGTTCAGGGCAATGAACGTATTGAAGCGCGCACGATCGAATCGTATCTTCTTCTCGAGCCAGGTCAGCCATTTGATCCTGAGCGCGTCGACCTTTCCCTGAAGACACTCTTTGCAACAGGTCTTTTTGCAGACGTTGTGATTGCACGAAACGATAACGATCTGGTCGTTCAGGTCGTTGAGAACCCGATCATCAACCAGGTGCTGTTTGAAGGAAACCGGGCGATTGATGATGACAAGCTTCGCGAAGAAATTGAAGCAGAGCCACGGGGTGTCTTCACTGCTGCCCGTGTTCAGGCTGACGTTCAACGTATTCTGGAGGTTTATCGTCGGGCAGGTCGTTTCGCCGTTACCGTAACGCCGAATTACAAACCGCTGAACCAAAACCGTGTTGATCTGATCTTTGAGATTTCGGAAGGTCCAGTGACCGGTGTTCGCTCGATCAACTTTATCGGAAACGAAGAATTTCCAGATCGCAGGCTCCGTAGCGAGATCGTCACAAAGCAAAGCCGGTTGTGGCGTTTTTTCAGCTCAAATGACAATTACGACCCAGACCGCCTCGAATATGACCGCGAACTGTTGCGTCAGTTTTATGCGAACCAGGGTTATGCGGATTTCCGCGTTGTCTCCGCTGTCGCAGAACTCACGCCCGACCAGGAAGACTTCTACATCACTTTCACCATTGATGAAGGTGAGAAGTATGACTTCGGCGAAGTGAAGGTTGAAACTGCGCTTGATAAGCTTGATGGCGACGCTCTCAAAGCGTTGTTGCCTATTAAAGAAGGTGAACAATTCCGCGGGGACCTGATTGAGGACAGCGTAGATACACTGACCTTCGCAGCCGGCGTTGGTGGATATGCCTTCGTTGATGTTCGGCCACGCGTGGACCGCGATCCAGAAACCCGTCGCGTGAACCTCACCTTCGCGATTGATGAAGGTCCTCGCGTTTATATCGAGCGCATCAACATCGTTGGAAATACGCGTACTCTGGATCGGGTGATCCGTCGCGAACTTCGCATTTCAGAGGGTGACGCGTTCAACCGCGTTCTGCTTGACCAGTCTCGAAATCGTATTCGTCGCCTCGGCTTCTTTGAAGATGTTCAGATCGAAGAAAACCCCGGTTCTCTGGCGGACCGAACGATCGTGGACATCATGGTCGATGAACAACCGACCGGTGAAGTGTCTTTCGCGGCAGGTTTCTCCTCGGTCGATTCCTTCCTTTTGGATCTAAATCTCACAGAGCGAAACTATCGCGGGCGTGGTCAGTTTATTCGTGGTCGTATTCAGACAAGTTCTCGCCAGCAGACCATTGACCTTCGCTTCACTGAACCGCGCTTCCTTGACCGCGAACTCGTAGCGGGTGTCGATTTGTTCTCCACTAGAACCGACTTCCTGGATATTGCGGACTATGAGACGCAGACGATTGGTGCGAGTGGGCGACTGGGCTTCCCACTGACCGAGCGTTCAAGCCTGAGCCTACGTTATACGTTGCGCCAGGACGATGTTCAGATCCGCGACCGAGATATTGTCATCGACAATAACGGCCGGATTGTTCGTGATCCGAACTTCCCTTTCTTTGTCAGATCTATTGAGCCAATTCCGGAAAACGTTCCGGCAGGTGGTGCGATCGTTGATCAGTGTTCGATCCAAAATCTCGACCGCACTTCGCTCTGCCGCCAGGAACGCACAGATCTTTCATCTATCGTTGGATATAGCTTGTCCTGGGATCGTCGGAACGACCCAATTCGTCCGACGCGGGGCTTCGACGTAGGCTTCAGCCAGGAAGTTGCGGGCTTGGGAGGAGATGTTTTCTTCCTCAAAACTGAAGCTGTCGGTACGGTGTACAGAGGAATCTGGAAAGACATCATTGCCTCACTCAGCCTGTCTGCTGGCTATGTCAGTTCATTCAACGATGACGACCTGCGGATCAACAACCGCTTCTTCAAAGGCGGTAACAGTTTCCGAGGTTTCGATGTCGCCGGGCTTGGTCCTCGCGATGTCATCATGGACTATGATCTCGAGGGGAATGTTACGGACATTCGACGCGCAAATAATCAGAGTGCTCTTGGCGGTAAGCTCTACGCAATTGGTACCGCTGAGCTGGCTGTGCCAAACTTCCTGCCAGAAGAGTATGGGATCAAGACTTCTCTGTTTACAGAATTCGGTACTGTGGGCCTTCTCGATGACAGAGACAAAACACCAACGCAGATATTCGACGTCACTGACAACGATGGAAACGTGGTCAGCCGACAGCTTCTCAAAACGGAAGACGAAGCATCTCTCAGGGCGGCTGCGGGCGTGAGTATTTTCTGGGATTCGCCATTCGGACCAATCCGGTTCGATTTCTCCCAGATTCTTGCAAAGGAAGAGTACGACCGGACGGAAACGTTCCGTTTCAGTACGTCCACGCAATTCTAAAATTTCGACCAGAAAGGTTTTATTATGTTTCAAGTGAAGTCAGTCATGACGAGACTTGGTCTTGCAGTAGCTCTATTCATGGCACCAGCGACCGCTGTTGCTCAGGATGTGCTTGTTCTCGATTCAGCCAGGGTCCTCCAGGAGAGCAAGGCTGGCCAGGACATGTATGCCAAGATCCAACAGATCGGCGCGACCATGCAAAGCGAGCTCGAACCAGAGCAACAAGCGCTTCAAACCGAAAAGCAGGCTCTGGACACGAAGGTTCGGGGAAAGACACGCGAACAGATCGAAGCCGAGCCAGCATTGGTTCAGCAACTGGAAGCTTACGGACGCAAGCTGCAGACAAATGCAGCAAAAGCCGAAGCGCGCTCACGCGAGCTTTCACAAACGGAAAACAATGCGCTGAATGCGTTTCGTGAAAAGGTCGCAGAAGCTGCTGAGAAAGTACGCGCCAGAAAGAACGGCCAGATCGTCCTCAGCAAACAGGTGGTTTTCCTGTCAGGCGACTCAGTGGACATCACGACAGAAGTCATCACCCAGCTCGATCAGGACACACCGACCATTGCTGTGACACGCGTACCACCGCAGGCATTGCCGCAGCAGTCCGCACCACAACAATAATCGCGATCAGAAAACCAACCGGCTATGCATGATCTTCGCTTTTACGAGAACGTTCGCGACCTCACGGTTGGTGAACTAGCGGAGTTCGTGTCCGGTCGGTTGGACGGAAATTCCAGTGGTTTGATTGTCACGATCGGACCACCGGAAACTGCTGAGCGCGGCGCGCTTTGCTTTCTTGATCAATCCTTGCCAGACGGCATTGAGCTGTCGTCTTCAGCCACAGCGTGCCTTGTGACTGAAAAACTGATTGATCAGGTGCCGGAAGGCGTTTCGAAGATTGTTGTCGAGCGACCACGTCTCGCATTCGCCGACGCGACAAAATACTTTCTATCTCGAAGGTCACTGACCGATGATTGCGACGATCTCGGCCAGTCGAACATTCACGAAGCGGCCATTGTAGCGCCCGGTGCCATTATCTCTGCCGGTGTTGAGATTGGTGAAGGTTCGGTGGTGTCTCATGGTGCTGTCATCGGGCCTGGTGTGCGCGTTGGGCGCAACTGCCAGATTGGCCCCGGTGTCGTCCTGGAAGCGGCACTTGTTGGCAATGATGTTCGTATCAAGGCAAATTCAGTCATTGGCGGAGATGGCTTCGGTCTCATGCCCGGGACAAATGGCTTGCGCCCAGTCCCGCACTTTGGTCGCGTCATTATTCAGGACAATGTTGGTCTTGGCTCTTGCGTCACGGTGGATCGCGGTGCGCTCAGCGATACCGTCATCGGGGAGGGCAGCCAGATTGATAACCATGTGCATATCGGACACAATGTTCAGATCGGACGTCACTGCGTGATCGCCGCATTTGGCGGCCTGTCGGGCTCCGTTGTCGTGGAAGATGGTGTACAGATGGGCGGCCGGGTTGGCATCGCAGATCATGTTCGTATCGGCGCTCGAGCGCGTCTCGCTGCTGATGCTGCGATCATGAGGGATATTCCTGCCGGGGAAACATGGGGTGGATCGCCTGCGCGGCCCCTGCGGCAATGGATGAAAGAAACGGCCTGGCTCGCGAAATCCGTAAAAGCACGATCCAAAACACTCGATTCCGATAATGGCTGAAATTCACGCAACAGCCATTGTCCACAAGGACGCGGAGATCGACAGTTCTGTTGAGATCGGTCCCCATTGCATTGTGGAAGCCGGAGTGAAGATCGGCGCACGCACCAAGCTTCATGCAAAAGTATCAATCCTCGGACATGTCGAGATTGGTGAGGACTGTGAGTTTTTTCCTAATGTCGTCGTCGGGGCTCGCCCTCAAATTTTGAATGCCAAGCCCGGCGTTCATCCGGTGTCTATTGGTCATCGGAGCACGCTTCGCGAGAACGTCACCATTCACGGTGCGACAGCTGGCACCGGCGAAGCAACACGCCTGGGTGACGACTGTTACATCATGGTCAACGGCCATCTTGGTCACGACGTCCAGACCGGCAATAAATGTGTCTTTGCCAACGGTGTGATGATTGGCGGCCATTGTCGCGTTGGTGACCAGGTGTGGACCGGCGGAGGCGTCGCCGTCCATCAATTTACATGGATTGGTGATCACGCTTTCATTGCAGGCGGCTGTATCCTGACAGGAGACGTCATTCCTTTCGCCGTCGCAGAGGGTAATCCGTCACACTTCAGGACGTTGAATGCTGTTGGTTTGACGCGGCGCGGATTTTCCAGAGGCGACCTTCAGGATATTCGCAGCGCTGTAAAATTTATCTTCGAGGGGTCTGAAGACACCTTTGCGGCTCGGATTGGCAAGGCGCGCTCACAGTTCGCCGACAACGCCTATGCCGCAAAGATCCTGGACTTTCTCGAGAGCTCGCGTTCCGGACGAAAGCTCTGTCCCTATAGCAGGTGAGCCATGCGCCTAGGTTTGATTGTCGGCACGGGTGAGTTGCCAGAAATGATTGCCCGGCATCGCCGGGATAATGGCGAGCATGTGCATGTGGTCGCTATCCGAGGGTTTGAAGAGCCGTGGATGGCCGACTTCGGTCATGATGTCTGCGGCATTGCCGAGCTGGGTAAGATGCTGAAACTGCTCAAGGCTCAATCATGTGATACACTCGCAATGATCGGCAATGTGAAACGGCCTGATTTTGCAAGCATCAAAGCCGATATGAAGGGCATGAGTGTTCTTCCCAGAATCATCGGTGCTGCCAGAAAAGGCGATGATGCGCTCCTCAGCTTGATGGTCGATATATTTGAGAAGGAAGGGTTGCGGGTCATTGGTGTGCAAGAACTTCTTTCAGATATCACTCAGCCTGCAAAAGTCCTGACGAACAGCCCCATCTCCGAGAGTCTGGCAAAAGATATTCAGAGATCCTTCGAAGTTTCAGGACTGATNGGAGATGCGGATATCGGTCAGGGCAGTGTTGTATGCGANGGGCTTGTNCTCGCTGTTGAAGCGCAAGAGGGGACCGACGAAATGCTCCGACGCGTTTCGTCACTTCCGACAGCGATCAGAGGTAACCCAAAGGCACGCAAAGGTGCTCTCGTAAAACGGCCCAAACCCAATCAGGAACGACGTGTTGACCTGCCAACACTTGGCGTTTCAACGGTTCGGCTCGCTGGNGAAGCTGGTCTGGCAGCTGTGTGTGGCGTCGAGCATGGCGCGCTCTGGGTGAATGAAACTGAAATGATCGATGTGGCAAATGAATTGGGCATTGCCCTCGTATCCCTCNGCGCGAATGGCGATTTGCCGTGACTGCTGATCTGTTTTTTGTTTCAGCTGAACCCTCAGGAGACGATCTCTCCGTTTCAGTTATCCAACGCATTAGAGACCTGAGTCCGAGTACCACGATCTGCGCAATCGGTGGCTCAGGACTGAGCCGGGTCGACCTTAAATCACCGGTTGATATCGCACCATTGAGCGTGGTTGGTTTGTTTGAAGGGCTGAAGGTCTACCAGAAGGTCGTCNCGCTGGCCGATGAAGCCTGTGATGTGATTGTCAGGTCAGGTGCCAGGGTCGTAGTACTCGTCGACTCCTGGGGGTTCTCTTTACGCGTCGCACAACGTCTGAAACGCCGGGCGCCTGAAATCAAGCTGATCAAACTCGTAGGCCCCCAAGTTTGGGCAACCCGCCCGGGGCGCGCAAAAACCCTCGCCGAGACGGTGGATCATCTGCTTTGTATACACGAAGCCGAAGTCGCCTTTTATGAGCCTTATGATCTTCCCTGCACAGTCATTGGAAACCCCGCGCTTGATCGCGTGAAACCGGGAAATGGAAAGGCGTTTCGCGAGAGACATAACATACCAGAGCAGGAAGACTGTCTCCTTGTTTTGCCAGGTAGTCGACGCTCTGAGATAGANCGGGTCGCGCCCACCTTTGCTGACGCCGTTAAACGGGCACAGGCGCAACGCGAGCGACGCACGCACATCGTTGTTCTCGTGGCCGAGCATCTTTGGGACGAGGTAACGGCGTCTGGTCTGTCATGGCCGGAAGGNTCAATCTTCATATCAGCCGTTGACGAAAAAGCTGATGCAATGGCTGCNGCTGATCTTGCTGTCGCCTGTTCCGGNACGGTNACAACAGAAGTCGCCAGNCAGGGCTGTCCGATGATTGTTGGCTATCGGCTTGGAATGATGACCTGGCTGATTGCCAAGGTCATTTTCAAGTCGCCCTACATCACACTCCTGAATGTGGCAGCCAAACGGGAAGTCGCNAAAGAACTCGTTCAGTACGAGCTNACGCCNGATACCCTCAAGACAGAAATTCTCCGGCTTCTCAATGATCCGTCGGCGCGTAAAGAGCAGCTTCAGGCTCAGCAAGATGCACTCGAGGCGATGGGGCTCGGCGGTGAGCCAGCGCATAACATCGCGGCTGACGTCATCATCGATTATCTCAAAAAATAAAACGCCCTTCACAAGGAAGGGCGTTGATTTTGTTCTACAAGGTGTTCTGAGCTTACCGCTTTTCCATCGGCACGTAGTCGCGCTCAGTGGCACCGGTATAGATCTGACGTGGGCGACCGATACGTTGTGTCGGGTCCGACGTCATTTCATCCCACTGTGCAATCCAGCCCACCGTACGCGCTAGTGCGAAGAGCACTGTGTACATTTCGGTCGGGAACCCAAGCGCGTTCAGCGTGATGCCGGAATAGAAGTCGATGTTCGGATAGAGCTTCTTGGAGACAAANTATTCGTCCTCNAGCGCAATGCGCTCAAGCTCCATAGCGACCTGAAGAAGCGGCTCGTCACGTTTGTCGAGCGTATCAAGAACTTCGTGACAGGTCTTTTGCATGACTTTGGCACGTGGATCATAGTTTTTGTAGACGCGGTGCCCAAAACCCATAAGGCGGAACGGGTCGTTCTTGTCTTTCGCGCGCTCAATGAACTCAGGAATTTTATCAACGGAGCCGATTTCACGAAGCATGTTGAGCNCGGCTTCGTTGGCGCCCCCATGGCTAGGCCCCCAGAGACACGCAATGCCAGCCGCGATACAAGCAAATGGGTTAGCACCTGAAGAGCCCGCCAGACGAACTGTTGAGGTTGAGGCGTTCTGCTCGTGATCCGCATGGAGAATGAAGATCTTGTCCATCGCTTTCGCCAGGACCGGATTGACTTCATACTCTTCGGCAGGAACCGCAAAACACATCCGCAGGAAGTTCTCGGAATAGCTAAGGTCATTCCGCGGGCTGACGAATGGCTGTCCCATTGAATATTTGTGCGCGCGCGCCGCAATTGTCGGCATTTTAGCAATGAGGCGATGCGTTGCGATCATACGCTGCATCGGATCATGAATGTCCGTGGAGTCATGGTAGAATGCTGACAGTGCGCCAACCGTACCGACCATGATCGCCATTGGGTGCGCATCGCGACGGTATCCATCAAAGAAACGATCCAGCTGTGTGTGCAGCATGGTGTGATGGGTGATGGTGTGCGTGTAGTCATCCAGCTGCTCTTTGCTTGGCAGATCACCATGCAGCAGCAGATAGCAAACTTCCAGAAAGCTGGAGTTTTCAGCGAGCTGGTCGATTGGATAGCCACGATAAAGAAGAACGCCTTCGTCACCATCAATATACGTAATTTGTGACTCGCAGCTCGCCGTTGANGTAAAGCCAGGATCAAGTGTGAACATGCCTGTTTGAGCATACAGGGATTTGACGTCAATCACATCTGGGCCGACCGCGCCGGATAGGATTGGAAGGTCAATCTGCTTGCCGTCTACCGTAAGCGTGGCCGATCCGTTCGGTTTAGTCTTGTTTTCCATCTTATGCCCTCATCAAGCGTTTATTGTGTCGTCAGCCAGAACGTCTGAAATTCTGGCGAGACTTTCGTCTTTTCCCAACCAGAACAGAATCTGGTGAATGTCAGGTGCCGGCAGCCCGCCGGTCAAAGCTATCCGCAACTGTGGGCCAACCTTGCCCATACCCAGACCGCGGCTTTCGCAGAAATCAGAAAGTATTTGCGAGAGCTTATCGCTCTTCCATTCCTTCAGATCAGTTAGGTTTTCTTTCAAATCTTCCAAGATTTCCAGTGCTTCTTTTGATAGCTTTTTTCGGGCCTTGGAAGGAATGTCAATCGGTCGCCTCACAATCAAGAATTCGCAAGCAGCTGCGACTTCCGGAACCGTCCGCCCACGCGGTTTGAGTTCCGGCATGGCAAGTCTGATCCGACTGACCTCGTCATCGGAAAGTTCACGTCGCGTGCGTATGTCTTGCTCGACCAGGCTACTGATGCGGGAGTCCGCGGCGGATTTGATATGTTCGCCATTGATAAAGGCGAGCTTCTCGAAATCCATACGGGAGGCACCTTTTCCAACAGCGTCCAGCCCGAACCATTTGATCGCATTTTCTTCAGAAATGACCTCTTCATCACCATGGCTCCAACCGAGTCGGAGAAGGTAATTCTTTATACCCTCTGGAAGGTAGCCCATCTCTCGATAAGCTTCGATCCCGAGCGCACCGTGGCGCTTGGACAATTTTGCGCCGTCAGGTCCGTGTATGAGTGGAATGTGAGCGTATTTCGGCGTCGCCCATCCCATGCCTTGGAAGATAGGTAACTGCCGGAACGTGTTTGTAAGGTGATCATCACCCCGGATAACCTGAGTAACCCCCATATCATGGTCGTCCACGACGACAGCCAGCATATAGGTGGGCGTGCCGTCCGCTCTCAGCAGGATAAGATCATCTATATCGTGGGTTGAAACGCTCACCTGGCCCTGAACGTCGTCATTCAATTCAATCTTGCTTGTATCGGGCGCACGCAGACGAACCACAAACGGGGCGCCGTCAGATGGTCCGGGCGCGCCATCGCGATAGGGTGACCTGAAAGCTGCGAGAAGTTCGTTCGCTTTCGTCTTGAGAGCTGATGCGTCTTCGCCAGATTTTTCTGCTTCCTTGGCAGCAGCAAGTGCGGCCTGGCCCTGTTCGCGCCGAGCAGCGAGCTCCTCTGGCGTGACGTAACATTTGAACGCGCTGCCATTCGCGAGCAGTTCATGGGCGACTTCGGCATGCCGCTTTTCATTGCGACTCTGGAAGACTGGCGGCTCATCAGAGGTGAGACCGAGCCAGTTCATGCCTTCAAGAATGGCGTCTATTGCTTCCTGAGTGGATCGCTTGNGATCTGTGTCTTCGATCCGCAGCAGAAATTTGCCGCCATGATGTTTTGCAAATAACCAGTTGAATAATGCAGTTCTTGCGCCTCCAATATGCAGGAACCCTGTGGGGGAGGGAGCAAACCGGGTGGTTACCGTCATTCAAAACCTCTTAGCTGCAGCGGNGGGCAAAGGCTATCAGCTCTGCAAACCCGCTGTAGTTTATTGTCGTTCAGATCGTCTGGGACGCGATCTGAGCAAATTTATCAATCTTCACCACGAAACTGACCGGGCATATTTTGACCGGATGTTGTGGGTTCCGTTATCGGCAGTGGCAGGAGCGGCAACGTATTATACCCTTCTGGTCGAACCACCGCTTTGGACTTACGCTGTTCTCATATGTCTGGTTGGACTGTCCGGCTGGTGGCTCAGACAGCACAAATTCACAAAACAAGGTATCGCAGGATTTATCTGGCTCCTGTGTGCGTTTGCAATTCTGGGCTTTTGCTACAGCGGATTTCGGACACACACAATGGGGTCGGCTCCTCTGAAAGCGCCAGTCGATCGTGTGATGGTTGAAGGATGGCTGGAGGAAGTCTCTGGTACAGGGGAAAGGACCCGTTATCTGATCGATGTTCAGGCNGTTTCTGGNCTGCCTNCGGAGGTGACCCCCAAAAACGTTCGGATGACATTGCGCTCCGCANGCGAANTGGAGGCGGGACGTTTCATTCGATGTTACGGGTCATTGCGGCCGCCNCCTGCGGCAATGTTGCCTGGCGACTATAATTTCGCGCGTCAGGCCTACTTTGAAAAACTTGACGCCGTNGGATTTGTCTTCGGCAGTTGCANNCCGGGACGGTTGTCCGCGAAGCAAGATGTCGTCGGGGCGTTTATCGCAAGTGTGAATGCCAAACGCAGAGCGCTTGCTCAAAACATCTTCATGTCGCAGGGAGAAACGAGAGGCAGCGGCTTAGCCGCAGCCCTGCTCACTGGCGACCGGAGCTTCCTTACACCTCAGGATCAGGACAACCTTCAGGGATCGGGGCTGGCGCACCTCCTTGCGATTTCAGGACTGCATATGGGGTTGGCTGCGGGAGTATTTTATATCGCCTTGTTTCGGCTGTTTGCACTCATAGAACCGCTTGCCATCCGGTTTCCTGTCCAGAAACTCGCTCAGGCAGGCGCCCTCATTGCTATCACAGGCTATCTTGTNTTCTCAGGCGCGAGCATCTCCACACAACGGGCCTATGTCATGCTGTCGGTGGCGCTCTGCTTTGGCCTGTTCGACCGGCCAGTCGTGTCTTTTCAGGCGCTGACATTTGCGATGTTTGTCGTACTACTATTATCACCATGGGCAGTTGTGACCCCCGGCTACCAGATGAGCTTTGCGGCGACAGCAGCTCTCATTGCGGTCTATCGCGCAAAAGTTCGACAGCCTCAGGATATGTTTTCAGGGGGCATGATTGGNCGCGCACGCAGATTCTTGAGCGCGCTCGTCATTACAAGCTGGGTGGCCGGTCTCGCGACGCTTCCTTTTGCGCTTTATCACTTCGACCGTGCCGCACCGCTCGGATTTCTNGCCAATCTCGTCGTCATGCCGATTGTCTCACTGGTCTGTGTGCCCCTGGCTGCTCTGACCGCAGTTACCCTGCCGCTGGGACTGGGCGCTTTCAGTCTTGGGGCTTTATGCGAGGCGCTGGGATGGATACTCGACCTGGCCCAGTTCTTCTCAAGGGATGCGTCGGACTGGTCTCCGTTCTCATTTCAAAGTCTGCCAATGCTGAGCTTGCTAATGAGCATCGGTGCGCTTTGTTTATGGGTGATCCACACAAAACCTATGAGGCTACCTGCCTATGGACTAGCTGGCCTGGCTGTTCTGGCCTGGGGTTTGGTGCGGGAACCCGTCCTCATTTTCGATGGAGCAGGTCATGTCTTTATCAGAAACAATATTAATTGGACGGAGGTTCAAACAGGCAGTCGCGGACTTAAACCTCTTCGCTTCAGTGATATTGAAAGCANGGATTGCGCTTCAGGCTGCACATTCGCTGATCAANGACTTGTCGTCACCGAATCGNCANATGACAGTATTAAAATCACCGATCTTGCAGGTCGGGCCCTCAGCACTCTAGGTCTTTCAGATCACGAACGTGTCTATGGGTATGCGAATCTGAAATCGAAACTCAAAATTGTCAGGCGGCCGGATAAAACCTGCCGCCCGTGGTCCAGAACCTGGCCGCTTTGCGTCTGAGATCAGTTGTAGCGCCGCATGAGCGCAACGAGTTTCCCCTGCACTCGGACACGATCAGGACCGAATATACGCGTTTCGTATTTCGGATTCGCCGCTTCAAGCGCGATTGAATCTCCACGTTTGCGAAACCGTTTCAATGTCGCCTCTTCTTCGTCGATCAAAGCGACAACAATATCGCCGGAGACGGCGGTCTCACCGGGATTACAGATGATGATATCACCATCCAGAATGCCTGCCTCGATCATGGAATCACCGCGGACTTCGAGCGCGAAGTGATCTTGGCCTTCTATGTTGGCTGGAGGAATGACNCGGTCCACTTCATGCTGGATCGCTTCGATCGGAACACCTGCTGCGATCCGCCCAAGCAATGGAACTGACTGATCCACTGGAGGAGGAGGCGTATGGTCGCTTGATACAATACTCGGCCGAAACGGACCGGACGGTCGGTTGCGGTTCATTGGAACCGCAGCATCAGGAAGCTTGAGGACTTCCAGAGCCCGCGCTCTGTTCGGAAGCCGACGCAGAAATCCGCGTTCCTCCAATGCTGTAATCAGTCTGTGAATTCCAGATTTCGAAGCAAGATCAAGAGCTTCTTTCATCTCGTCAAATGAGGGCGATACGCCAGTCTCTTCAATCCGCTTATGAACAAAAAGCAGTAATTCGCGCTGTTTTACCGTCAACATTACAAAACCCGATCATTCTTGAGTCGCGTTTTGTTCTACATCCGTTCGCGTAACCGGTCAATCAATAGTAGTATTCACCAGCTGAGAGACAAAAAGTTCCCGATCCGTTTCCTTCATTAGACTTTCTCCAATCAGAAAACGCGAATATCCGGAACGCCGCAGGCGAAGAATGTCCGAGACGTTCCTGACGCCGCTCTCAGAGATCATCCCATGATCGTTAATGCCATCTGCAAGGCGCTCAGAAACACCGAGATCTGTCTTCATCGCTTTGAGGTCGCGATTATTGACGCCGACAAGCCGGGCNGAAATCTTTTGNGCCCGGTCAAGCTCATTCTGATCATGAACTTCGACCAGAGCGTCCATGCCTTGCTCCCACGCCACAGCCTGAAGTTCTGAAGCCTGAGAATCGCTGAGCGCTGACATGATGATCAGAATGCAGTCTGCATTGTTGGCGCGTGCCTCCAGAATCTGGATCGGATCAATCATGAAATCCTTTCGGAGAACCGGTAGCGCAACAGCGCTCCTAACCTGCACCAGATCCCCGAGCGTGCCACCAAAGCTGGGGCCGTCCGTCAGAATGGACAGACAAGCTGCTCCGGCTCGTTCGTATTCTTTCGCAATGGAAACCGGATCTGCATTGAGNAGGATATCACCTGCGGACGGNCTCTTGCGCTTGATTTCACATATCAGAGCGTTCTGACCGGCGCTGGCCACATCCTCTANTCGCTTTGAAAAGCCTCTGCAGGGATCGGCGGACCGGATCTGCTCTAAGAGGCGCGGTTCACTGGTACGCGCTTTCAGATCAGCAACTTCATCAGCTTTATAAGCGATTATCTTGTCGAGGGCAGTGGTCATTTCGGCTCGCCAGTTGTGGCTTTCTGAAGAGCGGCAAGCGTTTTCAGAGCTGATCCGTCGTCAATCCGTTCCGCAGCGCGTGCAACGCCATCTTTCAAACTATCGACCTTTTCGGTGATCAAGAGGCCCGCTGCAGCGTTGAAAAGCACGGCGTCGCGAAATGCTCCTTGAGCCCCTGACAGTATGTCTCGGATGGCGTTCGCATTGCTCTCTGGTGAACCGCCTTCAAGTGCCATCATAGGATATGTCTCCAGGCCGACGTCTGCCGGGAAAACCTCATATTCCCGGAGCGAGCCTGTCGACACGTCGACAATCTTTGACTTTCCAGCAATCGAGAGCTCATCAATTGCGCGGCCNTCNACAGCTTCACCATGAACGACCATCGCGCGTTTGACGCCAAGCGCCTGAAGCGTCTTTGCCATCGGCATCAGCCAGTCCGGATGATAAACGCCCAGGACCTGATGGGTCGCATTGGCTGGGTTGGAAAGTGGGCCAAGCAAATTAAAAATNGTCCGGATGCCCAGGCTCGCCCGGACTGGAGCGACATGTTTCATCGCACTGTGATGCGATCGTGCAAACATGAAGCCGATGCCCGCAGTATCTACACTCTGACGAAACTGGTCTTCGGTCAGGTCCAGGCCGACGCCAAGTGCTTCCAGAACATCCGCAGAACCGGTTTTCGGCGGTACAGAACGATTGCCGTGCTTGGCGACGGTTACGCCACATGACGCAAGTACAATCGCGCTTGCTGTAGATGTGTTCAAACTGGTCCAGTTAAGGCCGCCTGTTCCGCACGTATCGAGGAGGTCGCCATCCAGCTGAATGGAGCGCGCATGTTTACGCATGACCTTTGCACCAGCCANAAGCTCATCTTCGGTTTCACCCCGGACGGCCAGGCCCATCAAAAAAGCTGCTACCTGTTCACTTGGAACCGCTCCAGTGAGGATCAGTTCGAAACAGGCTTCGAGTTCCTGATTGGAAAGCNGCGAACCCGATGCAATCGCTTTCAGGCTGGAAATGAACTGATCTTTCATCTGAGTGTCAGGAAGTTTCGGAGCAGGTCGTGGCCATACTGGGTTCGAATACTCTCTGGGTGAAACTGCAAGCCATACACCGGACGGCTGNCATGGTGCATTGCCATAATTTCTCCGTCTTCNGTGATGGCATCGGCAATCAGTGTGTCGGGAAGCTTAGGCGGATCGACTGCAAGCGAGTGATAGCGCACGACCTCAAAACGTTCCGGGATGCCTTGGAACAGACCGCCGCCGGTGTGACGGATTTCACTGATTTTACCGTGTCGGATTTCACGAGCCGTTACGATATCTCCGCCCATGGCTTGTCCTATGGACTGATGTCCGAGGCAGACACCAAGGATGGGCATGTCATCTGGTGCCTTTTTTACGAGGTCGACGCAGATTCCGGCTTCGTTTGGTGTGCACGGCCCTGGGGAAAGTACAATCGCATCTGGCTTGAGCTCTAGCGCTTCATCCACAGTAAGCTCGTCATTGCGAACCACGTGCGGACGACCACCTACATCAGCAATGTAATGCGCAAGATTGTAGGTGAAGCTGTCATAGTTATCGACGAGAAGGATCATTGATTGCCCTCATATCGAGACGCCATGCTCGCCGCNCGCTTTAGCGCCTGAGCCTTATGCTGCGTTTCCTGATACTCATACTCCGCATCACTATCCAGGACCACGCCGCCGCCAGCCTGAATATGAAGGCGATTGTTTTCGATGACAGCAGTTCGAAGCGCGATACAGGTATCCAGATCGCCTTTCCAGCCGAAATAGCCGACAGCGCCGCCATAAACGCCACGCGCTGTGCCCTCGA
Source organism: Ponticaulis sp. (assembly GCA_002699325.1). Taxonomy (GTDB): domain Bacteria; phylum Pseudomonadota; class Alphaproteobacteria; order Caulobacterales; family Hyphomonadaceae; genus Ponticaulis. The sequence continues at coordinate 4,903 of PABS01000026.1, read as the reverse complement.
GTTCATCAATGATCTGCATGGCGCGGATTTTGGGTGCCCCAGAGACGGTGCCGGCTGGAAAGCCCGCCATCAGCGCATCTTTGAGTGTCTTGTCCTTGCGAAGATTGCCTTCAACCTGAGACACGATGTGCATGACATGGCTATAGTGTTCGACAACAAAGGACTCNGTCACTTCGACGCTACCATATTCGCAAACCCGGCCGACGTCATTACGGCCGAGGTCCAGAAGCATAAGGTGTTCCGCCAGTTCTTTCTGGTCAGCCAGAAGGTTCTGCTGACGCTTCAGGTTCTCAGCCGGATCGTCCGATCTTGGGCGTGTGCCTGCAATCGGACGGACCGACATCCGGCCATCACGAACCCGTACAAGAATTTCCGGACTGGAGCCCACAAGCTGTGCCGCACCGAGGCGCATATGAAACATGAACGCAGACGGATTGAGGGACCGAAGCGCCCGATAATAGGACAGAGAATAGTATGGGAAGGCACTCGTCATCCGCTGGCTTGGAACGACCTGAAAAATGTCGCCGTCATGAATATAATCGCGCGCCCTGGCGACCATGGAATGATAGTCGTCACGCGTCTTGTTCGACGTGAATTCGAGGACACGATCACTCTGTCCCCGCGGCGTTGGTGGGGTTGCGCCATCGAGCGCAGATTCAATTTCGTCGAGCGCCGCCTCGGTCAACGCTTCAGCAGCATCTCCATTGATGCTGTAGGAGACCCGTCCAACCAGGATCAACTCCTGATAAAGATGGTCAAAAATCAGGACGACTCTGGGCCGAACCAGGATCGCTTCGGGGAGCTTCAGCGAGTCTTCAGGCTTCTTGCCCACGGGTTCGTAATATCGAACCATGTCATAACCGAGATAACCGAACGCGCCGGACGCCATCGGAGGCAAAGTCTCTTCACTGTCGGCACGCGCAGCTTCCGTAAAGGCATCCAGATCTTCAAGAGGCTTGTCTGACGTCGCCAGGATGGTTTCGAAATCAGATGATGCACTCGTCTCTGCGCGTCCATCGACGACACGCCACCAGAGTTCAGGATGAACCCCGATGAAAGAATATCGGCTGAGCTGATGGCCACCTTGAATCGACTCAAACAGGAAGTGTCCCGGGGTGTCGGCCCCGATCTTGAGCATTGCCGAAATCGGCGTTTCCGTATCAGAGATGCGGCGCCGGACAACGAGTTTGTCGCGAGAGCCTATCGAACTCATTGGGGACTCTGATTGTCAGAAATATAGGTTTCAATCGCTGCATCGTTTGTTTCAGGCGAAACATCATCCATGGCGACGGCAAACATTGCCTGCTCGAGCTCCCGTGACAGGACGTTTGACAGTTGAGACTGCGTTGCTGCCACCTGACGCCGCAACGCATCGCCGTCAGGCAGATTGATCGCTTCCACGACACCGATCATCAAGCCACCCTGCAGCGGAATAACAAAAGATTCGTCCAGGCCTGCCGCGAAGATTGACTGAATAGAATGTGCATTCAGCCCCGTCTCGGGTGGTGTGGAACGCGTAACAGGCTGGTCGGGCCGCATGACTTCGACGCCAAGCGTCTCAGCTTCGCTCGTCAGGAACCCGCCCTGATCGAGGCGGTCTGCGACTTCCGTGGCAAGCGTGTTGAGCGCCTGGGCGCGCTTCTGGTTTGTAAGCGCACGTGTCAGACGGTCTTCAACCTCTTCGAACTCGGGGAGATAGCCTTCAACGATTTCGTCAAGGCGGATGATATACTGATAGTCACCGGCATCCTGACGGAAGCTGGTTTCATCAGGGTAGAGATCGAAGCCATAGTCGATGGCCCCCTCAATCTGATTGAGGAATGTGTTCCGCTTGCCGTCTTCTGTGACGCCCTGATTATCGACGGGTGGCAATGAGTAGGCTGGGGACTGAAGAACCTCAGCCAGCTCCTCGAGGGAGAGGCCCGAACCTGTGGCGTCATCGATTTCTTCGAGAGAGTCCATATAGGCGCGCTCTGCCTTGAAGGCGCGAAGTTCTTGTTCGATCACATCGCTTACGTTTTCGATAGGCTGTGCTTCGCCTGGCGTTTCCTCGATGACGTTGATAATCGCCCATCGACCATCACCAAGTTCTACGGGACCCGACCAGATATCGACCGGGGCGGTGAAAACCGTGTCTGCAAGGTCTTCGTTTGTCATGTCGTCGCGCAGCACGCTCTCTGCTGCCATGATCTGACCGGAGAGGCTGTTTACGACCTGATCAAAGTCTGCATCGGCCAGCAGGCGACCGAGCGCCTGCCGCGCAGGCTCCTGTTCTTCGAAGACGACAGATTCGAAAACGCGTGTTGAGGGCGCAGAAAACCGTGCAATCTGAGCGGCATATTCGTTCTGGATTTCTTCATCGGTGATATCGACCCGATGAATGAAATCACTTGGGGAGATTGCAATGATTGAAAATGCGCGGCGTTCCGGTTGAAGCAGGTTTGCGCGCTGCTCCTGATAAAAAGTTCGGAGCTCTTCTTCCGTTGGTGGTTCGATCTGATCTTCGATCTGGTCTGGCCCGACGAGCATGTAGGCAATACGGCGTTCCTCGCCGTTATACATGGCCATAATCTCGCTAAGCGCGGATGGCGGTTCTACGGCGCCAGAGAAGCCCCGTGACATGGTTACAAGAGAAAGCTGGTCTTCAACAAGCTGCTCATACTCGGCTTCGGTCTGGCCGACACTGTTCAGATATTGCTGATAGCGTTGCAGATCGAAGCTGCCATTGATGCTGCTTCGGAACAGGGGAAGCTGACGGAGCTGGTCGACAACGGCTTCGTCGCTCGGCGACAGGCCCTTTTGTTTCAGATATTCCGCCATGGTCAGGCGATTGACCTGAATTGCGATCACATTCACGAGGCGGCCGGAATCAGCGAGGTCCTGGCGTGTAAATGAACCGCCCTGTGCGTTCATCTGATCGATCTGGGCATCAGCTTCGCGATCAATATCGCGTGCTTCAATTGTTCTGTCGCCCACACGAACCAGGCTGTTACCGAGGCGCGGCGTGAAAATATCCGTGATACCAAAGGCTGCCAGACCGAGGATCAACAAACCAATCAGCACGAGTGCGATTTTGGATCTCAGCAGATTGCGAAGGAGAGTGAGCATTTACGCGTCCTGATCAACAAGCGGATTTGGTTTGCTTTCTTGCATGGGTGAACCTGGCTTGCTAGGCGGGATCGTTCTCTCATTCAAGACGGAAATGTACGAATGCCAAGACCTTTGATCGCTGGAAACTGGAAGATGAACGGAGTTTCATCCTCTGTTTCCGAAATAGACTCACTCATCAAAGGCTTGAAATCTGATCAGACCGACGCCGAAATTCTGATCTGTCCGCCGGCGACGCTTCTGGACCGGATCAGCAATCTGTGTCGGGAAACGCCCGTAAAAACAGGCGCGCAGGACTGTCACTTTAACGCGTCAGGTGCGCATACGGGAGATATCAGCGCAGACATGGTCGCTGATCTCGGTGGAAGCTATGTCATCGTCGGCCACTCAGAACGGCGCGCAGACCACGGCGAAACCAACGAAATTGTGCGGGACAAGGCCAAAGCCGTTTCAGATGCCGGACTCACACCAATTATCTGCATTGGTGAGACACAGGCGGAGCGAGAAGCAGGACAAACGCTGGACGTACTCGACACGCAACTCACTAACTCTCTGCCGGATGACCTGAGCGGAGAGCGGTTTGTCGTCGCCTACGAACCTGTCTGGGCCATCGGTACCGGGCTGGTGCCGGAAATCACCGACATCGCAGAAGCGCACAAGTTCATGCGCGACAAGCTGAAGGGACTCGGCGTTGAAAACGCTGATGACGTCCGCCTCCTGTATGGCGGGTCAGTCAAACCAGGCAACGCCAAGGATATCCTGGCAGTCGAGAATGTGGATGGCGCTCTGGTCGGTGGCGCCAGCCTCAAGGCCGAGGATTTCCTTGGCATCATTTTCCCATCGTGAGGACTATTTTACAGAAGATGTTGCGCCAAGGGCTTGGCGAAACCATTTCTGAGTAGTAACGGGAGCGGCTTTGATCCAAGGCAGAAGCGGGCAGCTATGGAAAACGTAATTCTGGTCGTACACATACTTGTATGCATCGGCCTTATCGGCGTTGTACTCTTGCAGCGTTCCGAGGGCGGCGCCCTCGGCATGGGCGGTGGCGGAGGCGGCGGCCTGATGTCTGGTCGCGGCGCAGCATCCGCTCTGACACGAACCACCATGATTCTCGCAGCGATCTTTTTCGCAACAAGTCTGGTGCTGACAACGCTCGCGACCCGCTCGACAGCCGGACAGCGCTCTCTTGGCGAAACTGCCGCAGAAGAAGAATTTCAGGACCTCGAAGAACCTGGAAACAGCATGATGCTGCCAGACGACCTTGGTTCGACGAGTGAGCCAGCGCCAGCAAGCGACGTGCCTGACGATCTCTCAGCGCCAGCACCCGACACTGCGCCACAAGAGGACGTTCCTTCAGACCTTGATCCTGTTACCCCGGAATAAGTGTCGAAGACGTACTTTTGCGTCTCGTTAAAGTGTTCGAATCTCAGCAAGCTACGGGTCCATGACGCGTTATATTTTCATTACTGGCGGCGTGGTTTCCTCGCTTGGAAAAGGCATAACTTCAGCAGCGCTGGGCGCATTGCTGCAGGCGAGAGGGTATAAAGTCCGCCTGCGGAAGCTGGACCCCTATCTGAACGTCGATCCGGGTACGATGTCACCTTACCAGCATGGCGAAGTGTTCGTGACCGATGATGGCGCAGAGACCGATCTGGACCTCGGCCACTATGAGCGCTTTACCGGCGTATCCGCCAAGCAAAGCGACAACATCACAACAGGCCGAATCTATCAGACCATTCTGGAGAAGGAACGCCGCGGAGACTTTCTCGGCGCGACGATCCAGGTCATCCCGCAC
>PABS01000025.1 GCA_002699325.1 Ponticaulis sp. | reverse complement strand
CAGATATCCGCAAATGCTGTCGTCGAGGTTGAAGGTCGCACCAGCGTCTTTGTGCCGAACGATCACGGGTTTGAGCCAGTCCCTGTTCGAACGGGCCGGACCTCTTCAGGTCGGATCGTCATTACGGACGGGCTCTCCCCGGGCGACCGGTTCGTATCCGAAGGCGCCTTCACGCTGAAAGCTCAGCTTGAAAAAGACGCTTTCGGCGATGGCCACGTGCATTAGGAGGCGCCCGCTATGTTTAGTTTGATGCACCGTCTCGCTGGCGGTCGGCTTCTTGCCGCGATCGCCGCGCTCGTCCTCTCCATTGGTGGAGTGTTTGCCTTCCGCAGCCTTCCCGTTGATGCCTTCCCCGACCCTTCCCCGTCTCTGGTTCAGGTTTTCACCGAAACGGACGGCCTTTCACCCGAGGAGGTTGAACGTTACGTCACCTATCCGATTGAAACCGCCATGTCCGGCCTGCCTAAGGTCGATGAAATACGGTCCGTTTCGAATTTCGGTCTTTCCGTCATCAATATCTATTTTGAGGACGGCACCGATGTTTACTTTGCGCGTCAGGTCGTTGGTGAACGCCTCGGTGAAGCGGCTGAAGCCATACCGGAAGGGTTTGGCACACCGAAAATGGGTCCCATTTCCACCGGTCTTGGCATCATCATGTATTACCGCCTGGTGGATGAAACCGGCACGCGCTCTCTCATTGAACTGAGAGAAATTGCCGACTGGATGATCAAATACCCGCTTCAATCTGTTGAAGGCGTGACAGAGGTTCTCTCGCTTGGCGGGTTTGAAAAACAATACCAGGTTCGTCTCAATCCAGATCAGCTGACGGCCTACGCCCTAAGTGTTTCTGACGTCATTTCCGCACTTGAAGCGGCCAATAAAACGGCTGGCGCTCAATTTATCGAAATCGGTTCGGAGCAATACACCGTCCGGGGCGTCGGGCTTGCCAGAACACTGGACGATCTGCGCGAAACGCCGGTGAGCACAGATGATGGCAGGACGGTACGCGTCAGCGATCTCGGCGAAGTCGTCATTGGTGGTGGCGTCCGTCAGGGCCTCGCCACGGCAAATGGCGAAGGGGAGACGGTCGCAGGGCTGGTCCTCAAACTCTATGGGACCAACACCTCTGAGGTCATTGAAAACGCCAAGTCGCGGTTTGACGAGATCAATGCTGCACTGCCTGAAGGTGTGCAGGCCGTGCCTTATTACGATCAGGGAACACTAGTACAGAAAGCTGCGTCCACGGTCACAACCGCTCTCTGGCAGGGCGCACTCCTTGTGGCCGTAATTGTTTTCCTCTTTCTCGGAAGCTGGCGACCAAGTCTGGTCGTTGTTCTTTCGATCCCGTTTTCGGTCGGGTTCGCTTTCGTAGCCATGAATGTTCTGGGTATCGGAGCCAATCTGATGACGCTTGGCGGCGTTGCCATTGCCATCGGCATGATGGTGGATGGTGCCATCGTCATTGCCGAAAACGTGGACCGGCGTTTTCGGGCCCGGCAGCAAGGTGAAGACAATCGCACGACAGTGGCACATGCCAGTGCGGAAGTGATTGCGCCTCTGATCGCCGCTGTCGCGGTGGTAATAATCGTCTTCCTGCCGCTGTTTTCCCTGCAGGGCACTGAAGGCAAGACCTTCCGCCCTCTGGCCGCTTCGGCTGCTCTGGCGATGACGGGGTCTTTGATCTACGCAGCCCTGATCGCACCCGCCATGGCGCTCGGCCTGATGCGACCACCGAAGCGGGGGTCGACCGATCAAGAGGGGAGACTGACGAGGCTGGTAAAACCTCTGGCCGCCTTCTTTGTCCGGCGAAGAAGCGCAGCCCTGGGGCTGGCAGGTATTTTGCTTCTTGCAGGCGGACTATCCGCGACACGACTTGGGTCTGAATTCACGCCAGCGCTGGAAGAAGGCGACATACTTCTACGCGTGACCATGGCCCCCTCCATTTCGCTCACCGAGGCAAAAGAAACCTCGACCCGTGTCGAGCGGCGACTGCTCGATGCCTTTCCGGAGATTGAGGCGATTGTCAGCCGGATCGGACGAGGCGAAGTCGGCGCGCATGCGGACCCGGTCAACAGTATCGAAGCCTTTGTCGCCCTCAAACCGCAAGATGAGTGGCGCGCAGGGCTCAGTCCGAATGAGCTTCGCGCGGCGATTTCTGACAATCTTGGTAGCTTTCCAGGCATTCGGGTGAATGTCGGCCAGCCCATCGCCATGTCGGTCGATGAGCTTCTCACCGGCACAAAAGCGCAGCTCGCGGTCAAAATCTTTGGTCCGGATACAGACGTGCTGCTGGAGAGCTCGCAAGAAATGCAGGCCATTCTGCAATCTGTGTCCGGCGCAAGCGATGTTCAGGCGGATCAGATCACGGGCGCCCCACAACTCGTGATCAGCTTGAACCGGCCCGCACTGGGTCGATATGGCCTGAGCGTTGAAGATGCGCTTGATGCNATGAGGTCTGGCGTTGGCGGCGCGGAAGCAGGCGCCGTGTTTGAAGGCGTCCGCCANTTTCCNGTCNTGGTCCGNTANGCAGAGAGCAGANCGNNCNACGCCCCGCGCTATCGGNCGCATTATTCTGGAATCAGAGAGCGGNGCNCGCGTACCGCTCGAGAGCATTNCGGATATTCAGGAGATCGTTGGACCNCGNCAGATCACTCGCGAAAATGGNGAGCGCTTTATCACCGTCCAGCTCAACGTGCGTGGACGCGATATCGGAAGCTATGTNGCNGANGCNCANNNNGAAGTNGCNGAANANCTGNANNTGCCGCCAGGCTACCGCGTGGAATGGGGCGGACAGTTCGAANTGCAGCAGGAAGCAAACCAACGTTTTGCTGTGGTGATTCCGATCACGCTCGGCATTGTATTCGTGATTCTGCTGCTCACTTTCGGGCGGCTGAAATCTGCTGTTCTGATTCTGCTCAACATCCCGCTCGCACTGACTGGCGGCGCGCTGGCCCTCTGGGTGAGCGGGCTTCCAGTGTCTGTTCCAGCGACCGTCGGCTTTATTGCGCTGTTCGGCATCGCGCTTGGCAACGGCATGGTCCTCGTCAGCTTCATGGATGACTATGCCCGCGNAGGACGTGACCGTGACGCATTGGCAATTGATGCTGCTGGCCTGCGCGCCAGGCCGGTCCTGATGACAGCCATGACCACGGCGCTGGGCCTGGCTCCGCTCCTGTTTGCAACAGGTGTCGGCGCTGANGTTCAGAGGCCGCTGGCAACGGTTGTTATGGGCGGACTGGTTTCATCCACCTTGCTGACGCTACTTGTGCTTCCGGCGCTTCATCGCTGGTTTGCGCCATCTCCTGATCAGAGCGGAGCGAGGGGTGACCTCTGAAAACCGGCATATTCTGAGCAGCTGCAGTGTCACAGCTGCTCAGAACTTATCCACATCCTGCCTGAATCGGTGGAAAACCCGAACCTGCGACACACTATCTCTTGCGTGANTTGANAACCACGCGCACTATATCTGGTAGTTAACGCGATAGTGGAGCGCACAATGGCTGACGGCATCATCTCCGACAAACCCGGACTCCTAACTCCTTCAAGGGCTTACAAGCCTTTCCGTTATCCGTGGGCATATGATTTCTGGAAAAANCAGCAGCAGGTTCACTGGATGCCGGAAGAAGTTCCGCTGGGTGAAGACTGTAAAGACTGGGCGGTCAAGCTGAACGACAAGGAGCGCAATCTCCTGACCCAGATTTTCCGCTTCTTTACACAGTCAGATGTGGAAGTCGGCGCAAACTATATGGAAAACTATATGCCTCTGTTCAAACCGACAGAGGTCTCCATGATGCTGGCGAGCTTCTCCAATATGGAGACGATCCACATCGCGGCTTATGCGCTCCTGCTCGAAACCATTGGCATGCCAGACACCGAATTCTCCGCCTTCATGGAATATGAGGAAATGGCCGCCAAGCATGATTATCTTGGCCAGTTCGACTGCAAGACCAATGAAGACATCGCGACCTCCATGGCCGTCTTCGGCGCATTCACAGAAGGTCTGCAACTCTTCGCGTCTTTCGCCATGCTGATGAACTTCCCACGCTTCAACAAGATGAAGGGCATGGGTCAGATCGTTTCCTGGTCGGTGCGCGATGAAAGCCTNCACTGCGAGGGCATGATCAAGCTGTTCCATACGTTCTGTGAAGAAACCAACGTGATGAATGACGCGCTGGCCGAGCGTATCCGCGAATGCTGCCGTACAGTTGTNGCGCTGGAAGACAAATTTATCGAGCTGGCCTTCGAAGCTGGCGAGATNGAGGGCATGACACCCCACGATATTCAGCAATATATCCGGTATATCGCTGACTGGCGCCTGGGCCAGCTCAAGCTTGAGCCGATCTTNGGCGTCGATAAGCACCCGATNCCATGGCTCACCGAGATCCTGAACGGNGTCGAGCACGCCAACTTCTTCGAGGCACGCGCAACGGAATATTCCAAAGGCGCGACAGCTGGCGAATGGCACGGCAATGACGGTGTGTGGGCTCAGTTCGATAAGCGCAAACTGGTTCAAGCCGAGTAATCNNGCAAAACCCCACCAACTGACACAATCTCATCGAAGAACAGGCCGCAAACCGGCCTGTTTTTTTATGGCTGCAATGTTNCAGAAACTGCATCGNTGAAACGAGAGATGCTCCGCCCTGAGGAGANATTTAGGAGGCCTGGCTTCTGCTCGCAAAATCGGNNATCTTTGAGCGTACCAGACGNAATTGCTCTGNTNGCAGCGGAATAAGNCCCTTCTGCACCAGATAGCCGGCTTCACCCATCGCCTCATCACTAAAGGCTTCTTCCAGAAAAGCGCGAATGGCCCTGATCTCACGCATATGCGCGCCTTTGACGTAAAGATAAAGCGAGCGCGACAAAGCATAGTCTCCAGACAGAATACTCTCAAACTCTGGCAACACGCCATTGATTGTCGCTGGCTTCACGCGATCGCTATTCTGATTGAGATAGGAAAACCCCGCCACGCCGACCGCGCCATGGCTCCGCAGCAGGGCCTGAATGATCTGCGTGTCGTTCTCCCCGGCATCGAGCCATCGACCATCNGTTCGCACGGTGCCTGAGAGGCGGAGAAACTCGTCTCGATCGGACTGCTTCAGCCGACGCATTTGCGGAAATGTCAGAGCGCCGGACCTCAGCGCCAGTTGCACAAGCGCATCTCGAGTGCCGGACGTCGGTGGCGGTCCGTAAACCTCAATCCGGACGTTTGGCAAATCAGGTCGGATTTCTGACCAGAACTCATTCGGATTTTCAATAAACTCGTCACCGGACGGAATATGCTTGGCAAGCGCGAGATAAATATCGCGATGNGTGAGATCGAATTCCGGTCCATCAAGCACATTNATGAACACGATTCCGTCGCTGCCAAACTCCAGCTCCAGAAGCTCAGTCACNCCATTTTTCGCGCATTGCTCCACTTCGCCGGCGGTAATTGGCCGGGAGGCAGAGGCAATCGAGCTTGTCCGGCGAGACACGCCCTGACAGAGCAGTTTGAAGCCACCACCTGTGCCTGTCGTCTCGACCACGGGCGTGCTGAAATCACTTCTGATGCCGAAATACTCTGCTGCGGTCGTCACAAAGGGCGCCACAGTGGAGCTGCCTGCAATAACGAAATTCTCGCTCTCTTGTGGTCCACCAGCAAAAGGCACAATGCCGGAGGAGCCATCGCAGGCGGCAAGCCCGAGGCCAAGAACGGAGAGAATAAGAGATCTGGCTGCGCGCGTGAGCTGCACCGGCGGTTACTTTCTGTCTGAATTCATGGGCTGGCCGGTGAATGATACGGCCGCTCGCGCCCTTGCTAACGTGCAATTGTCAAAGTTTCACGTCAATCGTACGTATNTCGTGGATGAGTTGGTGCAGCCAATCNGTCCNNATAAGAAAACCTCACGCCCACTGGCCTGACTTGTCAGGAAGTTTTCCGGATTCCCAACCATCCACCCTGTTCAAAAAAAATGATCAATCACACAAATAAAGGTTTACTCTGAGGTCGAGAATCCCTACATCGCCAATTCCGGCGGACATCGGATCAATGTTCCTTTCCCTGCGAAAGCAATATAGGTCTGCGGCCCGCACTAACGCCGGTTTGAGTTTCACACTTAAACAGGGAGCGTGTCTTGAAGACATTCGACTCGCCCTGGGACCTGATCCGGCAGACTGCGACTGACAGGCCCATTGCATGTTGCCGCCCGCACCTCGTGCGTCAGGCGGCCAATTGGTTTATCTCCAACTTTTCGGGCGAAACCCTTTATGCGGTTAAGGCCAACCCTTCGCCATGGGTGCTGAAACTCCTGTTCGAAACCGGTATCCGGCATTTCGACACAGCCTCGCTTCATGAAATGGAGCTGGTGGCGGAGCACTGCCCCGGCGCACGCATGTCTTTCATGCATCCTGTCAAATCACGTTACGCGATTGAGCGCGCCTATTTTGATTTTGGCGTTCGCACCTTCGTGTTCGATTGCGATGCCGAACTTCAGAAAATTCTGCAGGTCACAGGCCATGCCAAAGACCTGAACCTGGTTCTGCGCGTTGCTGTTTCAAACCAGGGCGCAGAAATGCCGATCGACGGCAAATTCGGCGCTTTCCATTATGACGTGCCACATCTGCTGCGCGCGGCGCGCCCCGTCTCTGCCAAGCTTGGTCTCTGCTTCCATCCGGGAAGCCAGTGCATGGANCCGTATGCCTGGGCTGTTCACATGGACACCCTGTCGCGCGTGATCAGTGAGTCTGACGTTGATGTTGATATTATCGACGTTGGTGGCGGCTTTCCTGTGTCCTACCCCGGCAAAGAACCGACCGCTCTGGAGCGTTTCCCTGTTGTCATTCAGGAGGCGTTTGATCGCATGCCGCTGGCGCGCGACGCGGAACTCTGGTGCGAACCAGGCCGGGCGCTTGTTGCAGAAGGCACATCCCTTCTCACGCAAGTCGATCTGGTGCGCGGCAACGCGGTCTATATCAATGACGGCGCCTTTGGCACGCTTTATGACGCCNCGCACTGCAAATGGCCGTTTCCAACACGCCTGATCCGCAATGACAGCGANCCCTCATCACGTCTGAAAGCGTTCAAGCTGTTCGGCCCGACATGTGATTCCGCTGATGTGATTAATGGCCCGATCTTCCTTCCAGAAGATATCCGCGAAGGCGATATCATTGAGGTCGGAACGCTTGGCGCTTANGGCGTTGCNATGCAGACNCGCTTCAACGGCTATGGCGANACGATTGATGCCGTNGCNCTGGATACGCCNTGGCAGTCTGTCTACGCGCCGCGCAAGGTCGAAGTCGCCAAGATCGACTGGTTNAGTACGATCTAAACACCCGCAATTACGCAAGCATTCAGAAANCCTCCTTTGGACCATTCCGAAGGAGGNTNTCTTTTGTNCGCNTTTCCGGAGTGTCGAACTAGAGCGCGATCTCCTCGACAGGCGAAAAGCCATATCGGGCGGCGACCGCCTGAAGGCGCGCAAACGAGACCGTATTGCCTGACGTCCAGAGCGCGCCGCGGCTGACACGTTGATCGACCGGCTCGGACGAGGCTGAGAGCTGCAAAAGGCTCATCACCCGCCGGGCAATCGCCTCCCCTGAATCAACCAGCCCCACAGAGGGCGGCAAGAGCGCCACAAACCGGTCGCGGAGAATTGGAAAATGCGTGCAGGCAAGGACGATCCTGTCCAATCGGTCAGCGCCTGGCTGCTGAAGCATGCCATCCAGTTCAGCCTGCAACTCGTCATCGCTCACCGCCTCACCTGCCGCATAGCGCTCAGCCAGTTCAACGAGCCTGACGCTGCCAAAGGTCAGCACTGTGCAATGACGGGCAAATTCGCGGACCAGCGTCGCTGTATAGCTTCGCTTCAGGGTTCCTGGNGTTGCCAGCACACCNATCACCCCGGTTTGCGTCGCTTTAGCAGCCGGTTTGATCGCCGGCACAGTGCCGACGACTGGCACATCCACAACGGCGCGAGTGACTTCCAGCGCCAGCGTACTCGCTGTGTTGCAGGCGATCACGAACAGGTCTGGCCGGATCGCCTCAATCAAAGCGCGGGATATGGCAGGCACACGCCGGATCAACTGATCGTCGCTTTTGTCTCCGTAAGGGAAAAAGCCGGTATCAGCCGCATAGGAGACCCGACCTGCAAACCCCGCCTCAACCAATTCGTCGACAACCGTCAGTCCGCCCATTCCGGAATCGAAGATCAGCACATGCGGCGATGTCGTCATGGATNAACTCCGGCATTGCACCAACTGGNTNTCCGTCAAATAAAAGCTCCTCCAGNTCTTGTCGATTATTTATCTTTCTCTCAACTCACCTTGGGAACCCGAAAGTCTCTCAGCCGTCAATTTATTGTGCAGCGCACCATTTTGTGCTATGCAGCAAATAAATTAGGAAGGGTCAGCCACGATCATGATGTTCCAGACACTCATTGCCGACACAAACAAAACCGCCATGACGCTTATGCAAGCTGGCATGGACAGCGTGAAGCACACGCAGGAAACCATGAAACGTCAGCGCGAGATCGCAGCCCGCATGGAATTCCCGTGGCAGATCGACTGGTCTGATGACAAAGTTCCAATGCCCAAGGTCACCTATAAGGCGAGCTCTGCGGACACGACCCGTGAAGCCTTTCACCTTATGGCCGACGCCAATATGAAAGCGTGGGAAACCGCTGCAGAAGCCTGGGCTGCCGTTCCAGGCTGGGCGAAAATCCCTTACACCGCGCCAGGCGAATTCTGGGCCAAATGGTTCGATCAGTGGCAAGATGGCAAGTTTGACGGAGCCTCAGCTTCGCACGTCGAGGCTATGGTCGATACAATGACGACCGCGGTCGAAGAAGCACAGAATACAGCCAAACAAACCGGCGCCGCCTTCGGCAGCCAGACGACTGAACTTGCCGACAAAGTCATCGACGAAACCGAGAAAAACGTAAAAACAGCGACGAAAGTCGCCGAAGATACGGCTGATCTCTTCAAACCAGAGCTTCTGGATGTGCCGAAGAAAGGTGAGATGGACGATCTCACACAGATCAAGGGCATTGGCGAAAAGCTCAGCCAGACCCTGAACGATGTCGGCGTCTGGTCTTTTGCNCAAATCGCCGCCTGGNCACCTGAGAATATTGGCTGGCTTGACGAAAAGCTTGCTTTCAAAGGTCGTATTTCGAGAGAAGCCTGGGTGGAGCAAGCCCGGGAACTGCTCAACAAGGCCGCAACCTGATCCCGCTCAAAACGGGGACGCACGAAAAAACCCGGCCTCTGCGCCGGGTTTTCTTTTGGCCGAAGACTTAGTCCAGCAGATCGCCGTAGAGTTCAGTGCGCCGNTCCCTGAAAAAACCCCAGGCTGAGCGTTCTCTCTGCAATGCGGCAAGGTCGAGATCTGCCATCAGAATGCAGGCTTCATCGCGAGGCGCTTCGGCAATCATATCGCCGGTCTGGTCCGCAATGAAGGATGAGCCATAAAATACCTGCCCCTCTTCATCGCCGATGCGATTGGCAGCCGCCACAGGCATACAGTTTGACACGGCGTGCCCTTGCATGGCGCGTTGCCAACGGCCCGACGTCTCCAGGCTTTCATCATGGGGTTCAGAGCCAATCGCGGTCGGATAGAGCAGGATTTCTGCNCCTTTAAGCGCCATCAGGCGCGCGGCNTCCGGGAACCACTGATCCCAGCACACACCAACACCGATTTTGCCAAACCGTGTATGCCAGACCTTGAAGCCCGTATTGCCAGGCCGGAAGTAGTACTTCTCCTGATAGCCCGGACCGTCTGGAATGTGGCTTTTGCGATAAACGCCAAGCCGGATCCCATCGGCATCAATCATCACAAGTGAGTTGTAGGTNTGAGACCCATCCCGCTCNAAGACGGAGANCGGCAGCACAACACCCAGCTCACGTGCCAGCACTTCGAAATGTCGCACAGCTTCATGCGTTGAAATCGGCTGGGCCAGATCAAACCGGTCTTCTTCCTGCGTCTTGCAGAAATAAGGCCCCTCAATCAGCTCTGGCGTCAGAATAATGTTCGCGCCCTGGGATGCGGCATCACGAATATGCGCCTCCAACGTCCGGAGATTGTTCTCGAGCGTATCGTTCAACGCGCACTGAATGACTGCCAGCTTNACCACGGCCATCTCTTTGCCCCTCACGGTCGGGTTGGTACCTGCTGCGAAATGCAGTGAAACGCTCCGCCCTCACTCAACACNTGATAGGCGGGCACGCTTAGAACCCTGCGACCGGGAAACAGGGTCTGGAGCTTGGACACGGCCAGTTCGGCCCGTTCATTGTAACCAGGAATGATAACAGCCTGGTTGGTGATCACAAAATTCATGTGGCTGGCGGGCATGACCTCGCCATCTTCATCAAGAACGCGGCCAGGCGATGGGATCTCTGTAATNTTCAANCCGCGCCCATCGGCCGATCTGAAGCTTGCCAGATCATGATAAACNCCCTCAAGGCGATCCGCATGAGGATCATCTTCCGCCGGCGCCTGACACACGACATGGCCCGGTGCAACGAACCGAGCCAGATTGTCGATATGGCCGTCAGTATGGTCATTCACAAGACCCTGACGCACCCAGATGACATCGCTCGCGCCCAGCGCCTGTTTCAGCCCGGCTTCTGCGTCAGCGCGTGTCCAGTCGGCGTTCCGGTTTGGATTGATCAGGCACTCATCTGTGGTCAGAAGATATCCCTCCCCATCCCAGTCGACACTGCCGCCTTCGAGAATAAAACCGATTTCAACGAGGTCAGCAGACAGGCGCGGCGCAAGGCGAACCGACAAGTCCTCATCGCCCGGATAGATGTATTTTCCGCCCCAGCCGTTAAAGCCAAAGCTTCGTGCTTTCAGACGGTCACCCTGCCAGCTCAGAATAGGACCGGTATCGCGTAGCCAGGTATCGCCGCATGGCAGATTCAAAATNCCCGCGCCCGGCACCGCTTCACGAGCCGCAGCCTCAGCCTCAGTCCCTTCCAGCACCAGCTTCACGCCCGTCTTCGGCCCATCGAACCGCCTGCCCGCTTCCAGAATGGCGTTGGCATAGGCCGCGATCTCAATTCGTGCAGCCTCAAGCACCTCACGGCTCCCCCAGGGGGAAGTGTGCGATGGCCATCCAATGAGAATATCGTCTTGCGGCGCCCATTCGGGCGGCGGCGAAGNAAAGTNTATTGTCATGCGCGCCCCATTATCATTTCCGGCGGTCCGGACAAGAAAAAAGGGCAGCCCGAAAGCTGCCCTTCTCCAATTTGATCTTCGAATTCAGCTTNGAATTCGTATTTGAGACCCAGCTGGATCTGCCAGAGGGAATTCGTGAGTGTTTCGAGGTTTTCGATACGGCTCACACTCTGCAGGTCATCGTAGACGAACTGGCCGTTGACGATCTGAGCAGAAGCAACAGCGCGCTCATACTCGTAGCGCGTGCGCGTGATGTGACCCCAGTCATCGTTGATCAGGTTACCCAGGTTTTCGATATCCAGGAAGAACAGAGTCCGGTGACCATCAAGTACACCTGGGAATTCCTGCTGGAAGCGCATGTCAACAATGGTCGACCAGCGGCTGTTGTCGCCGTTACGCTCTGCAATTCCACCTGCATACTGAGCAAGCTCAGAGTTCGCGATGTAATCGAAGAATGCACTCTGAAGGTCAGCGTCACCGCCGAAAGAAGCTGCAGAGAACAGCGGATCGTTCGGGCCAGATGGGACGTAGAACAGGTGACCTGCATCATCCACACGGCTCTCACGTGGGCAACGACCACCACCAACGTCGAACACACAAGAGTTGTTCTCGTTAAATGTGTAGCTGTATGGCTGACCTGAACGGCGAGTCGCGAAGAGAGAAACCTTCGTTGGGAAGTCCTGAACGAATTCTTTCTCCCAGTTCAGACGGAGCTTGAACTGATGCTCAACCTGGAAGTTTGACGTTCCGGTTGTTGGCACTTCGTAGTCATAACGAGCGCTGTCTGAATAGTTAGACGTAGCCGTTGAAGACGTACCCATGCCGATGTCTTCGACATCTTGATAGGTGTAGGCTGCAAAGAGGTCGAAACCGTTTTCGAATTCTTTGTCGACAGCGAGTGCGTAGATCATGCTCTCACCTTTATCGACACTGCCGACAACGATGTCTTCTGTCGCACCACAGTCGTAGACCACACGGCCGTCTGGAGCTGTGCTGTCTGGCTCACAGTCTTCGCGGTACCAGTAAGGCGTGTTCTCGAGCTTGTTGTAGAGAACGTCAGCAGAGAACGTCCAGTCTGGAGACATTGGGAAGTCTACATTGTAAGCAACACCAATGTTGGCTTTCCAGGTTGTCGGGATCTCAAAGTCCGGAGACAGTGCGTTCACAGAACCGTTTGGAGCCTGTGTGGCCAGTTGGTTCAGATAAAACGGGTCAATATACTGACCAGTCGAAGCGTCAGGGCTGAATGGTACGTTGATCCCGCCGCTGTAATCAGAAACGCTGTCAGCGATCACACCGTCGTTAGAATAGCTGTTCGAAATCCAAACGCCTGGCGAACCACCAGAGAAGCGACCGAGACCGCCACGCACTGTCACGCGATCCGTTGCGTCCCAGTTAAAGCCGAAGCGAGGCATGATGACATCAAGGCCATCAATATCGTTCGTGTTGGAATAACCATTGCGCGCTTCGAAGTTCGGGTTCTCACGGATCGTGCCCTCAGCTTCGTACCAGTCGTAACGGATACCACCGAGAAGTGTCAGGTTTGCCAGAACGTCCCAGCTGTCCTGAAGGTACAGCGAGTTGACATTATAGCCCCAGATTGCGCGGCGATCGTTTTCGTCGTTCGTGACGGCGTTCTCATAATAGAACTCNTCAGCGATACCGGCCTGGAGATTTGCCAGGCTGGAGAAGTAGTACATGCCTTCAGAACCCGGCGCGAACAGGTTGTCCGCATCGTTTTCTTCACGCTCGTAGCCAGCTTTGATGGTGTGATTGCCAAGCAGATAAGTACCAGCAATCTTGTATTGCATGAATTCCTGATCGAGCTCATTACCGTGACGGTATGTGTCAGGTCCGAGCGCAATCGTGCCGCCACTTGGTGTGTCGATCACGAACACAGGGAAATCTGAACCTCCGAGAGAATCCTGACCTGTGGCCTGAGTGGTTTTCGCCAGCTTGATCTCGGTTGAGAAGTTTGGCGTCCAGTCAGAAAAGAGGTGGCCGATAAACGCTTCAACTGACTCAGAGTTGCTGTACCAATCGGAAGGGAAACCGAGATCAGCAGATGGGCCGACAAACGCGTTACCGCTTTGCTCGATGATCTGAGCGCCTTCAGTCTTGATATAGGTGAATTTCGCCCGGTGATCATTGGTGATGTTCCAGTCGATCGAACCGAGGATCTTCTCATCTTCAACCGGCGGCACGCCGCCAGAGAATGCCAGAGGATCGAAGCCGTATGTGCTGGTCATGATGCTGGCGATGTCAGCCGCTTCCTGCGACGTGACGCCAGACACTTCGTTCAGCGCACCAGAGCCTGCTGGGCCGCGGTTCAGAGAGGCCGCTTCTTCGTACTTGTCATAAGCCAGGAAGAAGAAGAGCTTGTCTTTGATGACAGGGCCACCGAGTGTGACACCCCATGTTTCCTCAGAGAAATCACGGGTNATTTCGCGGTCGCCGAGGCGATCGCCTGCGAAATTGTCGTTGGTTTCGAAGTAATAGGCCGAACCGTGGAATTCGTTCGTACCGGATTTGGTAACTGCGTTGACCGTACCACCCGTGAAGCCGTTGAATTCAACGTCGTAAGGCGCGCTTTCAATCTGCAGAGATTCAATCGCGTCAAACGAAATTGGCGAACGCTGTGTTGGGTAGCCATTTGCGTTAAGACCGAAACGGTCGTTCAGCTTGATGCCATCCACAGTCAGCGAGTTGAAGCGGTTGTTTGCACCGGCAATCGAGAGTTCTTTCGCGCCGCCAGACTGAATGTTCACAGAAGCGAACGGGTCGAGTTCTGCAGCGTCGGTGATGTCACGGTCGATCGATGTGACTTGCTCAAGATCTTCGAGACTCAGGCCCGTAGAAAGGCCAGTATTCATGTAGGACGATGTAATCGCTGGAGCTGTGACAACAATCGCGTCGAGCGTACGAGCGCCAGAAACTGTAAGCGGAAGCTCGAAGGTTTCGTCCAGGCTGACAAAGATGTCAGTCACAGTAACGGGCTGGAAATCACCGCCGGAAACTTCAACTGTGTATGGGCCGCCNACGCGCAGGCCGCGCGTAGAGAAGGTACCAGCGGCATTCGACGTAGCAGTCGACGTCGTGCCCGAAGGTGTGTGCGTGATAACAACGGCCGCGCCCGAGACAGGTGCGCCAGCGTCGTCGGTGATTGTGCCGCGAATTGCGGAGGTCGTAACCTGCGCAACCGCAGGCACAGCCATAGCGGCGGACAGCGCAGCAAGAGCGACACCACTCTTGAAGATGTTCCAATGTGACATGAATTTTACCCCTAGAAAGACTCTCGCGAAATTTTTAGCCCGCGAGGACATGGCGGCCCCATACTACAATGTGGATGACGCTTAAATGACGTATGTGCAAAGCTTTTATGACGCACTGCACAATACAGAAAACTGAGGTTTTGCGGCAACACCCACCCAAGAGGCGTCATATGCCACAAATGAAAAAAGCCGGGCAAGAATGCCCGGCTTTATGGTTAATAGCTGATTAACCTTTTATCACTTTTTGCTCAAACTGGCATCAAAATGCCCAGCCGGACCTCCGATCAAACGCTGAGACCGCGGCGGTGCTCTGTCAGTCCGATCCGTGATGGCGAGAAGGCTTCGCGAAGCGCTTCAATGGTTCGGTGAGGCTGCGCCGCACCACACATGAAGACGTCTACGGCCGCGAAATTACGCTCTGGCCAGGTATGAATTGAGATATGGCTCTCAGACAGAACGATGACGCCTGACACACCATTGTTTGGCGTGAAGACGTGGAAATCTGAACTGAGAATGGTTGCACCCGCACGTACAGCAGCATCGCAAAGCGACCGCTCGATATGTTCTGGGTCATCAATCCGGTTTACATCCCACAGGTCAATAATGAGGTGGGTTCCGGCGAATTCAACGCCATCCCGTTTGATGAAAAAATCAAGTCGCTCTTCGGTATCCGCCGCATCAGATTGCTGCTCTGACGCGGCTTTGCCCTGTTCGTCGAGGACCTCGAAATCCGGGTGACCCGGGGCTCCGTAAGCCATGCTCACACACCTTCTAATTAGATGGGCCGACCATCGGCCCCGGTTACATGGAAGCGGCGACATAATCACTTTGTACTTGCGTTGCAAGCATGATTTTCACAGTGTCCCGAAAAATTTCAGAGCGCTAACCGCACCGGAGTTCCGCGTGAAAAACTCTTCCGCTTCAACCGAGAAAAACTGGCAGACTTTTCTGCTGCTTTCAGGCCTTGGTCTGTTGCTTTTGCGGATTTTAACAGTTGTGTTCACCACACTCAACCTTGGCCCTGATGAGGCTCAGTACTGGCGATGGTCAACAAGCTTTGACTGGGGATATTACTCCAAGCCACCCATGATCGCCTGGGTGATCGGGGTGGAGACTTTTCTGTTCGGAGATGCTGAATGGGCGATCCGCATCGGCTCGCCGCTATTCCATGT
>PABS01000024.1 GCA_002699325.1 Ponticaulis sp. | reverse complement strand
GGATTGGTGACATAGGTCGCGAGCGCCGAGTCCTGCGTTGGCTCTGCAGCGTTGAACAGGTCCTTGTCCGGCAGGCCGATTACGACCTCATTCACCAGTGGCGCGGAAAGACGTGACTGCTGAACATAGGCACCGCCAAAGGCTGCTGTCTGCTCATAGCTTGGCGATGGATCTTCAATGGAGGCCTGTGGCAGGCTTGCGGTTGTCCAGCCGCCAATAATGGAATCGCCATCGTCATTCATACACTCGATCGGCACTTCGATGGCGAGTGAGGTAATGTTCGCCTTGCCGACCAGATCATCATTGGCGCGATCTTGTGTGATGCCGCCCGGAAAGGTAGTTCCCATGTCATCAAGCGGAACATCGCCATCAATCGGAACGAGGTTCACAAGGTCAAAGATCTCACCGAGATTAACCGCGAACGCCTCTGCGCGCTGACCAACGAAAACGCGGCCGAGAGCACTGCATCCCGGAATTGAAACGTCATAGATGAAGTCATCCGCATAGGACGGGTAATCCGGGATAGACTTGGTCCCTATATTATCGATTGGTTTGTCGAATGTGCCGAGCGAGGTGCGCGTGCCGGTGCGGCGATCGCCTTCGACCATGAACAGTTCATAGCTTTCGCTTTCACCCACATTGGCCGGGTTGGTGGCATTGCCTGCAATTCGCAGCGGGATCGAAACGGTCTCGCCGCCAACATCCAGCGCAACGCCTGTTCCGTTGGCCAGCTCGTTGTCGAAATCGAACTGAAAGGTCAGATCTTCAACGGCATCTGCATCCAGATCTATATGAATTTCATAAAGTGCGTCCGGGTCCATGGTGAAATAGTTCGGCCCACCATAGGGCGCCTGGAGCGGCTGATAGTTTGCGATGAAGGTCACATAGTCTTCGCGGCCATTTTCATAGCTGCGGAACATGTAAAAATCGGTGCCGTCGATCTTTGGAGTCTCGGTAATTCCTGGGGCTTCACGGTGGCTCGATGCGTGTGCTGTGGCGCCGAGCGCAAGAGCAACGCCCGTAAGCAGGGCAGTCTTGATGGACATGGGTGTCTCCTCGTCAATATCTCTCCCATTGGACTTCCAGTACGGTGGGGGTCGGAGGAATGGTGCAGTTTGCGAGAAAGTTTTTGCACCGAATGTCCCAAGCGTTGCGTACAGAGAACGAAACACGGGAGATCATATGAAATCCAGATACGCGCTCTGCGCCCTTGCCAGCACCCTTTGCCTTTTGCCAGGTGCCTTGGCTCACGATGCATGGATCGAGCTCGAACACGAAAGCAGCGCGAGCTGGGCTGCTGGCGTGTACATCGGTCATGCCGAAGACCGAGACCGCTATGCTCTGGATGCGCCTCGTATCTCATCCTTCTTCAGCGTCAGCGCGGAGGGTATCCGTAATCATCTCTCTTCAGTCACAGACGCCGAGCCCGGCGCTGATATCTCGCTTGAGATGGATGCGACAGGCGCGGAGATACTCGCCCTCAGCACATTCCGCGCCGTGAGCGAACTCGAGCCTGAAACCTTCAACGACTATGTTGTTGAAGAAGGCATCTCACCCATCATGAGCTGGCGGGCCGAGAACGGCCAGCTGAACGCGCCCGGTGTGGAGGTGTATTCGCGATACCTGAAAGCCATTGCGGCCACGCCAGAAGATGGTTGCGATATGAGCTTTCTCTCCAAACCTATTGGCCAGGCGCTGGAAATTGTGCCGCTCACACATCCGGGCGATGGTTGCTCAGAGACGCTGGACTTTGAGCTTCAGTATTTCGGAGCCCCTGTTGAAGGCGCGACGCTTCATCTGAACCGTACAGATGAACTGACCGACCCCATCAAGATGACAACCGATTCAAATGGTCAGGCAAGCTTTAACCGGCCCCAAGCGGGCGTCTGGTATGTGCACGCTGCCTGGGCCATGCCGGTGGATGCCGACCGGTTTGAGGCTGACTTTGCAACCATGTTTTCAAGCCTCAGCTTTACTTTGGACGCTTCAGAGTAGGACGGCTTCAGCTTGTTTTGGTGGCATCGAAAATCCAGCCGATCGGTTCGGCTGGTGAGCCCTGCATCATCGCTTCCGGCTCGCGCGCCGTAAATCCGAGCTCTTTCAGTCGGCCAAGGTGGTCGATCACCTGCTCACGCGTCAGAGAAGCATCCACCATGCCCTGCATCCGCGCGGCATGGGCCAGGTTCTCGTCCTTGACGCGCTGCAGCCAATCCAGAATGTCTTCGAGTTTGTAGAACCGCCGCCGATTGAACATGATCTGCGTCCCCGACAGAGTGTGGCCGGCAAGATCATGTTTTTTGGCGGCAAGATCTGCAATAGCCTGACGGGGCGCCTCGAGACCCTCGAGTGCGGCTGACAGCGCTCGTTTATCTGCATCTGTGCCCGTTCGTTCAGCCGTGTCATAGGCCTCAAAGACCCGCATTGCGGCAGGGATGAAGCCGGTATCTTCCAGAGCGTCGCAGGCGGCCTTGTTTGCCCTGCATTCTCGGGCGATGGCGCCCTCGGTCATATGCACGATGCCGACGAACCGCCCACCCTTCGAGAGCGCTGGCGCGATGGCCTCAAGGCTGGGGGTCGCGCCGGCATATTCAAAACCGAACTGGCTCACCAGAAGATCGAAACTGTCTTCTGGAAAAGGCAGGCTGCCAATGTTGGACACCACACCCCTGACGCCTCGATAACGTGATTGCATCAGAGCGATGGCATCGGGTGAGATATCGACGCCGGTGAGGTTTGAATAGCCGAGGGCATGCGCATGACGGATGACTGAACCGGCGCCGCAAGCGAGATCAGCGATCCGCGCGGTTTTCGGAAAATCCGAGATCACCCCTTTCCAGAAGCCTTTTAGCTCTTCGTCGGCTTCCAGCCCCTGAAAAGCGTAGACTTCAGAGCTGTCATTGCCGGCCCGGCCGCTCCAATAACGGCTCCACTCCGATCCCGCCCCCTGATAATCACCCATTAGTCCCCCGGAAACCTGTGATGGTCGTCTTCACCATCCCAGACCGGATACTTCTTCATGACAATGGCAAAGCGCGAACTTTCCATAAAATTGTTCAGCCAATTCTGAAGATTTGGCAGATCCAGCGCATCAAACCAATCCTTAGCCGGAATTCTGAATTGGCGAACAAAAGGCGCAATGCCGGCGTCGAGAAAGGAAAACTGCTCACCGCCAAGATAGCCGGTGTCAGACAGACGCGCATTGAGATCCTCAAGGATGGCGAGGCCAGCTTCGCGATGCTCCAGCTCGTCTGCGTCTTCATATCGGGTCGCATACTTGTAGCGGTCGAGGTGATGTTTGAAAGGCCCATCATTGCGCGCCAGCAGCGCGTCAGCATCTTCGCGATCGGCCTTCCAGGGCGCGAGCCAGTGTTCAGGGTCGTTCCGCCTGAGCGCCCAGAAGGCCACATCAAGGCTCTCTTCCAGCACAGATCCATCTTCGAGAACCAGCACGGGAACCGTCCCTTTGGGCGACGCCTCCAGCATAGCTTCGGGCTTGTCACGCAGCAGGATTTCGCGATGCGTGCAGACTGTGCCGCTGGATAACAATGCCAGCCGTGCCCGCATGGCATACGGGCATCGCCTGAAGCTATAAAGGATGGGATACGTCATCAGACGTCTTCGAGGTCGCGGCGCGCCCGTTTCATATGCGGCTGAGCCTCAGGCCCCATCGGCGCTTCGCCGCGCTGACGGGCGAGCTCGTTCTGAAGCTGACGCTGGCGGAACCGCTCGCGATCGTTTTCGGTGTATTCGTCAATGCAATAGTCGCAGGATACGCCGACAACATAGTTGGGGCTCTTGCGCCCTTCCGGGCTGACGCCGCGCCCACAGGCATGGCAGCTGACAAATTCACCCAGCTCCAGACCATGCTTCAGCGAGACGCGCTCATCGAACACAAAGCATTCGCCTTTCCAAAGGCTTTGCTCTTCAGGGACCGTCTCCAGATATTTCAGAATGCCGCCCTTGAGGTGATAGACCTCATCATGGCCCTGCTCTTTCAGATAGGCTGTCGCCTTTTCACAGCGAATACCGCCGGTACAGAACATGGCGATTCGCTTGGCATTGCGGGCACCGGGCGGGCCGATATGCTGATCCGCCCATTTCGGAAATTCGCGGAAGGTTTTGGTTTCCGGATCGACCGCGCCCTGAAACGTGCCGATATCGATCTCAAAGCCGTTACGCGTATCGATCACCAGCGTTTCCGGGTCTGCAATCAGCGCATTCCAGTCTTCCGGCTCGACATAGGTGCCAACCGTACGGTTAGGGTCGATGCCCGGAACACCCATACGCACAATCTCTTCTTTCAGGCGTACTTTCATACGCTTGAACGGCTTCTCGGTCGCATGGGAGTATTTCACTTCCAGCTCGCCAATTGCCGGGATCGCCTGGAGATAGTCGATCATGTCCTGCATGGCGGCGTCGCTGGGAGCAGCGATTGTGCCGTTAATGCCTTCAGCCGCAATGAGAAGCGAGCCGCAGACCTCAAGCGAGTTCGCGTGATCGCGGATCTTATCCTGCCAGCTTTCAAACTCAGGAAAAGGGGTAAACTTATAAAGCGCTGCGACAGTAAATTTGGTCATGCTGCGAAATACACGAGACTGGGGCGAGACTTCAAGGCGACAGAATGCCCGATAAGCACTCTTTCTGACGAAACAAGTGACTTCTCGACATCCGAGCTATTTGAATTTGAGGATATGCAAAGCGGAATTTAGGGAGTATCCGACCTGTTATGTCAGCCAAACCTCATCCTTTGGCCGGTCACTCAATCTCAACGCCAGAATTTGTCGCCATGACGGCCTGTCTTATGGCGCTGAATGCTTTGGCGATTGATGTGATGCTGCCCGCCCTTTCGCGCATTGCCGTTGCACTCGATGCCCCAAGTGAAAACGATGCCCAGTACATTGTGCTGGTGTACATGATCGGGTTTGGCATTTCTCAGCTCTTCTGGGGGCCAATCACTGACCGATTTGGGAGAAAGCCCGTTCTGCGGGTGGTGCTGATCGGCTATGTGGTGACCGCGCTTGGCTGCACGCTCTCCGACACCTTCAATGCGCTCCTTGTCTGGCGTCTCATGCTCGGCATTTTTGCCGGAGGAACACGCGTGATTGCCGTCAGTGTTGTACGCGACCTGTTCGTAGGTCGCGGCATGGCCCGGATCATGTCTCTGGTGATGACGGTGTTCATGGTCGTCCCCATCCTCGCGCCGATGATTGGTGCGCAGATCATGAATGTGATTGACCTGTGGCAGAGCACATTTGGCGTTCTCGCGACGGGCGGCCTGATCATGCTGTTCTGGTCGTGGTTTCGCCTGCCGGAAACACGCCCGGAAGACCGACGCACGCCAATCAATCTGAAGGCCGTTTCAAAAGCCTACTGGACTGTTTTCAAAACACGTGAAGCGCTGGGCTATATGATGGCAAGTGGCGTGATCTTCGGCGCGCTTATTGCTTACATTTCAGCCTCAGAGCAGATCTATACCGATATTTTCAAGCTTTCGGCAGAGCAATTTACGCTGTGCTTTGCCATTATTGCGGGCTCCATGTCCGTGGCGACCTTCTCGAATTCACGTCTGGTCGAGAGGCTTGGCCAGAGACTGATCTCGCATATCGCGTTGATCGGCTTCACGGTCTTTGCCCTGATCCTGGTGGCGCAGACCATTATATTTGGCCCGAACCTGATCGCCTTCATGGTCCTCTTCTCGCTGGTCTTCATGAATTTCGGCTTTATGGGGCCGAACTTCAATTCCATGGCGATGGAGCCCTTGGGCGAAGTCGCAGGTTATGCCTCTGGCGTTCTGGGTTTTGCATCCACAACCATGGCGGCGCTGATCGGCGGCTCGATTGCCCACCAGTATAACGGCTCCATGGTACCCGTACTCTGGGGTTTTGTTGTGCTGGGTGTCGTCGCCTTCCTGATCGTTTTCATCACCGAACGCTTCAAGCTCTTCGCGCCTGGCGAGCCCGACGCGACCTAGGCCATCTCGGTCGCGCTGCGCTCTACCAGCTTCACAACATCAAGCATGATATTGTTCAGCTTATAGTCTTTCGGTGTGTAGACACGGGCAACGCCGACCTGGCGCAGGACCAGCTCGTCTTCCGGCGGTATGATGCCACCCACAACAAGCGGGATATGGCTGATACCCTTATCCCGCATCTTTGCAGCAACGTCTCGAACAAGATCGACATGGCTGCCTGAAAGGATGGACAAGCCGACAACATGCGCCTTGTTCTCAATCGCCTGATTGACGATTTCCTCAGGCGTGAAGCGGATGCCATCATAGCGCACATCCATACCCACAGCACGCGCCTTTGTGGCAATCTGTTCGGCCCCGTTTGAGTGACCATCAAGGCCCGGCTTGCCCAGCACATAGGTCAGCGTGCGGCCGAGCATCTCAGACACCCGCTTCACCTCAGACTGGACTTCGGCCTCGGCAGCATCTGGATCAGAGGACATCACAATGGAAACACCTGTCGGGCCTCGATACTGCCCAAAGACTTCGCGCAGCACATCGCCCCACTCGCCGGTGGTGACGCCAGCTTTTGCGGCAGCAATGCTTGGCTCCATAATGTTGCGATCTTCGACGGCGGCTGAGCGCAAATTCTCCAGCGCGGTCTGCACCTCTTTCTGATCGCGCTTTTCACGCCAGGCCTTCAGTTTGGAGACCGTCTCAGCTTCCAGCAGCGGATCGACCTTCTGAATGCTCTTCTCACCAGCGGAAAGCGGGCTTTCTTCGGTCTCGACATAACGGTTCACGCCGATCACAGCATGATCGCCCGATTCAATGCCCGAGACGCGGCGACGCTGGCTCTCCACCAGCTGTTCTTTCATGTACTGGACTGCCTCAACGGCCCCGCCCATATCATCGATCTTTGAGAGTTCCTGACGCGCTTTTTCACGGAGCTCGCTCGTTTTGCCCTCAATCACGTGAGAGCCATCGAACAGATCTTCGAATTCGAGAAGGTCGGTCTCATAGGCAAGGATCTGCTGCAAGCGCAGTGACCATTGCTGGTCCCAAGGACGCGGCAGACCCATGGCCTCATTCCAGGCGGGAAGCTGAAGCGCTCGGCAGCGCGCCCGTTTGGACAGCGTCACGGCCAGCGCTTCGATCAGAATACGATAGACGTTGTTTTCCGGCTGCTGTTCGGTGAGCCCGAGTGAGTTCACCTGCACGCCATAACGGAAACGCAAGGCTTTCTCATCGGTTACGCCATAGCGCTCGCGGCCGATCTCTTCCCACATATCGGTGAATGCGCGCATTTTGCAGAGTTCAGTGACGAACTTCACACCGGCATTCACGAAGAAGGAAATGCGGCCGAAAACGATGGAGAAATCCTCGTCCGGCACCTGCCCGCTGTCTTTTGTCGCGTCCAGCACAGCGCAAGCCGTTGCCAGTGCATAGGCCAGCTCCTGTTCCGGCGTCGCGCCGGCTTCCTGGAGGTGGTATGAGCACACGTTCAGCGGGTTCCATTTCGGTGTTTCGGTGTAACACCAGCTGACCATGTCTGCGATCAGGCGCATGCTCGGCTTGGGCGGAAAAACATAGGTCCCGCGGGAGAGATATTCCTTGATGATGTCGTTCTGGGTCGTGCCGCGCAATGCTTTGCGATCAGCCCCCTGCTCGTCCGCCAGCGCCACATAGAGTGCCAGCATCCAGGCGGCCGGGGCGTTGATCGTCATGGAGGTATTCATCTCCGCGACGGGGATCTGGTCGAACAGGGTGTGCATGTCGCCCAGATGGCCGATTGGCACGCCCACCTTGCCGACTTCGCCGCGCGACAGAACATGGTCAGCGTCATAGGCGGTCTGCGTCGGCAGGTCGAAGGCAATTGAGAGCCCCGTCTGCCCCTTGGACAGGTTCTTGCGATAAAGCGCGTTGGACTCCGCCGCTGTGGAGTGTCCGGCATATGTCCGGAAAATCCAGGGCCGGTCTGCTTCGTGCTGATAAGGCTTCTCAGTCATCTCATATCTCCCGTGCACGAACTAAACCCAGCTCTGTGTGCAACGCAACACAATCTGAAAATTCTCTGCAAAAAGACATTTTCAATATGCATTTATGCATATAACGGCAATGCATGTTTAGATGATTTTTCCCCGAACCGACTGTTTCGGGAAAGAAATTTGAAATCTTTTCCTAAAGGCACCGTCTGGCGTGCGTAAGCGGGCTGAGGCGCAAAAACTCACGAAATCCGCGCCCTGCATATTGCACCGCAACAATTTTTCGGTTGACTCTGTCTTCCCAGGCGTCAGTTTACCTGCAAAGTTGCAGGTCAGAATACTGCCGCAACGCGATCCATTTCTTGGGGAGATCGATATGTCAGTCGTCACGCAAGCACGTGAACAGAAAGATATTTACGAGGTTGGCGAGATTCCGCCAGAATTTCACGTGCCAAAGTTTATGCACGCCTGGGCGATTCGTCGTGAGCGTCACGGTCGTCCTAATCAGGCCATGCAGGTTGAGCAGGTTCCGGTGCCAGAAATCGATTCTGACGAGGTGCTCGTGCTCGTTATGGCTGCCGGTGTGAACTATAACGGTGTCTGGGCCGGCCTTGGCGAACCCATCTCTCCGTTCGATGTGCACAAGGCTGACTTCCACGTTGCAGGCTCTGATGCGTCTGGCATTGTCTGGGCCGTTGGCCGCAAGGTGACCCGCGTGAAGCCGGGCGATGAGGTTGTCATCCACTGTAATCAGGATGATGGCGACGACGAGGAATGCAATGGCGGCGACCCGATGTTTTCGCCGAGCCAGCGCATCTGGGGCTATGAGACGCCAGATGGTTCATTCGCTCAGTTCTGCCGCGTACAGGCCCGCCAGTGCATGCCGCGTCCCAAGCACCTGACCTGGGAAGAGAGCGCCTGCTACACCCTGACCCTCGCCACCGCTTACCGTATGCTGTTCGGCCACCGTCCGCACATTCTGCG
Organism: Ponticaulis sp.; assembly: GCA_002699325.1. GTDB lineage: Bacteria > Pseudomonadota > Alphaproteobacteria > Caulobacterales > Hyphomonadaceae > Ponticaulis. The sequence continues at coordinate 7,730 of PABS01000024.1, read as the reverse complement.
TCCAGGTGAGAACGTCCTCGTCTGGGGCGCATCTGGCGGCCTTGGATCTTTCGCGACACAGCTCTGCGCCGTCACGGGCGCGCACGCGATTGGTGTGGTCTCAGATGATTCCAAGCGTGACTTTGTGATGAGCATGGGCGCGAAGGCGACCCTGAACCGCAAGGAGTTTAATTGCTGGGGCCAGCTGCCAAAGGTGAACGGCCCGGAATTCAACGATTATATGAAAGAGACCCGGAAGTTCGGTAAGGCGATCTGGGAAATCACCGGCAAGAAAGACGTCGATATGGTGTTTGAACACCCTGGCGAGTCGACCATGCCGGTCTCTGTCTTCGTCGTCAAACGCGGCGGTATGGTTGTCATCTGTGCCGGCACGACCGGCTTCAACCTGACAATGGATGCGCGCTTCCTCTGGATGCGCCAGAAACGGGTTCAGGGCTCCCACTTCGCGAACCTGAAACAGGCGTCACAGGCGAACCAGCTGGTCATCGACCGCCGGATTGACCCGTGCATGTCTGAAGTCTTCCCATGGTCCGACATTCCCGAAGCCCATGAGAAGATGATGGATAACCGTCACCTGCCAGGCAATATGGCCGTTCTGGTGACCTCACCAAAGCCAGGGCTGCGCACCGTTGCCGATGTCCTGGACCACGGCCCGATCAAGTCAAACTGAACACTCCCAAAGTGCACAACTGAATAGGGCCTGAGCATCACCGCTCAGGCCCCCTTTTTTTGCGTCATTGCACATTCAGATCAGACGCGCACGAAACGCTCTTGTGATGTTTTCAGACCGAGACGAGTGATCACCCGGGCCGCCAAGCGGTTCGCTTCAGTGCGTGCTGCCAGCAGGCTGCGCTGCACCGGTTCACCAGCGATATCGTCCATCGGCGTGACGCCGGTATCCATCATGTTNCGATAGCCAACGCGGTCAACGAGACCTTCAACAAGGCGGATGTTCGCCTCCTTTGAAAATTTCTGCAGACGGTCACGTACATTGTCGCCCACGCGCGTGCGCAGGTGAGACTTACGGTTCAGACAAAGGAACCAGTCAAAGTCTGATTTTTCGTCTTTTTCNGCGTGACGNCGCACCAGATCAATCAATTGNGCATACGGGCGNACCGCCTGCATGCTTGGGCCATCTGTGGGGCAGATCTGATAAAGGTCGATCGGGCTCTCAGTGACCGTGGTGATGACGAGATCAGCGGCGAGGTGCGCCGCAATCACTTCGGGCCTCCAGACAGAGGTCGTATCAATCAGCAGCACGTCAGCGCCTTCGCGCTTGGCGTCGTACTTGGCCTGNCGATAGGTGACCTGCCANTCCTGCACGTCTGGCTGACCGCCATAACAGATCGAATCAAGAATTTTNGGACGCTCAAGGTCAGCGAATTCGCGACAGGCTTCAAAGCGCGCCAGGGGTTTGGTCGANGTTTCAAGTTCGATGATCTGCGTCTTGAAGCCACGGATCGCGAGCGCCGTGCCCAGCACCGCGCTGAGCGTGGTCTTACCGGTGCCACCCTTAAAGCTTCCGATCGTGACAATCTTCATGACGTCCCCCTTGCGTGGAGTTTCTTGNTTATGCGTTTCGTGCAAAGGGTCCCCAGCAACTCGCATACCAAGACAGACCCGAAAATTAAACGGATCAGTTTAACCAAAAACATCGCAATTTACCCCGATTAGCAAGGGGACTCGCCCGAAAAGCGACCAAACTGGGGCGCGCAATCGTTAACACAGAACCTCTGGCTCGTTCTGGCACACCTTAAAGAAGAGAAGCCATTTTGGGATTCACCAGCGTGGCGAAACAAAAAAAGGGGAGCCTGNCAGGCTCCCCTTTTTCAATAAATGTCTGCTCTTTCAGCCGAACTAGAAGCCAAGCTGAGTGGCGTAGCGATCGCGGTGATAGCCTTCACCACCATAAAGCGCTTCCTGAACGCGAGCGCGTTTGATGTAGAAACCCGCATCATGCTCGTCTGTCATGCCGATACCGCCATGCATCTGAATGGTCTCATTCGAGATCAGATGGACAAGGTGAGAGGCGCGCGCCTTAGCCAGCGAGGCCAGCTCTGAAATGTCATCGCGCTTGTCGTCCAGCGCGGAGAGCGCTGCCGCGACGCAAGACCGGGTCTGCTCCATTTCTGAGAACATGATNGCNGCGCGGTGCTGCAGGGATTGGAAAGACCCGATGAGCTGACCAAACTGTTTCCGCGTTTGCAGATAGTCGTGTGTCATNTCAAAGGCCGCTTCCGCCGTGCCGAGCATTTCAGCTGCGATGCCGATGGCTGCACGGTCGAGCACAGGCTCGAGAATGTCCCAGCCATTGTCGACAGAACCGAGCACATCCACCTTCGGCACGGAGACCCCATCCAGCGTCAGATTTGCCGCGCCGTGATAATCCAGCGTTTGCAGCTCAGTGATGGTGAGGCCATCAGTGTCGCGCGGGACCATGAAAAGGGTGAGCCCTTTGGCATCGCCTGGGCTACCGCTGGTGCGCGCGACAAGGATGAACATGTCTGCGAAATGGCCATTTGCCACGAAGGTCTTTTTGCCAGTCAGCTTGAAGCCATCGCCGTCAGCTTTCGCTTCAAGCGCGGTCTCTTTCGGCGCGTGATGGGGTTTCTCATCAATGGCCAGTGCGGTCGTAAGCGCACCTTCGGCGATCTTCGGCAACAGAGTGGATTTCTGNTCATCCGAGCCGCCAATCATCAGCGCAGACACACCAATCAGCGCGGTCTGCAGAAGCGGNGTCGCTGCCAGTGTGCGGCCCTGCGCTTCCAGAACCTGACCAAGGCCGACATAGCCAAAGTCCGAACCGCCAAAGTCTTCCGGCACGAGCACGCCTGCCCAGCCCATTTCAGCCATGGACGACCAGCTGTCGGCATCCTTGCCGTTTGCGCCAGCATTCCGCTTTTCGCGGAAGTATTTGAGTGAAAGCTGCTCGGACGCATAATCTCGAGCGGCTTCCTTGAGCATGGTCTGCTCTTCAGTGAGTACGAATGTCATTTCAGACTATCCTTTAAATAACCCGTGTCCGTCAGCACATCTTTTCCCGCGGACGTGGCAGGTAACAGAAAACGAATAACAAGGGCGAATGCGACAACCGTCGAAACCACGAGAACCAGCGTAATCCAAAACATGGTCAGCCATGACCACCGAATTGAATCCCGTAACCAGGCTTCAAACGGCCCATCCGGTGCAAAATCGATGTTCCAATAATACTCAAACAGAACAAACAAGATTGCCGCGAAGACGACGCCAAGACAGAAAGCTGCGAGAGCTTTCAAGACCTCTACCCCTTATGATCTTTCAGGCCGAGCACACGCTTGGCGACAACGTTGAGATTGATCTCGGATGTCCCGCCCTCAATCGAGTTCGCCTTAGCGCGCAGCATGGCTTTTGGTGCGTGAAGCTCTTCTTCAGAGAAGCCTTCGCCTTCCCAGCCGAGCCCCTGAAAGCCCATAGCCTCTACCGTGAACTCGGTTTTCGCCTGATTGAGCTTAGCCGCTGCGTATTTGATGATGCTGGCCGCGTGGCCGACTTCTTCACCGGCCTTAGCCTGCTCAGCCGTACGAGCAACCGTCAGTTTGAAGGCNTTGTCNGCCATCATCACATCGGCCAAGCGCGCACGCATATCAGCATCAGCCAGTTTGCCGTCAGCATCTGTGCCGACATAGCTTTTCGCGGTTTCATGCAGCTCAGGCGTGCCAGAGCGTGAGCTGCCAAAACCTGTCGCTGAAATGTTCGAGCGCTCATACTGGAGAAGGCGTTTTGCAATCTCCCAGCCGCCATTAAGGCGACCGACCAGATGGTCCTTTGGCACTTTCACATCATTGAAGAAGGTCTCGCAGAAGGGCGATGAACCAGAGATCAGCTTGATCGGACGCGCTTCGACGCCGTCGCTTTCCATATCGAAGAGCAGGAAGGAAATGCCTTCATGCTTTTTCGAGGTGTCGGTGCGAACAAGGCAGAAAATCCAGTCCGCCTGATCGGCATAAGAGGTCCAGACCTTCTGACCATTCACCAGCCAGTGATCGCCCTTGTCTTCACATTTGGTCTGAAGACCAGCAAGGTCAGATCCCGCGCCAGGCTCTGAATAGCCCTGACACCAGCGGATCTTGCCGTTGACGATGTCTGGAATGAATTTCAGCTTTTGTTCGTGTGTTGCGTATTCCAGCAGCACTGGGCCCAGCATCCACAGACCGAATGAATTGAGCGCCGGGCGCGCATTGATACGGCGCAGCTCCTGCTGAAGGATGAGGTTCTGCTCTTTCGAAAGACCACCACCGCCGTACTCGGTGGGCCAGGTTGGCGCTGTCCAACCCTTGGCGGCCATGCGCTCAAGCCAGAGCTTAGACTCAGGGTTTTTAAATTCTTCACGGCGGCCGCCCCAGACAACTTCATCCTCAGTTTGAGGCGTTCTCATGCTGGGCGGGCAATTTTCTTCCAACCATTCGCGGGTTTCCACCCGGAACTGGTCAAGGGCCGGATCCATTCCGTCTGCCATTTTCATTCTCCCATTTGACACTGGGATAGTAATGCTCCGCGAGGTTTTGGATAGTCAACTATCACCATATCGAAGAGTACAGCATGCCGCAGGGTCAACTGGGAAATAATAGCATTTTTTCTAGAACCCGCCGAACCGACCGCCGAGCAGACCCTTGCCGGGCCCGGTTTCGTAGCCAAGGATGTTCACCAGATGCACCAGCATAAGGAAGGTTGCAAAGCCTGAAAGCACTATGAAAAATCGCCACGGCAGGCGTTTGGGCCGCATATCATCTCGCGGCAGTCCGGCCCGATGCGAAGAATAAACGCATGCAGCAACGCCGAGGCAGAGCCCCACAAGGGTGAGCAACAAATCCACTGACATAAGAGAACGCCTCACCAGACCGGATTAAACAACAGCGCCAGAGATAAGTGCTCAGTCTTTCCAGACAAGCCAAACTTCCGGGGACCGATTTGACCGTTTGTGCATTCCGGTTATCGTGTGTGCAATGCAGCATAAGCGAGGATGCCGGTGCAATCATCTGACGAGACGAATGTCCTTGAGCCGTTCACTGAAATCGTTGATGACGTCACCGTGCAGAACGCGATTGCACTCGGCGGACTGCTACTGGCTGTTCTGCTGGCTATCGGCCTTCACGCCCTGTTTTTTCGACTGGCGCTGAAATCGAGTGGTGAAAAGCGCGAGCAGCTTTTGTTCCGTGTGCTTCGCAAGACCCAGTATGTTTCCCGACTGGCGCTTATTGTGCTGGCTGTCGAGATCACTCTTCCCTTCATTCAAATGCCGGAATCCTGGGAGATGTTTGTCGGGCGTATTATCACACTCACTCTGATTGGCCTGTGCGGCTGGCTTGCCAATCAACTCGTCCATGCGCTGACCGATGCGCGCATGTCGCGATATGACCTCGACGCGGAAGACAATCTGGAAGCGCGCCGGGTGGCGACGCGCATGAAGGTGCTGCGCCAGATGACCACCATGCTGATCCTGCTGGTCACAGTCGGTGCCATGCTGATGACCTTTCCGAGTGTCCGGTCGATTGGCTTATCGCTGTTCGCCTCTGCAGGTGTTGCAGGCATTGTGATCGGCTTTGCCGCGCAGCCTGTATTGTCTAACCTTCTGGCCGGTATCCAGATTGCCCTCACCCAACCGATCCGCATTGGCGATGCTGTAATTATGGAAGATGAGTGGGGCTGGATCGAAGAAATCACAGCGACCTATGTGGTGGTAAAAATCTGGGACTGGCGTCGCCTGGTGATCCCGCTGACACAGGTCATTCAGAAGCCCTTTCAGAACTGGACGCGCGAAACAGCCTCCATCATCGGCAATGTCGTCTGGTTTCTCGACTATACGGCGCCCGTTGCAGAAATGCGGGTGAAGCTGAAGGAGTTTCTGGACGAGTCAGAGCTGTGGGACGGCAATGTCCAGGTGCTTCAGGTGATCGATACCACTGAGGAGACCATGCAGCTGCGCGCCCTGATGAGCGCCAAGAACTCGCCCGTAGCCTGGGATCTGCGCTGCGAGATACGCGAAAAAATGATCCGCTGGCTTCAGGAAACGCATCCTGGCGCCCTGCCCCGCCGCCGCGGCCAGCTGCAAATGGATTCCAGTGATATCGAGATTACGACTGACGATCCTCTGCCTTCGGAAGACAACTCCGGCATGTCTGATCAGATTGGGCATCCTGAGCCCGAAGACGCTCTGGATACCCGCGAACGCCAGCCGCCTGCAGAGAATTAGACAGACCTCAATGCGGTGCGTGCGAGCGTCTTGGCGCTTAGTCCGTGGTTGGGCGGCAGAATACTGCCGAATAATGAGCGATGCGCATACTGAGACCGGCATTTTCGGTGACGTTGTATGGGTCCCACCTGCCCCGCTTCTCAAGTAACTCCCGATCGAAATGCGGACTTATGTAGCAGGCGCACCAAGCCTGAGCATGGGTCTCCATTTTGGAGAACGTCGAAATGATTGCCTTTAAGGCGCTAGCGTTGGGGTTCTTTCTGATTCAACTTGTGGAAGGATCTCAGCATTTGTGGGGGGAAGATATTTGGACGCAAGATCCATTTCTCATTGATCTTTCCGTCCTTGATTGTCGCGCGGAATGCGCGCTCTTCGGTAATTCGTTCGCCAAAAATATCCAAGTACCAGTATTCAATCACAATGTCGGCCACGACCCGTTTACCAGAAAGATAGGCGAGTTCGGCGTCGGAAAGCCGCGCATAGTGCAAGACAAGGAAGTCTCTCTCTACCTGATTAGGTCGGATAATAACTTGAGTGGGCACCAGCTTGAGGGGATTTTTGGTCATACCGCCAGAGACACCCTGTATTCCTATGTTTCCCCGAAGATCAAAGCTCTTCGCTACGGTGTTGCCGACGTTTTCAAATTTTATGTCAATCTTTGGGGCGACACGCTCTTCTCCGTCGGGGTCTGTATCCTCCACAAGGCTGAGCTCAGCTTCGGTGATCTCTACATACGCCCGAACCTGAGCCCGTCCGGTTTCCTTAGTGGCCTCGACAGCAGCCCGCGCCGCTTCATTGGCATCCTCCGCCAATTTAAGGGTGTCACGGGTAGCGCACAGCGTTTCCCGCAAGAGGTAGACAGCAATGCCGCTAAGAATCAAGGCGAGTCCGGTGAGGGCGACCATTACCCATTGAGCGCCGCCGTCGCTAAAAAGAGTCCATGGATAGTACTCGTTAAGCTGTTCACTGCCGCCTGGGGCGCTGTTGGATGTGCTTGTATCGTCAATTGGCTGTTCTGGCGCCGAGGCGGCTTCTGAAATGGGCGCAGGCTCGTTTGCGGTCTCGCTGGCGGGGCTCTCGCTGGCGCTGGATGGGCTGGTTATTGGCTCTGGAACGTCGCTATCAGTCTGAGCTAATCCAGATGGACTTGCTGCGACCCAACAGCCGATAAGCACTGCAACAAGAACGCGGCGGAGAACTTCCCCCGGCTTAGCGTGTTCCTGACATTCACTTCCTTCTCGCATACCCCTATGACTCCCCCAACTTCTCCACGAGCTGCGCATAAGTTACACCTTCGCGCTTTAATTCAGCTTTGAGAAGGTTTGCGGCTTTGGTTTCCCATACCGTTTAGTCTGATTGGGCATCCTGAGCCCGAAGACGCTCTGGACACCCGCGAACGCCAGCCGCCTGCAGAGAACTAGATAACCTTCAGAAATTCTGGAGCCAGCGTATCGCGACTGAGCCCGTGTTCTGTTTTTTCCCAGTAGAAGGGCTGGGTGAT
>PABS01000023.1 GCA_002699325.1 Ponticaulis sp. | reverse complement strand
TTATGTCTTATGACGGTGAAAACGATCCTGATATTGTTGCCATGGTTGGCGCATCTGCTGCGCTGACGCTGTCTGGTCTCCCATTCATGGGGCCGATCGGTGCGGCGCGCGTGGGCTATAAAGATGGTGAGTACATCATCAACCCAACCATTCAGCAGATGGAAGACACCGATCTCGACCTCGTTGTTGCGGGTACGCAAGACGCGGTGATGATGGTTGAATCCGAAGCCAAAGAGCTTTCTGAAGACGTTATGCTTGGCGCTGTCATGGCTGGCCATAAAAGCTTCCAGGAAGTGATCGATCTGGTGATCGACCTTGGCGAACGCGCAGCGAAAGAGCCCTGGGATTACGAGCCTGCTGACCACTCTGCTGAGCTCAAGAAAATCCAGGATCTCGTTGGTTCAGACCTGTCTGCGGCTTACAAGATCAAGGAAAAAGGCGAGCGTCAGGCGGCTGTGGCTGCGGCACGCGAGAAAGCTGTGGAAGCTCTTGTTGCGACCGAAGACAAGCCAGAGGGCATGGAGCCGCTCGTCTTCAAGGATCAGTTCAAGAAAGCTGAAGCCAAAGTCGTTCGCGGTGACATCATCAAGACCGGTGTCCGGATTGATGGCCGTAAGCTCGACGAAGTCCGTGACATTGTGTCAGAAGTTGGCGTTCTGCCGCGTACGCACGGTTCTGCCCTGTTCACCCGTGGTGAAACCCAGGCGCTGTGTGTCGCGACCCTCGGTACAGCTGACGATGAGCAGATGATTGATGGTCTCGACGGTCTTCATAAAGAGACCTTCATGCTGCACTATAACTTCCCGCCATATTCTGTCGGTGAAGCGGGTCGCATGGGCTCTCCGGGTCGTCGTGAAATCGGTCACGGCAAGCTGGCATGGCGCGCGACAAAGGCGATTCTCCCCTCCAAGGAAGAATTCCCGTACGTCCTGCGTGTGCTCTCTGAGATCACTGAATCCAACGGTTCGTCTTCCATGGCGACGGTTTGCGGCACGTCTCTCGCGCTTATGGACGCAGGTGTTCCGCTCAAGCGTCCGGCGTCCGGTATCGCTATGGGTCTGATCAAGGATGATGACGGCGTTGCTGTTCTCTCAGACATCCTTGGTGACGAAGACCATCTCGGTGACATGGACTTTAAAGTGGCGGGTACCGAAGTCGGTATCACATCGCTTCAGATGGACATTAAAATCGCCGGTATCACCGAAGACATCATGAAGACTGCGCTCGCTCAGGCGAATGGCGGCCGTATGCATATCCTTGGTGAAATGTCGAAAGCTCTGGGCGCTGCCCGTACGGAGCTCTCTGCAAATGCCCCACAAATGGAAAGCATGCAGATCCCATCCGACAAGATCCGTGAAGTTATCGGGTCTGGCGGTAAGGTGATCCGTGAGATCGTCGACACCACAGGCGCTAAAGTGAACATCGAAGACGATGGCAAGGTCACGCTTTCAGCGCTCGACAAAGCTTCTATCGATGCCGCGCGCAAGTGGATCCACTCGATTGTTGCTGAGCCGGAAGTTGGCGAGATCTACGAAGGTAAAGTCGTAGCGGTCAAAGACTTCGGTGCGTTCGTGAACTTCTTCGGCCCGAAAGACGGCCTGGTGCATGTCAGCCAGATGGCTGAAGAGCGCGTGAAGCACCCGAAAGATGTTGTCTCTGAAGGCGATACGGTCTGGGTCAAGCTTCTCGGCTTTGACGACCGCGGCAAGGTTCGCCTGTCCATGAAAGTCGTTGACCAGGAAACCGGCAAGGAAAAAGCCGCTGACGAGTCTGACGACGAATAGTCCGTTCACGACATTCAATTATGGAAACGGCCAGCCATCGCGCTGGCCGTTTCTGTTTTGACCTCTGAAAACGCTGCGATAATGGGTCCGAGTTTTAACCAATGAGTTGTAGAGCATTATCGTCTCCAGCATTTCGTGCTGTATATTGATGATCTGATCAATTGCTGCGCCACGAGCTGCGTGGCAATTATCGTGTGTAGGCCGCCCGTGCGGCGTCCCATCCGGGACTCCCGTACTGGCGCAGTGGTAGGGGCTGATTCAATGCCAGGTGCACGTTGGGACTTTCTGTCCGGCGCCTTGAATCTTTGTGTGGTGAGCCTTGTGGCATTCGCCATTGTCGGACCAAAGCCATCGCTTGCGGTGAAGACCGAAGCGAGTGTGCACACGATTTCCTATGGTATTGAAGCCTGTGAGCGCGCGGTTGCCTTGCCGGACCGGATCCGTCCGTTTCTGGAATTCCATGATGACTGCCTCAATGAGGCGCCGCGCGATATGGAGCTTCTGGAGGGCGATGTCCTCGCCATGTTTTACCGGCTCAACGATATTCGCGATGAGCATGAGCTAAAGCCACTGATCTGGCATGAAGGCGCGGCCGAAGTAGCGCGCATGCAGGCCATAGACATGCTTCGCCGGAAATATTTCGCGCACCGGTCGCCGGAAGGGCTCAAGAATGATGATCGGCTGCGCCGCCTGCGCCGCAATGAGATCTTCGGCGTCTCGGGTGAGAATCTCGCCTGGTATCGTGATGGCTGGCCTGCAACGTATTCTGAGCTGACGCTGCAGCGTCAGCTCGAAGCGAGCCCGAGCCACTTTGTGGCCATGGTCAATCCCGATTACACCCATGCCGGAGCGGCGATTGTTCGTCAGGGCAATACCTATACGGGCGTGCAGGTTTTCCTGTCAGCTGAAGGCGCACTTCTGGATGACTGGCCGATGCAATTGTTTCCCGGTCTGACGCTGGAATTACCAGATGATCTGAATGGTCGGCCGGTGGAAGGCTGGCGGCTTGAGCGGCGAGAAGGTGATCTTATTGCCAGAGGCTATAATCGCCGCGTTGTTGTGCCGGAAATATCAGAACCAGGTCTGGCGCGACTGATTGTTCTCGTAGAGAATGAGCCAGGTGTTTATCTCCTGCTAAATGGACCAGCCTCTGACCTCCTCACGAATGCTCCCTCCTGAACCGCTTTGTCTGATCGCAATTTCCGGAGGCTCCGGATCGGGTAAATCCACATTGGCCAATGCGCTTATGGCCGTGCTGGGACCGGATCTGTGCGCCGTGCTCGGCGATGACCATTATTACAAGACCCGCGCCAGTCAGGGTGTGGAGGGTCTGTCAGCGCCGGAAATCGAAGCCCTTATCAATTATGATGACCTGTCCTCAAAGGATATGGACCTGATGTTTGAGCATGCGCTGGCGTTAAAGCGCGGCGAAACGATTCATCAGCCGCTTTATGATTTTGCAGCGCACGACCGGGTGAAGGATGACACTCTGGAGGTTGTGCCGCGCCGGATCACCGTTCTTGAGGGGATACATGTGCTCGGCGATCCGCGCATGGCGGAACTGTTTGACCTGAAAGTCTATGTGGACACGCCAGATGATCTGAGGCTCGCCCGGCGCATTCTGCGTGACACAGCCCCCGAAGAAGAGGGCGGACGTGGTCGCAGCGTCTCGCGCGTCATCTCACAATATCTGCATTTCGTTCGTCCAACGCATCACAGGGTGACGGGACCGGCAAAATATGCGGCTGATCTTGTGATTGCTGATGAAGGATTGCCGGCCTTTGCAGCAGCTTGCCCGTCACGCGCGGCTGTTCAGCGCATGCTGGCGCCGGTTATTGGCTGGCTGATTGACACAGAAATCGTGTCATCGGACGAGATCCAGCCGCTGCCGTTTGACGATGTGTAGAAANTAAGAGCGCTAGAATTTGAAGGTCGTCTTCAGACGGACGCCNGCTTCAACTTCCTGCTCCTGCCATTGAGACATGTCGTTCAGCTCATCNGCACCAACGCTCAGAGAGCCGCTGAGGCTGAAGCGCGGGGTGAACTGATAGGTGGCACCGGCGCGGTATTCTTCGCGTGGAAGCGGAGAGTCCTCGAGACGGGTCACAACATTCAGGTTCATCTGCCAGCGACCATTGCCGCCGAATTTGAAAGCCTGCGCCTGTTCCTGCCATACAAGCATTGAGCCTGCGTCAGTTGTGGGGGCGACAGGCGCGTTCGAAGTGAAATTCTTGCTCCACTCAGTTTGAGGAAGCGTGCTGGCGCCATGGCTCGGAAGCGCAGCCGTTTGCGCCGCGGCATTACCGCAGGCAAAGAGCGCAACGCTCGAACATATGATCGCCAGATATTTCATTACCTACCCATATTGCGTAAATCCAGAGCCTTTGGAAGCTCGAAACTACATGACATTCTTGAATTATTTGCGAATGCGGAGTTCGAGCAACACTCCTNGTTGATCTATGTTATCCGTCCAGCCAATTGGTGCCGCATCCAGCTCGGTGTGAGTGGTACGGTAGCCGACGCTGAGGCCGACAACATCATTAAGTTCCCTTGATAGTCCCACAGTCGCCGAACGTGTCTCAAGGCCTATGGTTCCATCATCGGCTTGAGCGCCGTTAATGCCGATTACCCAGTCAGCGATGTTATATTCTGCGCCAATTCCGAGCGATGAATAGTNGCCCAGGCCGCCATTTGTGGATTCCAGAACGCTGAAACCAAGCCTGAAAGCGTCNGACCGTTCGACATCAAGGCCGAAGCTAACGGTTTCNATATCGTCATAGATGGGTGTTTCAACACCGGCATCTGACCAGGTTAGAGAACCGCGGAAGCGCAAATCCATGCTGCGGACAAGTCGAGAGGCTTGCAGGCCGACTTCTATCGCATCTTCCAGTTCAGGCTCAATCACGCCGGGTGCNTTCCGGCTGGTCTCAAGGTCGAGACTGCGCACAGAGGCGTCTGGGGTGTAGGACAAGCCTGCACGAATTCCCAGAATGCGCGGGGACACATAGCTCACCTTTGCTGCGGAGGAGGAAATGTCATTGCGGGTGCGGACAGCATTGATGCCCGTAGGGTCCAGAATCGGGTCACGANTGCGCGCGAGCGAGAAAACCGTCGGCTCACCTTCAAAAAAGCGCGCTGCAATGCCAGAATCACGCCCAACAGACAGAGCGCCCCAGCCACCATCAACTTCCAGATAGGCCCGCTCGAGACTGCCGCGTGCGCCGGCATCATCGGAGAAGCCAACCGTCGACAGCCGAGAGAACCCGCCGCGCAATCCCTGCCCATTCAGACTGGCGCAAGCGGGATCAGCCGGCGGGCAGAGGACGGGCGCTCCGGCAAAGCCAGGGCGGACAGGATGATCATTCTGGGCTCGAAAAGTGAGGCTACCCGTAAGTTTGACGCCATTTTCAAGAACCCGGCTGGTTGAGGCTGTGAGTGAAACTTCTCCCATGCCATTCTTCGGCTCTGTTGCCTGATCGTCGTTGAAAATACCTGTGACAACGGTCAGGTCTGCTGCGAAGTCAGTGTCCCATGCCTCCTGTGCGAGGGCCGGAAGTGGGATGCTGACGAGAAACATTAAGAAGAAGATACGCATTTTCAGCCTGCTGATTGCTGTTCGGGACTTTCCGCGTGCAATGCACATGCTATACACCGAACGCTAACGAGTATTGAAGTGTGACTGTGGGCGATATGCCGGGAGAAATCATGAGACACCATCGAGCCTTGGCCCTATTCCTTGGAGCGTCCGTTCTGACCCTGACAGCCTGTGGCGGTGGAAGCCGGGTGCAGGATGCGCAGGCCGAGACAGCTATGGTTGGTGTAAACGCGTTTCTCTGGCGTGCAACGCTCGACACAATTGACTTTATGCCGCTGCAGAGCGCTGACCCGCAGTCCGGCATTATTATCACCGAATGGTATTCTCCGCAGGCGACGCCGAATGAGCGTCTGAAGCTGACGGTCTACATTCTCGACACGCGTCTGCGTGCAGATGGTATCAACGTCTCTGTGTTCCGCCAGGTCAAAAATGGCGCTGACTGGGTCGATGCCGAGACAGACCCGGATACCGAAGTCCAGCTCGAGAATGCGATTCTCGCGCGAGCTCGTGAATTGAAAGTCGGCGATTTCAGCTGATCTGACCATCCAAATACCGAGGAGGACGTCCTTGGCGTCGCGATATAATCACCGGACCAGTGAGCCCCGTTGGCGGGCAGCCTGGTCCGAAGCGCGCCTTTTTGAGGCGGGTGAACCCGATCCATCCAAACCCAAAGCCTATGTGCTGGAGATGTTTCCCTATCCATCGGGCCGTCTCCACATGGGCCATGTGCGCAATTATGCCATGGGCGATGTTGTGGCGCGCTATCGCATGCTTCAGGGCGATAAAGTGCTCCACCCTATGGGTTGGGACGCCTTTGGCATGCCTGCCGAGAATGCCGCCATGCAGCGCGGCGTTCATCCAAAGGGTTGGACTTACGACAATATCGCCGCCATGAAGGCGCAGTTCGAACTTCTGGGCCTGTCGCTCGACTGGTCTCGCGAATTTGCGACCTGCGACCCTGAATATTACGAACAGCAACAGCGCATTTTCATCGCCATGATGGAAAAAGGCCTGATCTACCGGAAAACCTCCAAAGTGAACTGGGATCCGGTCGATATGACCGTCCTCGCCAATGAGCAGGTTGTTGACGGTAAAGGCTGGCGCTCTGGCGCAGAGGTTGAGACCCGCGAGCTGGAACAATGGTTCTTCAAGATCACCGATTATGCGGATGATCTTATCGAAGAAGTCAAAAAGCTGGATAGCTGGCCGGAGAAAGTGCGCCTCATGCAGGCGAACTGGATCGGCAAGTCTCGTGGCGCGACGGTTCGCTGGCCGTTTGCGGGCGACGTGCCGGAGACATTTGGCGAGTCCATTTCTGTCTTCACCACACGGCCAGACACGCTATATGGCGCCAGTTTCATCGCATTGGCGCCTGACCACCCCATCACCAAGGCGCTTGCCGTCGAGAACGCTGAGATTGCAGCCTTCCAGAAAGAATGCGCCAAGCTCGGCACATCTGAGGAAGCCATTGAGAAAGCGCCAAAGCTCGGCATTGATCTTGGCCTGAAGGTCAAACATCCCTTCGACCCGAATTGGGAAATTCCGGTCTGGAGTGCAAATTTTGTGCTTTCCACTTATGGGTCTGGGGCTGTGTTTGGATCGCCTGCGGGTGATCAGCGTGACCTGGATTTTGCGCGGAAATACGGCCTCGATGTTACGCCTGTGGTTCTGCCGCCAAATGCCGACGAAGCGTCTCACGCCATTGAGGATGAGGCCTATGTTGGCCCGGGCACCATTTATAATTCCGATTTCCTGAACGGGCTTTCGACCACCGACGCCATTGATGCGGCAATTGCCAAGCTTGAAGAGCTGGGCCTGGGTGAAGGCGCGACCACCTATCGTCTGCGCGACTGGGGCGTCTCCCGTCAGCGCTATTGGGGCTGTCCGATCCCCGTCGTGAAATGCGAAAAGTGCGGTACGGTGGCGGTGCCTGATGATGAGCTGCCCGTGCGTTTGCCGGAGGATGTCACCTTTGATGTGCCGGGCAATCCGCTGGAACGTCACCCGACCTGGAAGCATACGAAATGCCCGGAATGTGGCGGCGACGCGCAGCGCGAAACCGATACGCTGGACACCTTTGTTGACAGCTCCTGGTATTATGCCCGCTTTGCCGCGCCAGCGGAAAAGGCTCCGGTCGATAAGTCAGCGGCCGACTACTGGCTTCCGGTCGACCAGTATATTGGCGGTGTTGAGCACGCGGTGCTTCACCTTCTCTATTCCCGCTTCTTTATGCGGGCCATGCGCGATTGCGNCCTGATTGATCTGGGCTCTGGCGAGCCATTTGCTGCGCTGTTCACGCAAGGCATGGTGACCCACGAGACGTATAAATCTGCCGAAGGTAGCTGGGTCTCTCCCGAAGAAATCGACGATCGNGACGGCACCTTGATTGAGACGGCGACAGGCAAGCCTGTCACCGTTGGCCCNNTCGANAAAATGTCCAAGTCGAAGAAGAACACNGTCGATCCGACGGAAATCATCTCCGACTTTGGNGCCGATGTGGCGCGCTGGTTTGTGCTGTCTGACTCTCCGCCCGAGCGTGACGTTGAGTGGACGCAGTCTGGTGTTGAAGGCTCCTGGCGATTTGCGCAGAAGGTCTGGGNCGTTGTTGACGCCCTGCCAGAAGATGCGCCGAAGCCGGGTGAAGGCCTTGGTGAAAGTGATGACGCGGCGCTCGATCTGCGGAAAGTCTCGCATCGCTCACTCAGCGCGGTTGCAGCTGCCATTGAAGGCTTCCGTTTCAATTCAGCGATCGCCACCATCCACGAATGGGTGAACGCTCTGCGAAAAGCCGAGAATGCGAGCCAGAGCGGGGCGCTGAATGCGGCGCGCGTGGAAAGCATGTCTTTCCTGGCGCATGCGCTTGTCCCGTTCATGCCTCACCTTGCAGAGGAATGCTGGGAACGGATTGGCGGGAACGGCCTTGTCAGCGCGTCGGCCTGGCCGGTGGTGGAAGAGAGTCTTCTGAAAGATGACTCCGTGACGCTGCCTGTTCAGATCAATGGCAAGAAGCGCGCNGAGATCAGCGTTCCGGCGTCAGCTGACCAGAAAGAGATTGAGGCGCTGGCCTTNGAGGATGCCGCAGTTCAGACCCATACATCTGGTAAAACCATCCGAAAGGTGATTGTAGTACCCGGACGGATCATCAATATCGTGGTTTCATGATGAAGACTTTTGCTGCTGCCGCCCTTTTTGCGCTGTCGTCGCTTTCTCTTNCGGGTTGTGGCTTCACGCCTCTGTATTCTGATGCAGATGGACTTGAAAGCGGGTCGATCCAGATCAGCGAAATCGAAGGCTATGCTGGCCATGCCATGCGGAAGGAATTGCTAATGCAGCTCCGCCCGGGTGTGCCTGGGATTGAGAGCGGCCGACTTGAAGTCTTTTATGATGAGCGCGTGCGGGATTTCGATATTCGGCCGTCGGGCCTTACGTCCCGGACACGTGTGACGCTTCGCGGCACCTATATTCTGACGACACCAGACGGCGTGATCTCCAATGATCTGGAGACATCGGCTAATCTGGCGCCTTCCAGACTGCCTTATGCGGACATTACCGCTCGACGCGAAGCGCAGACAAAAGCAGCCATGCTGATGGCAACTCGGATTGCAGAAGACCTTCAGCTGAAGGCCGCAGACCCTGATGCCTATCGGGATGGACGTCCACGCATCCGCTAACGTGAAACGCCAGGGTCGACAGGCTGAAACCTTCTCCACCAGCCCGGATGATGGAATCTATGCCGCGCTGATTTTCGGAAAGCCCGGTGCGCCGCTCTCTGAATATGCTGACAATCTGGCCGCGGCCTGGATCANGCGCGGNGATCCGCCGCTGGAGCGGCTACGGGTGCCGCCTGAAGACGCAAAAGCCTCGCCTGACCTGATTTCAGAAGGCCTGTTCTCTGAATCTCTTTTCGGCGGAGCCTCCCTTGTGCAGGCCGGCATTGCACGGGAAACTGAAGCGCGTCCCTTTCTGGATGCCTTGTCGCTTCTCGACGAGAGTGACCGGCCCCCAGCAGGGCGCATGCTGCTCGTGGCGGGTGATCTGTCGCCACGGTCCACGCTCCGCAAAACGTTCGAAGNGCACAAGAAGGCTGTCGCGCTCCAGGTGTATGAGCGCAATGACCGCGATTTCGAAGGCTGGGTGCGTGAAAAGGTCCGTGAGCGCCGGTTGGAAATTGATCCGGATGCCGAAAGCCTTCTCGTGCAGACCCTTCTGCGNGATCAGTCACTGGCCNCTGTTGAGCTGGAAAAGCTGTCGCTTTATTCAGATGATCTCGGGCGTGCGCTNTCGACCGATGATATCCGCGATCTGGTGGTGCTGGAGGATCAGTCCTCTGGTTTTGATCTGATCGATCTGGCGCTGGACGGGCGATCTGAAGAGCTTTCCCGATTGCTGGAAGATCAGCTGCGCGATGCAAGCGCGGCCATTCCCATATTGATTGGCCTTGTCAATCAGATGAACCGGTTGATCCGCGCCCATGAGATTTCAGCGACTGGGGTTCAGGGGTCTGCGATTGGCGAGAAACTGACGCCGCGCATATTCGACCGCCAGTGGCCCGCATTTGAGCGAAGGCTGGCACGCTGGAGTCCGCAGCGACTGTTCGCGCTGATGGCGCATATCGAGCAGATTGATACCGCCTGCCGCCGCGGCGGCACACCTCAGGAGCTTCTGGTTCGCCGACTTCTTCTCGAAATTTGCCAGGCTGCGGCGGCCTCTCGCCGGGCGAGATAACGAAGTTCAGCTTTCCTGTGAATTTTCTCTTGCATCCNNNGATGAGATGCGCTTTATCACCGCTTCCGGCGACGCCGGATACCCCTTTTATTTGAGCGGGCGTAGCTCAGGGGTAGAGCGCAACCTTGCCAAGGTTGATGTCGTGAGTTCGAATCTCATCGCCCGCTCCATTTTCCCTCATGGAAATAGGAACTTATCCCACCCGGTGCGGAACCGATGTATACTTCGGGGAGCGAGCGGGGGAGCGAAAATTAGAATTTCCTGCTTAGAATTGATGTGAGGAGGGCGGAACAAAGTCCCGCCCAGCCCCGTTATGAAAGTTATAATGTTCCGCGTTTAAGCTGGAACGAGGATAGGCCATGCGCGAAAACCGAAGGTACGTGCGTATTGCACGGCTCCGGTCTTAGGATCGCGCCGCCACGCCCGGAAGATATACTTCATTCCGGGGGGTGGCGGAGGCAGAGAAGGCTTTTTAGGCATTCTATCTCTCCTGAAATTGCAGGACGTAGATTGCCTTGACATTCAGATGGAGCTATTTGTAGCTACCGATTCGACGTTGTTCTGAAGTCAAGACACGTGTACCCGCGAGTCCTGTTACCGATGTACAACACTGTTACGGGCCTGGAGCACCACCTCCGGGCCCTAACTTTTTAAATCAGCCCCTCCTGACGCAATTTGTCCAGCCGATAGTCGGCTGCCTGATAGGAAACTCCGTGACGATCCACCACGATCTGCACGGTATCAGAAGACGAAAAAAACCGAGCTGGCATAAGCAGCTCGGCGGCGAATGTGTCTGCCTGCCATTCGCTGTTTTCGAACGGGCGAATGGTGTTTGAGGCTGGTACGCGGGCAAAACCACGACCGGAATGAAGCAGCAGATGCCCTAGCTCGTGTGCAGCGGTGAAGCGATGACGGCCTTCGCCAGCGATGGCGCCGTCATAGACATCTTCGCGGAGAGTGATGAAAGTACCGTTGGGGCAAGTGTATCCCTCAGCACCGGCCATATCTGATACGGGTTCTACTTCAAGCTCAATTTCTTGAAAATGTGAGCAAAGAATCTGATCGATGACGTGGATGATCGGAAAATAGGGAACGTCCACCAAGTGTAACTCTTGGCGGACGCGTATAGCTGTATGACGAATGTCGCTCCGCGAGCGCGGAGCGACCCTAAATACTGCTCCAGTCAAGCTAGATCCCCTTCATCAAATCCATCATCTTTTTGAGCTGAACGTCTGAAAGAGAATTGACATGTCGTGCAAACATTCCTGCTGCGTCTCGTGCCAACTCATTATCAGGCTTAACAACAAATGACTTTCGGGAGATGTCTGCTGCGGCCCGAACGCCTGCCGCGCGATCTCCATCTAATTTATATTCCGAGACGATACGTTCTTCGAAAGCCGGAGGTAACGCCTTCGTCCCGCGCTCCATTGCCGACAAAAAAGCAGAAGACACACCAACCCGCTCGGCCATGTCTTTCATCAGTTCGTTCTCGTCGATGCGTAGCTTCCTCAATTCTTTTCCGAATGCATTAGCCATAGCAGTAACCTTCCAGTGCCCAGCCCTGAGACAAATGGTACCACAAAAATGATGTTCAGTCAACCAATAGGTTAATTCCATATCCCATGAGTGATATTTAGGATTCCAAAAAGTTGTTTCAAGAGATATTTATTGTAGAATAAGTCTTCTAGTCAGTTTGCTGTTTATCGCTGGCAATCCTTGCAAAACCGGGGGCCAGTGCGGGTTGATTGGATGACTTTATTGCTGCGCATACACTTTCGCGCTAGCGGCTGCGCGGTGACGATCGGGACTTGTTCCGGAATCGCCACCTTTGCCCCGGGTAGCGAAAGAGCTTACGACTACACACGTCATTTCTTCTTCGACAGGCGAGAGACGGAACGGTAAGCCTAACTAACGAAAGAAAACGCTTTGATGAAGTTACAACCTTGCCAAGGTTGATGTCGTGAGTTCGAATCTCATCGCCCGCTCCATTTTCTCCCCGGACAAATGGATGATGCAGAACTCCTGGTGAGTATGCTCGAGAAATCTCAGAATTTTTTGGAACTCTCCGCGCTATTGCGCGTTTATGGCTCTAAATCGGAGTTTCGCGTTCTTCTGCCGCCTTGCAGAATTTTCGCTGTAGGGCCAAAAAATCCATGGATCACAAGACTTTAAGACAACTGATTGAGCATCGCTCGGTGGCTCTTACGATTGCCGATGCTCGCGATCCGGAGTTGAGGCTTCTGGCTGCCAATAACCCGTTTGAAGCCATGACAGGTTATCTCGAGAGTGAGTGCATCGGCCAGAATTGTCGTTTCCTTCAGGGCGGCGAGAACGCTGTAAAGCTGAACGACACAGATCGACTGCATAAGTTTTTCGACAATCCATCTGACAACTTCATCCGTCACCGGTTGGTGAATTTTCGTAAGGACGGCTCGGCGTTTATAAATCTTCTGACCATGACGAGGCTGCGCGATGTTCAGGGGAAGCCGACCTTTATTCTCGGCTCTCAGTTTGACCTCGGCCAGGCAGATGTCGAAGAGTTGAAGTCTTATGAGAGCCGCCTCAACGAAAAGCTCAATTCGATTGGAAAGTCTGACAGGCTCGAGGACTCCATTCACAAAGGGACCCTTTTTGCGCTTTCGGATGCGGCATCAGCGATCGTTTCCGCGCGCGCCAAGTTGCTCGAAGTGAATGAGCTTTCAGATAGTAGTCGTGCATTCTAGGTCTTGCTCAGCTAGGACTGAATGGGATGGATAATTGGGTAGGGCACATTTGACGTGGATCAGGAAACTCCCCGCGAAAAAATAGTGAGTGACAACGGGTCGTCAGTTATTCCGATTATCGGAATTGGTGCCTCTGCGGGTGGGCTGGAAGCCATTCGCGAAATGCTCAGTGCGGCGGAGCTGCCCACCGGCATGGCTTATGTCATCGTTCAGCACCTCGATCCCAATCATGAGAGTATGCTGGCTGAGCTTCTGAACCGTCAGACCAATCTGGACGTGCAGCAGGTTTCGGGCGGTGAAAAGGTTGAAGCCGATAACGTCTATATCATCCCGCCCGGCCACGGCCTTGAGCTGAAGAATGGCGTGCTGACCCTCACAGAATTCGAACAGCCGCGTGGGCTTCGTCGACCCATCGACGATTTCTTTGAATCGCTGGCGTACGACTGGACGGTAAATGCCGCCTGCGTGATCCTGTCGGGCACTGGCGCGGATGGCGCGATCGGGCTTCGTGCCGTGAAGGAATGCGGCGGCGTCTGTCTGGCGCAGGAACCGGTTACGGCGCGCTATGACGGCATGCCACTGGCCGCGGTCGGCACGGGCCTGGTGGATTATGTTAAACGCCCCGCCGAGATGATCGACACCCTGAGCGATTTCTTCTCCCGGCGTTCAAATTCCGTTGGCGATGAAGAGATTTCGCGCGTGGTCTCCGATCACATAGACGATGTCTGTAATTCGCTCAGCGAACTGATCGGCCACGACTTCAGCGATTATAAGCGGTCCACGCTTGAGCGCCGGGTTGAACGCCGCATGCAGGTTCTGGGGATTGATGATCCTCAGGCTTATCTTCAGCGTGTTCGAAAAGATGAAGATGAGTGTGACGCGCTATTCCGCGACCTTTTGATCAATGTCACGCGCTTCTTCCGCGACAATGAACATTTTGATCAGCTGATGACCGATGTGATTAAGCCGCTCGTGGCTGAAAGCCGGTCGACCGGGGAAATCCGCGTCTGGGTGGCGGGCTGTTCGAGTGGTGAAGAAGCCTATTCCATCGCCATGCTGTTGCACGAAAAAATGCGGGAAACGGCCACACGCCCGCTCGTGCAGATTTTCGCAACCGACATTGATGAGAGCATGCTGGCGATTGCGCGAGAGGGTCGTTACCCCTCAGCCTCTCTGACCGATATTCCCGAAGAGTTGCGAGACCGGTACACGATTGGCCATGGCGTGGATTTCCAGATTTCGCCGATCATTCGAGACATGATCCGGTTTTCCTCGCATAGCCTGATCAAGGATCCGCCTTTTGCGAAAATTGATCTGCTATCTTGCCGGAATCTTCTGATCTACTTTGGTGAGCGGTTGCAGAAATCTGTTCTGCCGCTGATGCATTATTCGATCCGGCCAGGTGGCTATCTCTTCCTTGGACCATCGGAGACGGTCGGGCGCTATGAGGACCTGTTCGCGCCAATTGATGCACGCAGCCGCATCTTTAAGCGCCGTCCGGGCTCTATTCGCCATCCGATTGACCTGCCCATGGGCAATAACCGATCGCGTCGACAGTCTTCCGGCTCTCAGCCTGGCTATAGCGGTAAGAAAGACTGGCAGGAGGAAGAGGTTACCCGTCGGATTGCCGACCGGTATGCGCCAGCTTCTGTTCTGATCGATGCGGATGGCAATGTGCTGACGAGCTATGGCCGCCTCAGCCGGTATCTTGAATTCCCGACGGGCGAGGGTCGCCAGGTCTCTGTGCTGAACCTTGCGCGCGGTGATCTCAGGCGCGTTCTGCCAAGCCTGATGCGTGATGCCAGCTCGAAGGACCGGCGTGTTGTCGCGAATGGCATTGAGATCAAATCCGAATTTGGTACCCAGAAAGTCGATCTGATCGCCGACCCGGTGATGGATGGTCATGTACTGTTGATCTTCCGCGACCGGGAGCCCTTCAAACAGGAATATGACGAAGATCTTCTGGATCTCAATCAGGCCGACGATCAGGTTCAGGTGCTTGAAGATGAGCTGCGCTCTACGCGCAATCGTCTGAGAACGACCGTTGAAGAACTCGAAACGGCGAATGAGGAGCTGAAAAGCTCCAACGAAGAAATGATGTCGATGAACGAAGAGCTCCAGTCGACGAACGAGGAGCTTTCGACCGTCAATGACGAACTCAAGAGCAAGGTCGACGAGCTTTCGGTGGCCAATTCCGACCTGTCCAACTTCTTTGCCTCGACCGCACTGCCCCTTGTG
>PABS01000022.1 GCA_002699325.1 Ponticaulis sp. | reverse complement strand
TTGGAGTGCCGGGAAAGTTCTGTGGAAAGGGTGGGCGTGATATTCTCGGAATGCAGTCGCATGCTGAGGGCGTGTGCGCCTCTGTGAATGGATGAGAGCGGGGCGGACGTCAGTTCAGTAAATCCGAGCCGCGCGTAAGACTCCAGATGACGGTCAAGGAAATTGACCTGACTGTCATGCAGTATGATGAGAAGTCGCAGAAGCCTCTGCACAGAGTTTAGTCCGGCGCGTTCGACCTCCAACACCTGACATCTGTTGACCTGGCCGCAGGCCAGCAAGTGATTAAGGAGTTCGAGTGACCAGGCCAGCCGTGACTTTCCGCCTCGCAGGTTGGCAATCAGATAGTCTTCCAGGTTCATGCTGATGGTGAGAAGACGCAGGTCTGGCAAAGCTTCCATCAGGTCCGGAATGATGGGGTTCGCCCAGTTCGAGGCTTTTGTGAAAACTGTTTCGGATTTCCAGCTTTTCTGAAACTGCATCACGGCAAAGGCAATGATCTCGTGCCATCGTCCCCGGCTTTCCAGNAGCGGAGACTTTGCNGCTTTCAGACTGGCCAGATCGCTNAGNAAGTCCGGNTCTCTATAGCANGTNGCNTNNCCGGCNCCNCTNAGNANNTTNGCNAGNAGCGTNGANCCACANAANGANGTGTGAAAGATCATCCGNNCCGNTNTGCGNNTCNGGATTTGATCGCGCCCAATCGAGCGCCGTNTCGACGTCGATACGGAAAGTGTCAGAAGAACCCGGNGCCCGAATACCTTTGACGAGAAATCGATTCGTGTTGACCAGCGATCTTGAGATCGGATGATAGACGAATTCTGAATTCGCCACGTCGATGGATGTCAGCAAATAGTCAGGCTGCGTTAGCAGCCGGACTCTCCCGTCAATTGTCACTCGAACAGCCTCAAATTTATCGATTTGCGCGCAAACTTTATCGATAGTCGAGANNAGTCAAGTTAATTCTGACAGCCTTAAACAGATTTAATTTCGTGGAGACAGGCGACAGCCTAGGCCGGTCCGTACAGAACCGCGAGTTACAAATCGAAAAGGTTTGGCGTGGCTCAGCGCTGGGTTGAACGGACGCTGGCAACCTGCGTCGGTTGTGCTGAGAAGAAGGCATCTGCGAGTTCATTNTAGAAATCGACACGGCGCAGCTGATCGGGGTTCAGATCATCTTCTTCGTCGACGCCCGGCAGAGGCTCTGGCTCATAGTCTTGCAGGAGCTGAGCCATGGCGTCATGCCAGACCTGGGCGGGCAGTGTACCGCCGGTGACGCGGGACATGGGNTCATTCTCGTCATTGCCAAGCCACACNCCTGCAATGAGAGAGTTTGTGTAGCCAATGAACCAGGCATCGCGCCAATTCTGAGATGTTCCGGTTTTGCCGGCGACTTCCCANTTTTCGATCTCTGCGCGNCGGCCAGAACCATGGGTAACGACGCGGGCCAGCATTTCATTCATGTCACCTGCAACGCGTGGCTCCAGAACCGTGGCCGCCGGGTAGGGCTTGCGTGAATAAATGAGATCGCCGCGCGTGTTCTCGACCTTCTCAATCAGATACGGGTCCATGCGTTTTCCATAGCGGGCAAAGGCCCCATAGGCGCGGACCAGATCAAACAGCGTGGTTTCATCAGAGCCGAGCGCGATAGACGGATAGGGCTTGAGATCTGTGTTGAGCCCCAGTCGATGCGCCATTTCCACTACATTGGAGGCACCCACTTCCTGGGTCAGCTTGGCGGCGACTGTATTCAGTGAATTGGCCAGAGCATCGCGCAGTCTCACAGGGCCATAATATTGGCCTGTATAGTTCCGTGGTGCCCAGTCTTTGGTGATATAGGTTCGTTCATCCACGCGGACCGTGTAAGGGCGTAAGCCTTTTTCCATCGCGGTGGCATAGACGAAAGGTTTAAAGGATGATCCGGGCTGGCGCATGGCCTGAGTTGCCCGGTTGAACTGGCTGGTCTTGTAATCAAGTCCGCCCACCATGGCGAGCACTCTGCCATCAGCGGCGAGAACCAGCGCCGATCCATTGCGAGCACCACGATCCTTGCCTTCGGTCTCGATGATGTTCTTGAGCGAGGCGTGAGTGATTTCCTGGACTTTCGGATCGATCGTGATGGTCACGACCGCATCACTTGGCACTTCAGGCAGAAGCTGTTTCAGCTCTGCGAGCACATAATCGGCAACATGCCCCAGAAGNGGATTGTCTGGCGTGGCAGGCACAAATTCGATCGGTGTGGTGGAGGCCGCCTGGGCCTCTTCCAGGGTGATATAGCCCTCATTGACCATCTGGCTCAGAATATAGCGCTGGCGATCACGGGCATCTTCCAGTTCCGGGTCGGCAATCATGCGNGANGGNGCTTTCGGCAGAGCNGCAATGAAAGTGGCTTCTGAAAGCGTGAGGTCTNNNGCNTCNTTCTTGAANTAGGCTTCNGCNGCNGCATCCAGGCCGAAAGCGCGATTGCCGAGATAGATNCGGTTTAAGTAGAGCGACAGGATTTCACGCTTGCTCATGCGTGTTTCGAGACGCAGTGCGAGTGCCATTTCCTGCGCCTTACGCTTGATCGACTGCTCAGGCGTAAGAACCAGGTTTTTGAGAAGCTGCTGAGTGAGCGTGGAGCCACCCTGAACGGTGTAGCCTGCGCGCCAGTTTGCGAAACCTGCCCGGAAGACCGACATCACATCGACGCCGTTATGATTGTAGAAGCGGCGGTCCTCACCNGCAATGAANGCNTGAACCACATGTGGTGGCAGTGTGTCAGGATCAATCGCATCGCCATAGAGTGGCCCGCGATGAATCAGCCGGTCACCATTCTGATCAACAATTTCGATNGAGAAGTCGCGGTTTATCGACCAGAGTTTATCGTTTGGTGGCAGGTCTGGCATGTCCGCAAACAGGCTCTGCCAATACATATAGCCGCCNACAAGACCTGCGAGCAGGGCGAGCGACATGCCGGCAAGAAACGTAAAGCGNCGACGACGCAGGCGCGTCGTGTGTGCCTGCTCCATGTCAGCGCGATATGTTGTCATCGCTGTCCCACCCGTCAGCCTCACCGGATCATCTGGTCGCCAGAAGAAGTAGGCTCTTACCCGATCAAGCCAGCTTACGCGATCCGTTTTAAGAAACTCTGTTCGTTTCACCGTAAAGTGTGTCCGATATCTGATGGGATGTTCAACTCAATACGCCTCAGGAGAGAATTCGATCCACACTTTGTCCGCTGAACCCCGGATGAATATCCATGTGTGTTTTCTCTGCATCAGGGTGTGTAAACCGGTGTTGTCCGCACACTATTTAACGATCCAGGGNTCCCTCTGAACGCGCAGAATGGCGGCAGTCCGGTTTGAGGCGTTGAGCTTTGCCAGGATCGATGAGACATGGTGCTCAACCGTACGGTGGGAACGGTTGAGCCGGTCTGAAATCTCTCGATTGCTGAGACCATCCTTCAGGCACGACAAAACTTCCTGTTCCTTCGCGGTGAGGCCAAGCGGATGATTGCGNGCGGCCTGATAGGGGCCGCGCTTGCGTTCAGCATAACTGACGCGAATGCCTGCAGCTTCGGCAAGTCGTCGTGCTTTGCGCAGCGCCAGCTCTGCGCCAATCGACTGAAAGCCCTGAATGGCAGGTTCAAGCAAGGAAGGGTCACCACTGCGGAGCTCGACCATGGCGGCCTCATAGGGCAGACCAAGTTCACGCCAGACCTGTGCGGATCGCTGAAAGTCTTTTTCCAGTTCGAGCCTGAAGGGTTCTGGAAGCGTGTGATCGACAAACTCTTCGACAGGCACACCAAAGCAATTCAGCCAAATCGCCCGGTCTCCGATGTTCCATGGATGACGGTCAACAGTTGCGAGCAACTTCAACCGTTCAATATGCTCGCGGGCGCGCCCCGGCGAATCTGTGAGCCAGGCCCACTCGATCAGAGAAATTCGTGCGGGAACGATATGCTGTTTTTCGTCTGTGGACAGAGAGTTGGTCAACGCTTCCAGGAGCAGGCGTTCCGCCTCCACGTCTCCGCGGCGCATTCGAGCCCGTGACACAACAACATTGGCGGGAAGACGTGATCTTAAGCTCGGATGCTTTAAGTCCAGAATATCATTTGCCATCTGAATGGCTTCGTCCAGTCGTCCCTGGTCGAGTCTCATATGGGCTTGTCGGCCAGCCAGATAATTGGACCACGCATCAAGATTATACTGGCGGTCAAATGCCAGAGCCTCTGGCAAGATTCGTTCTGCGAGTTCGAAATCTCTGCATTCAACGCCGTATTCTGCAAGGTTGTTGTAGGCGCGCGCGGCATTTTCATGATGACCGTGAAGCAAGGCCAGACGGAGGCTCTCCTGCAGGTGGATCAAGCCATCCTTATTGTTCCGAAACACCATGGCCGTACCGATATTGTTCAGTGCGTGCATGCGTGTATCGGGATCAGAATGTCTGCTTTCGAAATCAAGTGCGCGAAATCCCCACTCGACGGCCTCGTTCATCTGGTCATTCAGCATATGAAGTTGGGAGCGCATGGAATATGCCATGCCGCGTTCAGACGAGGCCGGAAGCGCTTCCAGCACCTGGATTGCCTGATCAGCATAACGTGCTGCGTCACTGCTCTCGCCACGATACCAGTGCAGGCGCGCAAGATGGCGGAGATTGTGACCCACCTTGTCTTGCCGATCCAGTGCACGCCAGAGCGTGATGGCGTGGCGCCGTGCGTCCAGCACACTGTCGTCCATCCGGTCCGCCAAAGCGGACTCATAAGCCCAGGATTCATAGAGAAGTGCAGCCAGTTCCGGCTCAGCTTCATTCACGAAGCGTAGCGCCGACTGATAGTGCGCGGCAGCCTCGTGATGCGCGCCCGCCGTGGCGGCAGCCTCTGCGGCTTTCGGCGCAAAACGGAGGACACGGTCACCATCATGCGCACCGGCAGAATGGTGAACCATCTCGTCCAATGAGCCTCGAAATCGTTCTGTTTCAAGCAGTTTCAGGCAATCGAGATGAAATTGCCGCCGTCGTGCAGGTGATAGGCTGTCGAAAATGGCAAGCCGTGTCAGTTCATGCCGGAAGCGGATCATCAGTCCGTCTTCAATAAGTAAGCCCTTGTTCAGGCAGAGGGTCAGGTGTTGGGCCAGCTCTTCGCCCAGCAGCGCTTCAAGAAAGGCGAAAGTTGAAGCCTTGGGCAGNACNGANGTGCGCTCCAGGACTTCGCGNGCGGGGGCGGGAAGAAGTGCTGTNCGAAGCGCAACAGCGTCTTTGATCGANGCNGGCAGATAGTCCACACCAGTATCGGCCGCCAGAAGCTCCGATACGTAGAAAGGATTTCCTTCNGTGAGCGAGAAAATCTGATGACTGGATCGANTCNCCGACGCAAGCAGCTGGTTCACACCNGCNTCNCTCAGCGGTTTGAGCGCCAGACGCGTCGTTATGCTGCCGGGCAGGTCGCCCAGCAGATGGGTGATCGGATGTGTGAGTGTGGTTTCATCATCCCTGAAGCTGAGAATAAGTGTGACGCTGAGCAGGTTGATACGACGTGCAACGAACTTCAACAGGTCCAGAGTGGCGTGATCGGCCCAGTGCAAATCCTCACAGACCATGACTGCGGGCTGGGCTTTTTCCAGTGACGACAAAATTGCCGAATACAATGTTGAGCGCGTGCCCTCCGTCGCAAGCGCCAGTTCGACAACACGGCCAAGATTTGGTGCCATGTCGAAGACAGGGCCGAGGGTCCGGGGTGTAAACAGAGCTTCACAGCCGCCCTCAAACCATCGGGTGTTGGGAGTCTCTGCTTCCACCACCCGTCGCATCGCCTGGATGAGGCTGGACTTTCCGATTCCGGCCTCGCCGGAGACCAGAATGACCTGACCCCTGCCGCGTCTTGCCTCGGCCAGACAATGCTTCATCGACTGAAGTTCAGCGTCTCGTTCTATTAGCACTATTACCTATCCCTTGCGTCCCGAGATAAGTATCTCTGAAAATTAGGTGGCGNGGTCAACGAAAATTGGGTGTTCTTCCTGATTTGTTCCGGCGTGTGTTCAATTATCTTTCACAAGCACAGAGAGAATCTTTTTCGGTCAGCGCTGTAACTCAGGTGGGGGACGCACGCGGGCCGGAGCCGTGAAGGAATGACCTGCGCATAGATACCGATTTGCCCAAGCGGTGTGCGTAAATGCCTTCACGGCTTTTTTTTCTGTGTATTTCCCCAGTCAGGCGGGGTGCCTTGTGCCAGGCATCCCGTCTTGATTTCGGCGCATCATCACCGCGGCCAATCGCTCGCCATCGCTTCGATCATCTCGCTGGCTTTTGCCACACCCTCTTCTGATTTGATCTTTTCGGAGATTGCTCGCGCCGATACCCGGAAGCGTTTCTCGCCAAGGGTCTGGGTCAGGGCTTCACCCAGACGCGTGCTTGTGAGGTTTTTTTGAGAGATGGGTTCAGGCCCGGCTCCAAGCTGCGCCACCATCCGGCCCCAATAGGGTTGGTCACCAGTGAAGGGCGTGATGATTGACGGTACGCCAGCTCTCAGCCCGGCCGCAGTTGTTCCGGCCCCGCCATGATGCACGACTGCGGCCATGCGAGGGAACAGCCAGTCATGTGGCGCCGCGTCCAGCTTGAAAACCGACTCTGGGAGGTCGCCGGGTTCAAGGCCACCCCAGCCGGTCGCAATAATGCCGCGCACACCGGTCTTCTGAAGGGCCTGGACCGCTATGTCTGCAAGGGCGGCAGGGCGTTTTCCAGCCATGGAGCCAAAACCGATATAGACTGGCGCCGGCCCTGCATTGAGAAATGCCGACAATTCGGGTGATGGCGACCAGTCTGTGTCCGGCTCAGGAAACCAGTAACCGCACATGGTGTGACGCGAGTTCCAATCAGACGGGGTGGGAACCACTGAGGGGCTGACGGCCGTGACGCTTGGCAATGGCGTGCCATCGGGACGGTGAAGACAGTCATAACGTTTCGCGTCTTCCATGTGGTGACGGGCTCGAAAGGCCTTGATCGGACCTCTTAGCGACAGGGCTGTGAGGCTGTTGACCAGTTTGTGGGTCAGGCGATTATAGGGTGCGCCAAAAGGGAGGCGCGGAAACCCGATATGCGGCCAGTCCCCGGTCGGAACGAGCATGGGAAAGGGCAGAGCCAGCAACGCAGGACAGTGAAAGGCCTCAGCGATTTGCGGGCCAGCAAAACCTTTTGGGTGGAACACCACGAAGTCGGGCGCAAAATCCTGCGCCGCCGACCAGCAGGCATCAAGCTGATCCTCCTGCATGGGCTGTAATCGACGGGTCAGCCGGATGTTCTTACTGATTGTGTCAAAAACATTCTGCGTGTCTTCGATCAGCGACTTGCCTTCATCTGTGTCGAGAATGGCCAGAAGGTCATCTGGCATGCCGGCGAACTCCAGCCCCTGATCCGTAACGAAGCGCTCAAACCTGACCGATGTGACGAGTTTGACCCGGTGTCCGCGCGATTTCAGCCCCTGGCCAAGTGCCAGAAAGGGTTGGACATCGCCGCGTGTCCCGTAGGTCAGAAGAAGGATATTCATGGCAACGGTCTCGGCAATTTCGAGGCTTTCGCACTGAATATAAAGGATTGCCGGTCGAGCTGATACCGCATTGTTTCCACAGAATGATGGCCTGGTGTCGTCAGATTGTCGTGTTGATTTGGTAGCCGAACCTTTTCGCATCCGGGGAGGTGAAGATGATTGCGAGCCGTCGGTCTTTTTTCAAAACAGCGATCTCACTTGGCGTGGCGACATCCGCCTATCCAATGCTGTCCGGCTGCGCGACGAGCCAGGCAGGGTCTTCCGCCCCTCTGATCGCCGACCCGAACGGTCTTCTGGATTTGCCGGAGGGGTTCACCTATACGGCGATTTCGCGGACGGGCGAGACCATGTCCGACGGCCTGAAAGTTCCGGCCGCGCACGACGGCATGGCGTGCTTCCCCATGGAAGGTGANGCCGACCGGTGCATTCTGGTGCGCAATCACGAGCTCGATCCGGACGAAGCCCATCTTGGTGCCTATGCAGATGGCACGGACGTCCAGCCTGATCTCAGCTATGATTTTGGTGTTGATGGCGCGCCATTGCCCGGCGGGACGACGACGCTCGTCTATAATCTGAAGACAGATCAGGTTGAACGCAGCTTTCTGTCCCTGTCAGGCACGCTCCGCAATTGCTCGGGTGGTCTGACGCCGTGGGGGAGCTGGCTCTCCTGTGAGGAAACCGAGATCACCTCCGGCCCGCTGGCGCGCGAAGATCATGGCTATGTGTTTGAAGTGCCAGCGAGCGCGACTGAGCGCGCAGTACCGGTGGCGCTAAAANNNATGGGCCGGTTCAAACACGAAGCCACGGCGACCGATCCGCGGACGGGCGTCGTCTATCAGACCGAAGATCAGGGCGATTCGCTGTTTTATCGNTTCTTGCCAGACGTGCCGGGCGAGCTNGCNAAAGGTGGNCGNNTNCAGGTTCTCGCCGTTCGAGGCGCGAGGGGNGCTGACACGCGCAACTGGATCGACCAGCGCTTTGCGCCGAATGGTGCGTGGGATGTCGACTGGCTGGATATTGAAGATGTGACGTCGCCCGATGGCGATTTGCGTCTTCGCGGGCATGCAAAAGGCGCGGCACTGTTTGCGCGCGGCGAGGGCATGAGCTTTGCGCTGGAACAGGCTGGAAGTGCGATCTATTTTGCCTGCACGAATGGTGGCAGCGAGCGACTGGGCCAGATCTGGAAATATGTGCCCAGCCCGTATGAGGGCACAGCTGATGAAGCCAGATCACCCGGACGNCTGGTACTCCACTATGAGAGCCAGTCGGCGGCGGATATGGATATGTGCGACAATATCGTCGCCGCGCCCTGGGGCGATCTGGTGGTGTGCGAAGACGGTTCAAACGATCAGTTTGTGCGCGGGGTGTCGCCGGAGGGCCAGGTTTATCCGATTGCCCGCAATGCGCATCCGGGCGATTCTGAATTTGCCGGGGCCTGCTTTGCACCCGACGGCGAAACCTTGTTTGTGAATGTCCAGACCCCCGGAACGACTTTTGCGATCCGGGGGCCATGGGCAAGCATTATCCGGGCTTAGCCTGACCAGGTTGTGCTGCGAGCTTTTCAGCGTCGATGCCACGAATGAGAAGCCATAGTGCCAGAGCGAGTTCTGCAATGAGGCAGGGCAGCAGGATCCATGGGAACAGGAATGATGAGTAGTCCGGCATAAGAATGTTTACAGCGCTATTGACCAAGTAACATCCTCCAGCAATCGCCAGAAAGGCGCCGAGAAAGCTCGGTAGATAGATGGCGCGCAGGATCAGCCAACCTTTAGCGACACAGCAAAAGCCAAAGAAGATCAGGCTGATACTGAATGTCAGAGCGTGCAGCCGTAGAAAGAGCACGCTCACGCCAGCCGCCTGTTCCTGATTGAAGCCGGCAAACCAAGACCCATCACCGATAAATAAAAGAGGCACAAGAAGGAAGAGCGTTTTGACCCCCGACACGCCAATCATGGCGAGTCTGAAGAAGGCTGCCGCAAGCGAGAGGACATGCCCTGCGGGCTTGAGCAGAACATATAGCAGGACGGCAATGCCGACATCACAGCACAGCACAAGGATTTCGAAAAAAATATGAGCGCGCCATACGATTTGGCTCGCCTCGATGGCCTGCAAAGTCTGGAGTGGAGCTGAAAAATCAATCACCCCACCGCGCACAAGGCTTTCACCCAATACCCCGGCCACGATAATGTAGAGATAAAGCAGACCTGCAGTACGGGCATGAAGCCTGGCATGTGAAAGTGAAAAGGCGCTATCGGTCTGCATGCTTTACCCTCACCTGTGTGTGAACTGGTGGGACAGGCTTGCTCCTATTGGTTATCGAATGTCAATAAATTTTAGTCTGTGCCTTCTTTAAAGGTAGAGAAAAGGGGCTAAAGAAGGCAGCCCCTTTTCAGAATTCCAATTTTAATGCCTAGCCCGGGCGGTAAACGCAATTGCCGCCGACATCGGTGGGGCGAATGCGGAGATAGTCGCCCACACGCGGCATCTCATTGAGATACCGGGTTGCGACGTTGAATTCGCCATCCGGGCCAACAGCCGTGACAAAGTCGGGATTAATGGCGATGACCTCTGCGCGCATGACTTCACTGGTCGTACAGGGGGCGGATGGGCCACCTCTGGTCTGAACCGGATTATAGGTCTGACAGGCGCCGAGCAGAGATACGCCAGCGAGGCCTGCGATCATCATTGAAGTGCGGATCATGGATCTGTTCCTTCTGTGAATGTCTGGCAGGAACGTGGCGCAGCCCGCCATGTTCCCGCTAACGGTCAATGTCAGTAAGTACCCTGACAGTCCGGCGCGACGACCTCACGCATCAGGGTGAGGATATCGCCCACGGCAGCAGGACGCTCCAGACGTTCAGTCGGGACGTTAAACTGGCTTCCATCCTCAGCTGTGGCGACGACATAAGTCGGGGCCACCTGAACGACGGTTCCACGCACCGGCTCTTTGGTAATGCAATTTGCCGGAATGGATGGATCGGTCTGGCAGGCCGCCAGCGCGCCAAGCGCAGCGAGCGGTGTTAGAATTTTGAATGTCTTCAACATTTGACTCTCCTTCCCAGCCGGAGTGAGTAACGCCGGGGGCAGAGAGCGGTTCCGGGGAGATGAGCAAGTCGCACTTCAAGCAGAATTACGGAACTTCGCGTTGCAGATCAGAGAGATCTATTGCTGCCAACATTGCTATGACTGGCAAAAATCAGTGAACAACGCGATATTGCCAAGGTATTCGGGTCACCGCTGTTTAGAATCCGGTTACAATCGAGGATATCTATAATTAAATCTAATCATAACAGGCCAATAAGGATGGGAACCAATCTTAGCGCCCCAATCATGTTCGCAAATATTGAGGTTTCACACCCACTCGAAAACGAGCCTGAATTAGCCCGCTTGATTGGATGCATCAGCGGACATTCCTCTCTGATTTCAACGACTATGGTGGGAATATTCGGCCTCACCAACAATGATTTAGAAACACAGAAGTACGCTCGAGCGCCAGCAAAAAAGAAAAGACAACAGTTGAAGAAATGCGTTCAAGAAAGCTCTGTTGAGAGATATTTCTGCGATCAAATTAAAGCGTGCTTGGATGAAGTAATAACACCTCTCGAAACAAAGCGCGGGAGAATAATGCACGAGGTGTGGACACCGGACACTGACAAAGGTTTCAAGCTAATGGACAATCAGATCCTGGTCGGAAAAAAACTTTCTACATTTTCTATCACCGAAGAATCGCTCTCCTGCTTGCTGAATGAGTACAAATCGGCAAATGGTTCATTGTTGTCGTTTTTTGCTCGTTTCTCTTTAGCTTTGAAAACAGGCGCAAGGTAAAGCGATATATTTCTTGTCCTCTGTCACAAATAGAATGCAGGAAATAGTGGCACGAGCTTTTTCCAAAAACGTAGCTTCGATGACTGAGCTTGATATAGGAAAGTAATCCTACACCCGTGAGCTGAGCCTATGATGCTCGGCATGGAAACGAACACACCAAAGACCGGACGAACTGATCCCCCTCCAGCTCCCCCTTTCCAAGGGGGAGAGCGGACTGCGCGTTGCTCGTCTCCGCGGCGGGAAGAGGCGGGGGCAGCCTCACCAACTCTGCCGGAGCTGACCTCGGCATTGCGCGAGAACATCCTTGAAGCGCAGGACATGCTGGCCCGAGGGGATGTGAAAGGCGCTGAGGCGCTTGGTAAAGCGACCCTGCAGCTGATCCGCGCTGTTGAAGCTCAGGTGAAGCTCGAAGAGTCCCAGACCCCCGACAAACAAGAAGGCGTATTTCTTGCCGCTGAAGATATCGAGGCTGCGCGCGCTGAACTCCTGCGTCGACTGGATCGCATCGCGAAGACCATCCGTCCGGATGAAATGGGTGGAGGCGCTGCCTGATGTCTATGTGTATTTGCTCGCTGAAACCTGGGAGTTCTGGGCCCGGTTCGACCAGATTGCGCCTGTGGGCGGCTGGCGATGCTGGCTGTTCATGGGCGGACGGGGCGCGGGGAAGACCCGCGCTGGCGCGGAATGGGTGCGCGGGCTTGTGCGCTCTGGCACGGCCCGTCGCGTGGCGCTGGTGGGGCCGACCATGAACGATGTGCGCGAAGTGATGATCACTGGCGATAGCGGGCTGTTGTCTGTCGGGCTGGAGAGCGAGCGGCCTGTCTATGAGCCCTCGCGTCACCGGCTGAGCTGGCCGAACGGCGCCGTGGGCTATGCCTTCTCCGCCGAGGAGCCAAACCGCCTGCGTGGTCCGCAATTTGATGCGGCCTGGACGGATGAGATTGCCGCCTGGGATGAGGACAGTGAAAGCTGGGACATGTTGCAATTTGGCTTGCGGCTGGGTGAGCATCCGCGTGTGATGGCGACGACGACGCCGAGGCCCGTCAAGCTGATCAAACGGCTGCTGGAGGATGAAACCTGCGAGAAGACGCGCGGCGGCAGCGTGATGAATGCGGCCAATCTAGCGCCTGGCTTTCTGGCGGCCATGCAAGCGCAATATGGCAGCTCTGAGCTTGGTCGACAGGAGCTCGAAGGCGAGCTGGTTGAAGACCTGGACGGCGCCTTGTTTCGGCTGTCTGTGCTGGATGAGACGCGTGTCGCTGAAGCGCCGGTTCTGGATGAAGTGCTGGTGAGCGTGGACCCGGCGGTGACCGGGAATGACGGCTCTGATGCCTGCGGGATTATAGCGCTTGGCCGGGCCGGGGATGAAGCCTTCATTCTGGAGGACGCAACCTTGCACGGCCCGCCAGCCCTGTGGGCGAGGCGCGTGGTGGAGCTGGCCGAAAGCCATGATGCCGATTGTATTCTGGCTGAAGCCAATCAGGGCGGCGAGCTGGTGCGTCAGGTCTTGCAACAGGCCGGAACGGGTCGGGCGATACGGCTGATTCATGCCAGATTGTCCAAACGCCACAGGGCCGGGCCGGTGGCTCAGCTCTATGAAGCGGGCCGGGTGCATCATGTTGGCCATTTCCGCGAGCTGGAAGACGAGATGCTCGCTTTCACCGGCGGAAAAGCGGCGAGCCCCAATCGGCTCGACGCGCTGGTTCATGGCGTGACGCACCTCCTTTTGAAGACGAACCCGCCGCGAATTTCACTTGTTTGAAGGCAGACCCATGTTTTGGAATAAGCAAAAGAACAAAACAGAAACAAAAAGCCTTGTCGCTTTGTCTGGTGTGCTGGATGCGCAGTGGGAGGCAGCGAGCGGCCAGCGCCTTGTCGAGGCGGGGTTTCGGCAGAATCCGGTCAGCTATCGCTGTATCCGGCTGGTGGCTGAGACATCTGCCAGCGTGCCGGTGCGGCTGGCCTGTGAGCTGTGTGAGCGCGACGCGGCGCGTGTGCTCCAGCTGTTGGAGCGGCCTCAGCCGGGTGTCTCCGGACAGAGCCTTCTCGACGCTATTTATGGCGATCTGCAGGTGAGCGGAAATGCCTTCCTTGAGCTGGTGTCCGGCGCGGATGAGGATGTCGCCGGGCTGCAGCGTGTGCCGGTTGGCGCGGTTGAGCCGCTGAAATCTGGGGATGGGTTTGCGATTCGCACGGCGAGTGGGCGCCGGGTTGTGCGCTCGGATGCAAATGGCTGGTCGCCGCTCCTGCACCTGCGCGCGCTCGACCCTTCGTCCAGAACCCTCGCCATGTCTCCGTTACAGGCCGCGAGCCGGGCGGTCGAGATCCACAATGCCGGGTCCAACTGGACCAAGGCTCTGATTGATAATGCGGCCCGGCCGTCCGGCGCGCTGATCTATGGACGGGACGGCGCGCATATGACGCCCGATCAGTTTTCCCGCCTGAAAGATCAGCTGGAAAGCGCGCATATGGGCGCGAAACATGCCGGACGGCCCATGCTTTTAGAGGGTGGGCTCGACTGGAAGCCGATGAGTCTGTCGCCGACGGATATGGATTTCATTGAGGCGCGCAGGGAGTCCGCGCGTGAGATCGCGCTCGCCTTTGGCGTGCCGCCCATGCTGCTCGGCATTCCGGGTGACAATACCTACGCCAATTATCGCGAGGCCAATCTCGCTTTCTGGCGGCTGACGGTTCTGCCGCTGGTGCAGCGAACGGTGCATGCGCTGGAGGACTGGTTCTCCGGCGTGACTGAGGCACCGGTGAAGCTGAAGGCCGATCTTGATGCTGTGCCGGCGCTTGGGCCTGAGCGTGAAGCGCTGTGGCGACGTCTGGGCGATGCAGAGTTTCTGACGACCGAAGAGAAGCGTGAGATTGCGGGATTAGCCAAAATTGATCCCCCTCCAGCTCCCCCTTTTCAAGGGGGAGAGCAGGCCGAGCGTGATGCGCCTCCTCCCCTTAAAAAGGGGAGGACCGAGGTGGGGATCAGGACGTCTCAAACCGAGGCAGCAGGTGACCACCATGCTGATTGAAGGTCTCGCCTCTGTGTTTTTGGAAAGGGACAGCTCCGGCGACCGGGTCCGGCCGGGCGCCTTTGCTGACAGCCTTCGCCGCGCTGGC
>PABS01000021.1 GCA_002699325.1 Ponticaulis sp. | reverse complement strand
CCGAGTGCGCGCAGACCACCCACAAGCACGGTCATCTCTGGCGCTGTCAGCGTCAGGATCTGAGCTCGGTCCACGAGGAACCGCTCTGCTGGCAGCACGATCGCGCCTTCAACATAGTTGCGGAAGCCATCAATCTTCAGCTCCAGCGGTTCAAAGCCCTCGACATCGGTATGCTCCATACCGGCATCGACACGGCCGGGCGTGAACGGAACTTCATAGCTGTGCCCTGCATCGGCAATCGCCTTCTCGATGGCAGCCGAGCCACCGAGAACGATCAGGTCGGCAATAGATACCTTCTTGCCTGATTGACTGCCATTAAACTTCGCCTGAATGCCTTCCAGTGTCTTGATAACCTTGGAGAGCTCATCGGGATCATTGACCGCCCAGTCCTTTTGCGGTGCCAGACGCAAGCGCCCGCCATTGGCTCCGCCGCGCTTGTCGCCGCCCCGGAAGGTCGCCGCAGACGCCCAGGCCGCCTTCACCAGTTCTGAGACGCTCAGACCCGATTTCAGTATTTCAGATTTCAGCGCTGAAACATCGCTGCTATCAACCGGCTTATAGTCAGCTTCCGGCAACGGATCCTGCCAGAGCAGATCCTCTTCCGGTACTTCCGGACCAAGATAGCGCGTTTTCGGTCCCATATCGCGGTGGGTCAGCTTGAACCAGGCCCGGGCAAAGGCATCGTAGAACGCTTCCGGGTTCTCCAAAAAGCGGCGTGTGATCTTGCCGTATTCCGGGTCCTCACGCAGCGAGATATCCGTGACCAGCATGGTCGGGCGATGCTTCTTGTTCGGGTCATGGGCATCGGGAATTATTTCCGGTGCATCTTTGGCCACGAACTGCCAGGCGCCTGCCGGACTCTTGGTCAGCTCCCACTCATATTTGTAGAGGTTTTCAAGGTAGTTATTGCTCCATTGGGTCGGCGTGGTCGTCCAGGTCACTTCCGGACCGCCTGTAATCGTGTCTGCCCCATGGCCAGAGCCATACCGGCTGTGCCAGCCAAATCCCTGCGAGGCCAGGCTGGCGCCCTCAGGCTCGGCATCCACATATTCATCAGGATTGGCTGCGCCGTGCGCTTTACCCAGCGTATGTCCGCCAGCAATCAGCGCGACGGTTTCCTCGTCATTCATCGCCATCCGCCCAAATGTCACGCGGATATCATGCGCCGCGGCCATGGGGTCTGGCTTACCGTCCGGGCCTTCCGGGTTCACATAGATGAGCCCCATATGCGTAGCGGCCAGCGGATTCTGAAGCTCGCGGTCCCCGGTGAAACGGCGATCAGCGCCCAGCCATTCGCTCTCCTGACCCCAGTTCACATCTTCTTCGGGCTCCCAGACATCTGCGCGTCCTCCCCCAAATCCGAAGGTTTTGAAGCCNGAGGATTCCAGCGCAACATTGCCGGCCAGAACCATAAGGTCAGCCCAGGAAATCTTGTTTNCGTANTTCNGTTTGATGGGCCAGAGCAGGCGNCGTGCCTTGTCGAGATTGGCATTGTCCGGCCAGCTGTTNAGCGGNGCAAACCGCTGCTGGCCTGTGCCTGCCCCGCCGCGGCCATCCTGAACGCGATATGTGCCGGCACTGTGCCAGGCCATACGGATCATGAAGCCNGCATAAGACCCNAANTCGGCAGGCCACCAATCCTGGCTTTCTGTCATCAGCGCCTTCAGGTCGGCTTTCAGGGCATCATAATCGAGTGATTTAAACGCTTCTGCATAGTCAAAGTCCGCGCCCATCGGATTTGAGAGCGCAGAATGCTGTCGCAGGATGTTTGTCGGCAGTCGGTTTGGCCACCACTCCCGGTTNGACATGCCAAAAACAATGCCGTGCTCTGAGCTCTGACCGTTGAATGGGCAACCGCCCGAAGCTTTCATATCGTCTGCCATAGTACTGCTCCCAAATNTTGTTTCGTGATGAACTCTACATTGGGAATGAAAATAGCGCATTCTCAGACATAAACCAAATCGATTTAAAATATAACAATCATAGATTTTTTCTTTAGGTCACAAAGACATGAACACACTCAAGTCGTGATTGCGGGCTGCCCNCTGCCACGCTACACCTACTGACAAAATGCCACTTACCTTGGGAGAGGACGCTCATGACAACACTTCTGAAGCCAAACCGTCGATTGTTTCTTGCCGGCAGCGCCTCTCTGGCGGGGCTCGCCACGCTGGGCGGCAAAGCCTGGTCGCAGGACATGTTTCCGGTGGTTGAAACCTCAAACGGTAAGCTTCGCGGCGTGTGGACCAGCGGCGTCGCAACGTTCAAAGGCGTGCGCTATGCCGCGCCGACAGGCGGCCTCAACAGATTTATGCCGCCGCAGCCGGTTGAAAAATGGGCCGGCGTGAAAGACGCCCTCACTTATAGCGAAGTGGCGCCTCAGGTCCCGGGCGGCCGCACCAGCGACTATGGCGACCTCATCGTATTTGATCGCCAGCCCTCCGGTATTGGCGAGGACTGTCTCTCCATCAACATCTGGACACCAAGCCTGGATGCGAACGCCAAAAAGCCCGTGATCATGGTGATTCATGGCGGCGGCTANTATGGCGGCTCGGGCAACTCTTTCGGCATGGATGGCGATGAAATGACCCGCTATTCGGACTGCGTGGTGGTCGCCGTAAACCATCGGCTTGGCGCCATGGGCTTTGCGCATCTCGAGGAATTCGGCGGTCCCGATTTTGCCAGCTCCGGCTCNGTCGGCATGCAGGATATCGTCGCNTCCCTGGCCTGGATCAAAGAGAANATNGCNNAGTTNGGCGGCGATCCGGACCGCGTTCTTGTCTATGGACANTCTGGCGGNGGGGCCAAAACCAGCACACTGCTCGCCATGCCGTCTGCCAAAGGCCTGTTCCAGCGTGCCGGCGTGATGAGCGGCTCGGCGCTCTCGGTTCAGTCTGAAGAGGATGCCTCTGCCACCGCCGCAGCTTTCCTGCGCGTTCTTGGCCTCGAGAAGGGCGACGTACACAAACTGCGTACGCTGCCGCTCACAACACTTGTCGCGGCGCAGGCCGGAATGGAAGCCGATATGCGCGCCCGTGGTGAAGCGCCGCGCACTTTCGGCCCTGTCGTGGATGGGATTGCCATTCCCGAACAGACCTGGACGCCGGCCGCGCCTGAAATCTCGAGCGACGTCCCGATGGTGATCTCTACCGCTCTGGACGAACGCACTTATCGCATGGGCAATTTCGACATGACGGAGGATGAGCTCATGAGCTTCATCCGCAAGCGGGCGGGTGACAAAGCCGATGAGGCCTTCAAGCTCTATCGTCAGGAAGACCCGAACGCGACACCGTTCATTCTGGCAGCACGCGTGGATACAGACATGACCTTCCGCAAGTCGGCTTTTGCCATGGCTGAGCGGAAAGCTGCACAGGGCGGCGCGCCCGTCTGGACCTATCTCTGGACCTGGCCGAGCCCGGCCTTTGGCGGCCGCTATGGCGCCGTGCATGGTATCGATGTCGGCCTGTCTCTGCACTCTGTCCGGGGTGGCCTGACGGGTGCCAGCAGTGANAGCGAACTGATGGCGGACCGGATTGCTTCGTCCTGGGCCGCGTTTGCGGAGACGGGAGATCCGAACAATGCGCTCCTGCCAGACTGGCCAGCCTACACACAGGATGACCGGGCAACTATGGTCTTCGATGTGAAGACAGCCGTCGAATACGACCCCCGCGCCGAGGTTAGGGAGTTCTGGGAAGGCGTGGATCCCGCATAGGCTGCTTGCGAAAAATCTGATCGGCGCATTGACGTCGGCACCTGGCGGTCTAACTCGGACCTCACGGGCATAAAGGTGGGTATGGAGCAGCAGCTGTCAGATCTGTTTGCGCGCTTGGCGCATGGTGACCGGGATGCCCTTCGGGGCATTTACCGGGGCACTGCGCCCAAATTATATGGCGTTGCCCAACAGCTTATTGGGGACCCGGCAATTGCGCGCCAGGTGCTCAAGTCGGTATATTCTGACTTGTGGAACCATAAAGGCCTTCCCTTTTCGGTGAACGGGCTCAACCTCATGGATTGCCTTATCGCCATCACAAAGCGGAAAGCTCTGTCGCTCGAATGGAATGGCGCAGAGCGGAACAATCGGATCACAGGAGAGTTGACGAAAAATCCAAAGGTCCGGTCAGTTATTGAGAGCGCTAGTCGGGACAGTCGCCTCAATGAAGAAGAATGGTACCTTGTTGCCTGCCTGCTCCTGGACCGGGAAACACCGCAAACATTATCCAGTCGACTGGAACAATCGCCTGAAGTAATCGAGGCGAGAGTGCATAATATTGTCCGGAAGTATCTGGGGAGGGAGGCGACATGACCGGCGACCACACCTCTCTGGAACTGCTTGCGACAAACGTTCTACTCGGTCAGGCCACCACCGACGAACGGGCCCGCTTCAATACACTGTATGAGAACGATGCCAGCTTCCGCGAACTGGTGAACGAGCTTGAAATCTGGCTCGCACCGCTCAACGAGGCTGTACCCGAACAAGCGCCTCCGGATGACCTGCTTGATGACATCATGTCCGAGATTGATGACACCGAGCAGGCCGCTGCCCCCTCATCGACCCCGACCAGTCCGTCAACGGGCGTGCCGCCAGCGCAATCGCGCACAGGCATGCAAAGCTGGCGAACCCTCGCTATTGCCTCAACGCTGGTTGCGATCATTGCGATTGCGCTTCACTTCATACCGGAACCGCCTACNGAAGCCGCCNAGCCCGAACGCGAAATCTATATCGTCNTGTCTGAAGGCGGCGAAGAAGAAGCCGTACTGATCCAGTACAATCCGGATGATCACCGCATCCGCGCACAACTGACNAATGTCAGCGTGCCCGATACAGGCGTGTGGCAACTCTGGCTTATCCGCGAAGGCGCNGGAGGCCCGCAATCTGTCGGCCTTCTNAATGCTGCCGGTGAAGCGGGNGTGATCGAACTNATGNCNCAGATCGATGATCTTNAGACCTCGGACACNCTGGCNATCAGTCTCGAACCGGATGGCGGNTCCCCTGAAGCTGGCCCGACCGGCCCGGTGGTTTTCGCTGGCCAGGTTGGCCANAAAACCGCTAGTTAAGATAGCTGTTTCTATTACGCTTTTACAAAACCCATTGGTTTTTCGTCGCTTTTTCGGAAACGCGGCGCACTGAAACGATTAATCGCTTCGTAACTCCCAAGTGAACCGCCCACCGGATGTCGGGCAGGTGAGTTCTGGTTCACCCAAGCAAAACGGGAGTTATTAATGAAAACCAGACTTTCAAAGCATCTTTTCGGATGTACCTGCCTCGCTGGGGTGATCGGCCTTTCAGGTACACTGATGAGCGCCCAGGCG
This sequence comes from Ponticaulis sp., assembly GCA_002699325.1. Taxonomy (GTDB): domain Bacteria; phylum Pseudomonadota; class Alphaproteobacteria; order Caulobacterales; family Hyphomonadaceae; genus Ponticaulis. The sequence continues at coordinate 10,327 of PABS01000021.1, read as the reverse complement.
CAGGTCGTTTCAGGTGTCGGCGCTATCGCCGCACCGGAATCTGCTGTCGCGATCGGTGATGGCGCTTCGGCCTCAGGCGACAATGCCACAGCAGTCGGCGATAATGCGGCTGCAGATGGATCTGACGCCATGGCTGTTGGCAGCGATTCTGAAGCGACTGGCCCCTCCACAACTGCAGTTGGCGGCGAATCCTTTGCCAGCGGTCCTGGCGCGAGCGCATTTGGCTGGCAGTCCTCTGCCGGCGCAGAACGCGCGACCGCTCTCGGGCACCTTGCCAACGCAGCCGGTGTTCGTTCGCTGGCGATCGGCGAGGCCGCCATGGCCATGAGTGACAACTCAACCGCCATCGGCAACCTTGCAACCGCTGACGGTATCGATTCCATTGCCGTAGGTGATGCAGCATCTGCGACCGGCCCCTCAACCACCGCCGTGGGCGGAGAGAGTGTCGCGTCTGGTCCGGGCTCAACCACTTATGGCTGGCAATCGGCATCTGGCGAGCGCTCGACGGCGCTGGGTCACCTTGCAACAGCAACAGGTGTTCGCTCAGTCGCAATCGGTGAGAACGCTGATGCTCAGGGCGATCAGACCACGGCGATCGGCAATGAAAGCATTGCAAACGGAACAGACGCCCTCGCGGTCGGCGACGCGGCTTTCGCTGATGGTCCATCCACGACAGCGATTGGCGGCGAATCCGTTGCCACAACACCCGGCGCCACAGCCCTTGGCTGGCAATCCCAGGCCACTGGCGCCATGGGGACAGCAGTTGGACATCAGAGCACCGCATCGGGCGATCAGAGTTTTGCAGGTGGTGAAGACTCCGTAGCTTCGGGCGACAATGCTGTCGCTATTGGAAACACGGCTCAGGCAACAGGCGGGGACTCCATCGCCATTGGTGGCAACCGGAATGCCGGTGATCCTGATGGCCGCGCGACCGTCGCATCTGGCCCCTCTTCAACAGCTGTCGGCGGACAGGCCCTGGCAACGGGCGCTGGCACAACCGCCTATGGCTGGCGCTCTGAAGCGACCGCCGAACGTGCCACCGCGCTTGGCCATCTTGCCAATGCAGCTGGCGTCCGTTCGCTTGCCATCGGCGAGGCCGCAATGGCCATGAGTGACAACTCAACCGCCATCGGCAACCTTGCCACCGCTGACGGAATCGACGCCATCGCCATGGGTGATGAGGCCTCTGCCACAGGGCCGTCCACAACGGCTGTGGGCGGTGAAAGCGTCGCGTCTGGCCCCGGCTCAACGGCTTATGGCTGGCAGTCAAACTCGGCTGAACGGGCCACCGCACTCGGCCATCTTGCCGATGCAAGTGGTGTTCGCTCGGTCGCCGTTGGAGAAGCCGCCACCGCATCCGGCCTTCGTTCGATCGCGATTGGCGATCAGGCGAATTCAGCAGGCGAGAACTCGGTCGCCATGGGCGCAGGTGCAGACACAGCAGGCTTCAATAATTCTGTGGCCATTGGCCCTGGCGCAGTATCCACGGCTGACAATCAGGTCACCATGGGTGGCTCTGGCTCAAGCTATGTTCTCGCCGGCCTCGGCGACAGCGTTGCCACCGGCACAAATGAGTTTGTCATGGTCGACGAAAATGGCGAACTCTTCAGTGTCGCCAGCAGCTCGCTGGTCAGCGCAGGCTCTACAGGGTCTGGCATGAATTCCACCCAGATTGGCGACGGCGCAACAGCCTCTGGCTCAGGTGCTGCGGCGTTTGGCGACGGTGCCATGGCAACGGACGAAGGCGCAGCAGCATTCGGCCAGAACGCAATGGCGACCGCTGATGGGGCAACCGCGCTTGGCGGCAGCACCGTTGCCAGCGCCACCTCCTCAACCGCAGTGGGTGAGCAGGCCGAAGCAACAGGCGTTGGTTCTTCTGCAGTTGGCTGGCAAGCTTCAGCCTCAGGCGAACGCGCCCAGGCCTTTGGTCACCTCGCCAATGCGATGGGCACACGCTCCCTCGCAGTGGGTGAAGCTGCTACGGCGATGAGCGATCGCTCAACTGCCATCGGCAATCAGGCCAGGGCTGATGGTATTGATGCCATCGCAATGGGCGATGAAGCAGCTGCAAGCGGCCCCTCCACAACTGCCGTCGGNGGTGAGAGTGATGCGACAGGNCCGGGNGCAACNGCCTATGGCTGGCGTGCGAATGCGGGTGCAGAACGCGCAACAGCNCTTGGTCACCTGTCAGCTGCAACCGGGCTTCGCTCAACCGCGGTTGGCGAAGGCGCAACATCCAGCGGTGCATTCTCGACNTCAATTGGTAATCTGGCCAATGCAGCCTTCGAGAACTCCGTCGCCATCGGTAACAACGCCACCACNACGCGCGCCAATCAGGTTGTCGTTGGGAATGCCTCAAACACCTACACCATGTCTGGCATCACCTCGTCAGCCAGCACTGCCGCGCAGTCAGGCCCGGTCGGCATTGTAACCTCAGACCAGAACGGCAATCTCGCGACTGACTTCAGCTTTGCTGACACGCTGTCTGCAAATGCCGGTCAGATCAACAGCAATGCCCTCGCCATTCAGGGNAATACAGACCTGATCGTGTCGAACGCCAATCTGATCGCTTCAAACTATGAAGCCATNCAGGATAATAAAGGCGGCATCGCCGCAGCNATGGCGCTNGANATGCCNTACATTCCATCTGGCAAAACCTACGGCATGTCTGGTGGCTTTGGCTTCTATGGCGGTGAGACAGCTTTCTCTGCAGCCGGGGCCTTCCGCGTCAACGAGACCTGGCAGTTCAATGCCGGCCTCGCAACGGGTCTCGACCGCGGCGAAACAGGCGGTCGCGTCGGCTTCTCTGCCGCCTGGTAAGCCGGGCTGAACCCTCTCGGGTAAGCAGCCCCCCTCTCAAAGGAAGCCCGTACCTTTGACGCTTGCCCGAATAAAGGCCCGCCAGACCGATCCCCCCGGTTTGGCGGGTTTTATTATTTGAAGACCTGCTTGCGATCAGTGTGAAATGCGAAGGTTCGAGATTTTGTCCGCGATTTCCCTGAACGCCACATCCAGATCATCAGACTCCTGAACATCTATGAAATCGTCCTTCGAAGACGCGCAGCCTTTTAAGAGTTTTTCGGACCGTTCATCTTCCTGTGCCAGGCGGATCACGAAAATTCGCACACCGGCCTGTTTGGCGTTCTGGCACACCAGCTTGGTGCGCTTGTCCATGGCATCAAGGATTTCCTTCTGGTCATACCAGCCGTCCACACCTTCCAGGCGCTCATTCTCCATATAGCCATAGGCAGAATAATCCGTTCCGCCGAAATGTCCTGATCGTGTCGCAATGGAGTTGTTGCCGTCAGAAAGCAGTACCATCACCTTCTGAACTCTTCGCGTAAACCGGTCCCCTTCCATGAAAGGTGCTTCGGGCGACAGCGCTCGCCAGGCCCAGGCNACGCCTTCAGAAATATTGGTTGAACCCGAAGCCTTCAGCGCTTTGATGGTTTTGCGGACTTCCAGATAGTTCGATGTCAGCGGCAGGATCGGGCTCATATCACAGCTGAAGCTTGGTCCGATCTCGGTGTCCATATTGCTGTAATATTGGTAATTGTCATGCAGCTCGACCGTGTGCCACTTATTTGGGTTCAGTGGATTGCCGCCTTTTCCCTTGCCCTTGTTGCACTCTTGCCCACGGCCTTGATTGTCGTCTTCCTCGTCGCCGCACTCATCGCCATCATCTTCATGTGCAGCAAGTAAGAGACGCTTCTGGGTTTCTGAAAGGTCGTCCATCAGGGTGATAACACTCCATGGAAGACCGTATTTCACCGGATTGCCGACATCCAGCAGCGTGCTGCCAATGCTCTGAACGTCATCGACATAATTGTTCGGATAGTCCTCCCGCCAGCCGGCTTTGTCGGGCTCGTCTGGATGGAACAGTGGAACAAACAGCGTTTCCGGCTTGCTCGGCGTGGGCTTGGTATCCTGCACATCGTGCGGCGCAATCCGCGCCATGACGCAGCCCTTCCAGGTGTAACCAAGGTGCTCATACAGATCGAACCGGTTCAGCCCATTGACCAGGTTATCCCCGTGAATTTCGGATTTGGCCTGTGTGTCCATCCAACTTGCATCAGCATTGTTGCTACCGACGTTCACATAAGTTGCAAATGGTACGACGCCGATTTCGATAAGGCTGTCATCTTCCGATAAGTCATCCAGCGTCGTCACCATCTGAAGCGCTGCATCCTCAAGCGATTCAAGCTTGGTCTTGGACTGGCCAGACGGCGTCTCGGCCATGGACCCTGTCGTATCGAGCGCCATGACCAGTTCGATCTTGGTCAGGCCAATCTCAATTTCCGCAGTGCGGTTCACTTTGAGTTCGCCAATCCCGATCAGACCGAGAAATGCGGTGTCGACGCCACCGGTCACATTGGCGCGCAAGCCATCGCCGACCCGCACCACAGAAAAACTGTCAATGTCGAAAACAGTGTCGCCCATATGGGTCTCAAACCAGCGGCGTGCGGCCTTGGTGAGTTGGGCATCTGTTTTTCCATCAGCATTGCGGGCTACAGCCAGAAGTGCGGCATCAATCGCCTCCTGCGCGCGGGATTCACCGCTACGCTGGCGCGACATATCAACCGCGCCTCCCATCATGACGATGAGCGGTAGAAGACAAAGCGCGAAAATCATCGCCACATTGCCGCGCTGATTGAAGAAAAACCGGTCCATATCCCACTCTTACATTCTGCAGAGGAGTTGGATTTTAAAGTGGAACTACAACTATATCTGTAAAACAGCCGCCAGAATTGCGCCGACGCGCGTCAGAACTCGTTAATGCTACCAAGCAACCCATTAATCTCTGATCCGGCCAGCCGGCCCTAGTCCTCTCTGACAACCCGGAACCCCAGCGTACTGGTGCGGCTGTTGGACGTATAAGCGGCCTGCAGGTTCGAACGGATTTGTCCCGGCACCGAAGCCCAGGACCCGCCCATGGCGTAGCGTCGCGAACAGTCCCCGTCGACGCAGTCACTGACCCATTCCTCGACATTTCCGTAGAGCCCGGAAATCTGGTCTTCGCTGCCCGATACGGCGCCGGCAAACGCGCTGCCATCCTCGCAGGATTGCCCTTGCACCTGAAGCCCGGCCGAGGTCAGTGCCGCATCGGCAAAATTGCCGCCGCCACATGCCAACGCCGAAGCGGGAACCTCACCGGCAACAGCTGACCATTCGGCCTCAGTTGGTAGCCGGTAGGACTTGCCCGAAGTTTCAGACAGCCAGTTGGCATAGGCTTGGGCGTCAGAGAAACCAACGCAAACCGCCGGATGACTGCCTGACACCGGATATCCGGGCGCTGCATAGCTCGCCGAGCTGTCATATCCCCATATCCGTTCGCTTTCGGTCTGCGGCACGAAACAGCCGGCCGGCTCAGTCGCGCCAATTGCAGACAGATACGCCCTGAACTCCGAAACCGTCACTTCATGCGCGGCCATAGCGTAGTCCGCACCGGACACAGCAACCATAGGCGGGCAAGTCTCGCAATCGCGGGCAGAAGCGTCTTCCTCTTCGCCGGCATCCTCTTCGCCAGTGTCCTCTTCAGCGGCGTCAGTGTCAGGGGCTGTATCCCCCTCGCCTTCTTCTGGCGGCGCGGCCTCATTTGCCTCTGGCTCGCTGGCCTCAGTTTCGTCTGATGCTGCCTCGGCTTCCGCAGCAGCCTCGTCTTCTCGGCGCAATTCACNGAGATAGCGCTCAGCTGTCTCATTAAACCGTGCAAATTCAGGTGCCGGNCTGGCATAGTCTTCGATGAAGCTGACAACAGCGGCTTCATCCCGGCCNCGCGTCTNACGCCANGCCTCTTGCTCCAGTGCCATCCATTGCNCCCGCGCCTGTTCTCTTGTGGCGGGTTCCAGATCCTCGCGCGATATGAACGCAAGGATCGCCTGAGGATCATCCTGGTCGAGCGCCATCCAGTCGCGCATGGCTGGAGAGGGTCCCTCATCAGCCTCTGCTGAAACCTCAGATAGGTCGCCGGCATCTTCACTGGCCGTTTCGACTTTTGCCGGAACATCAGCGTCAGTCATATCCTGTGCATCCGTGTCATCGGCAGGGGCCGGTTCAGACGCGACAGGCGCTGACTCGGAATGCACAATCTCCTTTCCACTGAACTGAAGCGCCAGCGGTATGGCGATGATCAGCAGAAGCAAAACCGCTCCACCGGCCACCAGCGGTCTCAGCTGCCGNCGCCAACCTGTATCGCGCGCCGCGATCTGAAAGCCAACGGCCGCCTCCTCATCAGAGAGGTCAGCTTCGCTGCGAGGTTGAGGCATGGGCGACTCCAGTTGGGACGCCGATGGCGCCCGGTCCTGAATATCGGTCTTCAGGCCCGCTGCAAGCATTTCATAAAGCGCAGGGTCCTCTGCCAGCACTTCCTGCNCCCGTGAAAGGTCCAGAGGATCGCTTCGTCCCGCCTTTTCAGCGGAGAGCCGTTCGCTGGCCAGCGGCGGCGGCGTACCCGTCAGCGCATGATACATGCTGGCGGCAAGGCCATAGGCGTCTGTCGCCGGGCTCACATGGCCATAGTCATCACGGATCTGCTCTGGCGCCAGATAAACCGAAGAATCCGCCGTGTGCGGCACGCGTACCGTGCGCGGATCGGTTTCATCCGGGCAGCTGGGCGCCGCCAGCACAGTTCCGCCGTCTTCAGTCAGGAAGATACTGCCGGGGGACATACCGCCATGCACCAGGCCAGCCGCCTGCAGCACAGACAGGTTTTCGCCGACGCTGCGCATNACCATGCGCGCTCTGGCAGGCTCCAGCGGGCCGCTTTCATTCAATGTTCGCAACAGCGATTTGCCCTCAGGCAGCTCGCTGATCAGATAGACCGTGCCATTCAGCTCGAGGCATTCAACACCCTTGGCGAGACCTGGCGCGTCAATCTCACAATAGCGCCTGAACCGATTGCCTTCAGCGATAATGGTCCGTGTCAGCGCGGCTTCGTACGTGCGAAGGCTTGCGCTGATCCCGCGCCCATATCGTCGTGCCAGTTTTTCGGGATAAAGCTCTCGCAGCACCAGAGCCTCAGCATCCGGCGGCGAGTCCACGCGCTCAGCCAGATACGTCATACCGGAATTATCCTGCGAGATGGTTTCGCGAATAATATACGGTCCGACGTCTGATCCTGGGCTGAGGGCTTTTCGCGCCATTATCTTTCTCTTCAGGTTCGGAGCCCCTCAGGTCTGCCACGTCCCCTTGCAGATTTTAAGCGAGTTCTCACCACAGGAGAAAATCTGCACGAATTCGGAAGAATTTGCAAAAGATTCGCCCCTGACGGGTGGGAGTNCANATAAATCGGCANCTCTTTTCCGCTGACGAAGCGTTCAACTCATCGTCAGTGCGATGATCTGCCACTTGCCCGGAAGGTGTGAAAGCATGCACTACAGACTGGCAATCGCGTGAGCCACCCTCATCACTGCGGTTCAAACCTTCGGCATAACGACTAGCCTGACAGGCCAGTCAGAGTATGATCTGAAGGGGGGAGAGAAACGANATAAGGCGATAAGTATCAGTCATGCTTGCTGAAACCGGACAAATCCTACTTCTGCTGGCGCTGACACTCAGCGTGCTTCAGGGCGCATTTGGCATCTGGGGCGCACATGCCCTGTCAGGCCGGCTCATGAATTTCGCAGATCGCGCAGCCCTTGCGCAGGCGCTGTTTCTCACGGCGGCCTTCATCGCGCTCGCCCTGCTCTTTCTGTCCTCAGATTTCTCTGTGGCGCTTGTGGCCACCCATTCCCACACCACCAAACCATGGCTCTACAAGCTCTCTGGCGCGTGGGGGAACCATGAAGGCTCCATGCTGCTCTGGGTGATGATCCTCGCCATCTTCGGTGGCGCGATCCCTCTGTTCGGCCAGTCACTGCCCTCCACGCTGCGCGCNCGCGCCGTGGGTGTTCAGGGGCTGATTGGTGCTGGCTTCCTCGCCTTCCTGATCTTTACCTCCAACCCATTCTGGCGTCTGCCGGTCATTCCGGAGAATGGTTCNGGGCTTAATCCGCTCTTGCAGGACCCTGGCCTCGCCTTCCATCCCCCTTTCCTTTATCTGGGATATGTCGGCTTCTCCGTCGCCTTCTCCTTTGCGATTGCCGCGNTGATTGAAGGCCGTGTCGACTCGCTCTGGGCCCGTTTCGTCCNCCCATGGGTGCTGGCCGCCTGGTCCTTTCTCACCATCGGTATCGCGCTGGGCAGCCTCTGGGCCTATTACGAGCTTGGCTGGGGCGGCTGGTGGTTCTGGGACCCGGTTGAGAACGTCTCCTTCATGCCATGGCTTGCCGGCACGGCGTTGCTGCACTCGACCCTGGTGGTTGAGAAACGCAATACCTTCATGAACTGGACGCTGCTGCTGGCGATCGCCACCTTCTCGCTCAGCCTTGTTGGCACTTTCATCGTCCGATCCGGCGTCCTGACCAGTGTGCACGCCTTTGCCGTCGACCCGGAACGCGGCGTCTTCCTGCTTGGACTGTTGGGCATTGCAACCGGCGGCGCGCTCACGCTTTACGCCATCCGCTCAGCCAAGATTGCCTCCACCACAACCTTCGATGCGATCAGCCGTGAAGGCAGCCTGGTGATGAACAATCTTCTGCTCTGCGCGGCGGCGGCGACTGTGTTTCTGGGCACCTTCTATCCGTTGCTTGTGGACGCCGTGTCCAACTCCAAGCTCACCGTAGGCCCGCCTTACTTCAACAAAACCTACGCGCCGATCATGACAGTCCTCATCCTGTTCATGGCTGTTGGCCCGCTACTGAAATGGCGGATTGATAATGTGAACCGGCTAGTGCGTCCGCTCATCATCATGGCGATTGTAGCACTGGTCGGCATTGTGCTTGTCGCCGTGATTGGAAAGTCCGTAATCGGCGCGCTGGCCATAGGCCTTGCCCTCTTCCTGGTTGCGGGCGCCTTCAAAACCTTTGGCGAGAAAATCCGCTTCGGCAAAGTGGCCTTCAATGACAGCATGAAGCTGCTCTCACGTCTGCCGGCAGCCAGCTTCGGCTTCCTCCTCGGACATATCGGCCTTGCCGTCACCGTAATTGGCATCACCGGCATGAGCGTCTGGGCGCAGGAAGACCAGATCGGGCTGCGCACCGGTGAGACGCGCGAAGTCGCTGGCTATGAGATCACCCTCACCAATGTCAGCCAAAGCGAGCGCGCAAACTATAACCGCCAGGCCGGAGAGCTTGTGATCACCAAAGACGGAAACTCGGTCACGACGCTTTATCCGGAACGCCGCTTCTATCCGGTGGAAGGCCAGATGACGACAGAAGCCGCGCTCAATGTCGGCTTCACCCGCACGCTCTATGGCGCAATCGGTGAGCGCAACGATCTCGGCCAGTGGCAGATCCGCTTCTATGTTCATCCGCTGGTCAGCTGGATCTGGGCCGGTGCCATCATTATGGCGCTGGGCGGTTTCATTTCCATGAGCGATGCCCGCTTCCGCGCACCAGCGCGTGCGCCATCCGCCCGCACACTTGCCGCACCGGCAGAATAATCAGATCAGAGCTGAATCCGTGTCCTTAAAAGCCATTCTTCCGCTGGGTATCTTCGCCGCGCTGGTCATCATGCTGGCCGTGGGGCTGACGCTTAAGCCCAAGGAACTCCCTTCGGAATTTATCGACAAACCGCTGCCGACCTTTGAGCTGGAAAACCTGTTTCCCGATCAGCCTCCTGTCAGCTCAGAGGACCTCAAGGGTGACTTCTTCCTTCTCAATGTCTTTGGCTCCTGGTGTGTCGCCTGTCAGGTGGAACACCCCTATCTGATGGAGCTTCAGGAGGAAGGACAGATCCGTCTTGTCGGCCTCGACTGGCGCGACAAGCGCGAGGATGCCATTGCCTGGCTCGACCGGCTGGGTAATCCGTATGACGAGATCGGCTTTGACGAACATTCTGAAGTCGCCATCGGCCTTGGCATCACAGGCGCTCCAGAAACCTTCCTCGTGGACCCTGAAGGGCGTATCCGTTACAAACTCGTCGGCCCGATGACCCCGGAAATCTGGGAAACAGACTTCCTGCCCCGCATTCGTGCGCTCAGAAACGGAACGGCCTCATGATCCGCACACTGATTGCCTGCCTGTTTCTCCTCGCTCAACCCGCGCTCGCCCAGGACACCTCAGCGGAGGACGCGGAGGTTAAGGCGCGAACGGAAGCCATCGCCAAAACCCTGCGCTGTGTCGTCTGTCAGAACCAGTCCATCGCCGATTCCAACGCCACACTGGCTGAAGATATGCGACGCCTGGTCGAAGCCCGCGTGCGCGCCGGCGATACCGATCAGGATGTCCGCGATTTCATGCAGGAACGCTATGGCGACTTTGTGCTGATGGAGCCGCCGGTCAAATGG
>PABS01000020.1 GCA_002699325.1 Ponticaulis sp. | reverse complement strand
GCTTTCAGGTATAAAGCTGACAGGCGATTCTGGCCGCTCCAGCAATAAAGTCGAATTGCGTCCGCGGCGACCGGTCAGCGACGCCGTTGCGGCAGAAATCAATGCGAGCGAGGCGTATTCAAGACTGAAGCAGCGTTTCTGGCCTGAGAGCCCGGATGTTGAGGGTAGTTCAGACGCGGAAGTGGTTCCTGATAAGGTCTGATCGCTGCATTTCTGGTGTGCGTAAGGCCAAGCTCTCCGGCAAAAGATGATCCTATAAGGCGACCGCAATGAACCTTGTTCCAGGTGCAAGAATTCAGTCTGAGTTTCCGCTCCATCGCGCGATTAAGGATGTGATCCTGACCGCTATTCTGAGCCCTCTGACGTTCGGTCTCGTCCTATTTATCTTCCCATATTATTTCCAGCGCGACACACTCGACCACAGTTTTGTCGTGGATGCCGAAGGCCGCAAGATCGGTAGTCTCGACTGCACGCTGACCCTGGGGGAAATGATCCGGCATGCCATACCCTGGATGATTATCTCACTGGTCACATTCGGCCTGGGATTTCTGTTCTTCCAGTTCCGGGTGGCGGTCTTCTGTTACAACAATACTGAGATCAACTGGTTTGAAGATGGCGCTGAGATCCCGAAGTCAGCTCGTTTGGCGAGCGAAGCGCGCCGCAAACGCCGGGTTGCTTCCCAAACCCATCGTCCATGACCAGCATTTTGTTGTCGCGCGTCCCCTGAAACGGGGGTGTCTGCCCGCTGAAAATCCCTGTAATTGAAGAGTCTTTTTGATTTAAGGTTGGGGGTGGAGATGAAATCCTTAGTATTGGCTGCTGCGGCTTCTGTTCCGGTTTTTTGTTGCTTTCCAGCCTCTGCGCAACAGCAAAATCCACAAGCACTGCTTTTTACGTCAGCGGTTGTGACGCTCGAAGTTGATAAGCAGTGCGAGGTTCTGAATTATGAGCAGGCAGCGGCGCTGAGGTATCTTTCAACAACGTTAAGCACCGTTTTGAAGCAGGCTCATGGTCATGACGCTGTTGAGAATAGCCGCGCTGGCTTAATCGAACAGGTAAAGGCGGCCGGATCGGGGTGCTTGCCGCGTGATGGCAATGAAAATTACTGGGTCAATGTTGATCAGGGAAAGGTGATGGCGGATGCGCTGATCGCTGCGCCGGCTATGATGCCGCCAGAAATCGCCTCATGCGCAGCCTTCAAAGGCGGCACTTCGCTGACCCGTGAGGAACTCACTGCGGCAAAAGCGGCGTCGGACACAAAATACGAAAACTCAAAGTACAAGCCTCTCTACGAGAATTTGAGAGATTCTGTGGTGCCAGACGTAACCTCAGGCTGCCGCGCCGAAGGCTATGCCGCCATTATGCAGGGCGCAGCTTATTTTATCAGCCGCGAAGACGCTCATGAGGGCGTGGATCCGGAAAAGCTTGGTAGCGGCAGCTATTTTGGCCGTTGGCGAAACAAGAAAGACATCAGCTCCGGCCTGCCGTCCAATGCCGCAATTACATCAGTTCGAACGGATGACGCCCCTGATGGTGCAGTGGCGTACATCCGACTTGTTGGCAAAGGGAACTATGCGACCAATGGCGGCATACGGCTACGTCCTCGAGGAGACTGGACGGCGCGTCTCAGCGGAAGTGTGAATATGTTCCAGATTGTCGCCGGAGGTGACACGCGGTTTGACTTTGAGCGTACTGGCGGAGAAGGCGGTTTTTTTGGAGACAGTGATTTCATCTTGAGCCAGGCGGCAATTGAGCAACTCTTGGCGCTGCCGCCTGAAACAGAAGTCTCGTTTCTTTATCAGGGGGAAGATGCGGCGTACCCGTCTGTGTTCGTTGATGTTCTGGATGAGCCAGCCAAGGCCACGATAGCCGCAATGAAGCAGGCGATTGCCTGGGGTGCAGCACCAAGGCCCTAATAGCCGATACAAAAGAGCCCGGCGGATGGCCGGGCTTTTTTAAGCTGGGTGTTTTGTTGATCCCCGAGAAGGTTGGGGAGGAACGTATTCTTAGTCCGCTTTTTTCTTCATGCGTTTGCGATCATTCGGATCGAGATAGACCTTACGCAGACGGATGTTTTCCGGTGTGACCTCAACCAGCTCATCGTCCTGAATATAGGCGAGCGCCCGTTCAAGTGTGAGCTTCATTGGCGGTGTGAGGCGAACGGCTTCGTCTGTACCGGAGGCGCGGACGTTCGTCAGCTTTTTGCCTTTGAGGACGTTCACTTCCAGATCGTTATCGCGGCTGTGTTCGCCGACAATCATGCCGCCATACACTTTTTCCTGCGGCTCGATCATGATCTTGCCGCGGTCTTCCAGGTTCCAGAGCGCGAAGGCGACAGCTTCGCCTTTTTCCATAGCGATCAGAACGCCTGTGTGACGACCAGTGATCTTGCCTTTGTGCGGCTGATACTCATGGAAAACGCGGTTCATGATGGCCGTACCGCGCGTATCAGACAGAAGCTCGCCCTGATAGCCGATCAGGCCACGTGTTGGTGCGTGGAAGACCAGTCGCGTGCGTCCAACGCCTGAAGGGCGCATGTCGAGCATTTCGGCTTTGCGCTCATTCAGTTTCTGAACGACGATACCGGAATGTTCGTCATCAACGTCGATGACGACTTCCTCAATTGGCTCCAGACGTTCACCATTTTCGTCTTCTTTGAAGACCACTTTCGGGCGGGAGACGCCGAGTTCATAGCCTTCGCGGCGCATGGTCTCGATCAGAACAGACAGCTGAAGCTCGCCCCGGCCAGCGACCTCAAAGGCCTCGGCTTCGGTGGAGCGTGTGACTTTCAGCGCGACATTGCCTTCGGCCTCTTTGAGGAGGCGGTCCCAGATCATACGTGAGGTGACCTTGGTGCCTTCGGTGCCTGCGTATGGCGAGTCATTGACGCGGAAGGTCATGGCAATGGTTGGCGGGTCGATTGGCTGAGCCTGCATGGGCTCATCAACGTCGAGCGCGCAGATCGTGTCAGCAACTGTTGCTTTGGTAAGGCCAGCGATTGAGACGATGTCGCCAGCGACGCCTTCGTCAACGGCTGTGCGCTCAAGGCCGCGGAAGGCCAGAACCTTCGAGATACGGCCCTGCTCAACCACTTTGCCGTCGCGAGACAGAGCTTTCACGGCCATGTTGGGCTTAGCTGTGCCCGCTTCGACGCGACCTGTCAGGATGCGACCAAGGAAGTTGTCGGCTGCAATCGTCGTTGCGAGAAGCTTGAAAGGGCCTTCAGAGACGCGAGGTTCCGGCACGTGGTCCATGACCAGCTGGAAGAGCGCATCCATATCGGTTGTTGGCTTTTCATAGTCGGTCGACATCCAGCCGTTCTTGGCTGACCCGTAAAGGATCGGGAAGTCGAGTTGTTCATCATCAGCGTCGAGATTTGCGAACAGGTCGAAGACTTCATTGATGACTTCGTCTGGGCGGCTTTCCGGCTTGTCGATCTTGTTCACCGCAACGATCGGGCGGAGGCCGACTTTGAGGGCTTTCTGAACCACGAACTTGGTTTGTGGCATCGGGCCTTCCGCAGCGTCGACGAGAACGATACAGCCATCCACCATGTGAAGGATACGCTCAACCTCGCCGCCGAAGTCAGCGTGGCCCGGGGTGTCGACGATATTGATGCGATGGCCATTCCATTCAATGGAGGTCGCTTTGGCGAGAATGGTAATGCCTCGTTCTTTCTCGAGGTCGTTGGAATCCATCATACGGTCGGCGGTTTTTTCGTTTTCACGGAAGGTGCCGGACTGTTTAAGCAGCTCATCAACCAGGGTTGTTTTGCCGTGGTCGACGTGCGCGATGATTGCGATATTTCGCATGGACATGGGATATAGGCCTTGTCGGGAGGAGTGTCTGTTGCGGCGCACATAAGCCAAAATGGGCGTGCTGGCTATGGGGGGCTTGCCAGCTTTTGCAGAAAGTTTGGAGCCGATTTGCGTCTTCAGTCGTTGCTTGAGCGAAAGGTGTGACAACCGCGCCTCACAATGCGGAGACAGAGAAGGTGAAGTTCAGAAGCTTGNCGTCGGGCGTTTTGGGGATGTTTGTCCTTGCCACNGGATCGCCGCTGGCTGCCCAGGCTGACAGTTATCTTGCCCTCGACTTTATCAGCCTGAGAGGCGAGGCATATGAAACCGGCATCAGTTCTTTCGCACGCGCTCTGGAAGTTCGGCCCGAACTTGAGAACTTTCATATCTGGGAAGTCCCATCGCGCGGTTACGAGGTCACCCCACGCGAGATTCAGGTGGTGTTCTTTGATGAGGTTCACCGTGAACACGCCCGCGAAGTTGGCCGCACCCTGACGGACCTCTCCAATAATCCTGTCTGCATCATGAAAGAAACCGCCAGCCGAAAAGAAGGCCTGGGCGAGCTGAACGTCTATCTGCCTGCCGATCTCGATACCGACCGNNTGGCNGGCGGNCCGAATTCCGGGCGGTCTGGCTATATCGGTGCCTGTCAGGAGCGNCGCAATGTCAGCGATCCGGCGCTGGATCGCGACCCGACCATCGCGTCAGTTTCCCTTGATGCGACAAGCACTTACTGAGCTGCCTAAACTATCGGTAATGTCGGAACGCTGTACCTCTTCAGACCGTTGATCGAGCATGAATGGCAGACAACTGCCACATCCCAACAAANGCCAAGGAGGCACAGTATGTCTAAAAAAGCTGAAGGCAAAACAGTCGCAATTCTCGCAACTGACGGATTTGAGCAAGTCGAGCTTACATCGCCAAAAGAGGCTCTGGAGAATGCAGGTGCGACAACCAAGATTGTGTCGATCAATGCCGGCACAATTCAAGGCCATAATCACCGCGACCATGGCGACGACTTCAAGGTTGATCTGACCCTCGACAATGCAAACCCGGAAGACTTTGATGCGATTCTCATTCCGGGCGGCCTGTTTAACCCGGACGCGCTGCGCACAAATGACAAAGCAAAAGAATTTGCGACAGCATTCTTCGAGCAGAAGAAGCCAGTCTTCTCGATCTGTCACGGGCCTCAGGTGCTGATCTCAGCTAACCTCGTCAATGGCCGTAAGCTGACGGGTTATTCAGCCATCCAGCAGGACCTGAAAAATGCTGGAGGCATTGTAAGCGATGAGTCTGTTGTCGTGGACAAAGGTCTGGTCACGTCCCGCAATCCGGATGACCTGGACGACTTCAACGCAAAGATCGTCGAAGAGCTTTGCGAAGGCAAGCACGACGGACAACGAAAATCAGTCGCTGCTTAGCGCACCCTTCCCTGCGACTGATTGAGGAGCCGGACCAGCAATGGTCCGGCTCCTTTGTGTCTGGCTGGACTTTCTAAATATTATTCGCCTTGACTCTAATTAGATAAAAAACTAATTAAAGGCTATGAGTTCTGCATTCAAAGCCCTGTCGCACCCGATGCGACGCGAAATTCTGAACCGNCTGAAGAATGGCCCNATGACGTCAGGCGACTTCGCTGATGCTTTTGACGTNAGCTGGCCGACGGTCACCAGCCATCTCAAGGTTCTTAAGGAGGCTGACCTGGTGTCTTCGGACAGACAGGGCACGAGCATCGTCTATCGGCTGAATGCGAGCGTTCTCGAAGAAGTGGCGCTTGGTTTGTTCGACCTGATCGGACGCCATCCCGGTGCTGAAGAACAGGAGGGTGAGGCCTAATGAAACATATAGTTCGGACAGGAATGATCTGGTCAGGNGTNTGTGTCGCNGGGATGCTGGCGATCCTGGCTTATGCATGGTTCAGTCTGCCGCGCGGTGAAAGTATTCCTATCCACTGGAATGCGCAGGGGCAGGCGGATGACTATGCGGGCTTTCTCAAAGCCATGGCCATTCTGGCCTTGCCGGTGGGGATTGCNCTCGTAACGAACATCATAATGATGGCCGTTCCTGTGCTCGCGCCCAGGGCGGAAAACATGATCAAGAGCGCCAAGGTTTATCTGACGGCCTGGATCGGATCGAACCTCCTGATTGTTGCAATTACNGGNCTGATTGCATGGTCCATGATCACGCGTGTTGAAGACGATAGCAGCACGTTTATGGGCCGGTTTATCATAGCCAGTGTTTGCATATTCATGATCGCCATCGGGAATCTTCTTCCGAAGACACGGTCCAACTTTTTTGTGGGTATTCGGACGCCATGGACGCTGTCGAGCGATTATGCCTGGGAAAAGACGCATCGGCTTGGCAGCAAGCTGTTTGTTCTCAGTGGGGTNATGGGTCTGCCGTTTGCCATTTTTGCTCAACAAATCTGGCTTCAGATGGTGGTGGTGCCGCTTCTGCTTGCGACGGCCATCNTCACCGTGGTTTATTCCTATATTGTCTGGCGGGACGCCCCGGACCGGACATGAAAAAGGCGCCCCTGTGGGCGCCTTTTGTTGTCTGTGGCGCGTCAGCTTAGCCGAGCACTTCTTTGAGGAAATTCACAAAGGTGCTCCACGAACGGGCGTCGGAGCTGGCATTGTAAACTGTACCAAGGTCCTGATTATTGGCGCCCTTGTTTGTGAAGGCGTGCTTGGTCTGACCGAATGCCTGAAGCTGCCAGTCAGCCTCTTTCTTCGTCATCTCATCCATCACGCCTTTCATGGAGTCNGGCTCGGCCATGGGGTCGTCATAGCCGTGAAGGATCAGGACTTTTGCCTCAATTTTCTTATCGTCTGGTAGATTGTCAGCCGGCATGAAGAGGCCATGGAAGCTGGTAACGGCAGCGACGTCCAGACCGGCGCGCGCTTCGTCGAGGGCACACAGGCCGCCAAAACAGTAGCCGATGCCAACTGTCTTCTCTTTGCCAATGCCCGTTTCTTTTTGTGCGGTCGCAATGGACGTGGCCAATCGTGACTGAAGCCTGGCGCGATCCTCGACGAGCGGGTTCATCAGCGCCTGATTTTCTTCAATCGTCGTGCCGCGATTGCCCTTGCCATAAATGTCGTATCCGAAAGCGGCATAGCCNATGCCGGCGAGTCGGTCGCAGACTTCCCGTTCATGGTCTCCGGGACCGGCCCAGGCATGGCCGACAACAACAAGGCCGATTGGCGATGCGTCACCGGGCAGGGCCAGATAGCCCTCATAGGTGAGTTCATTGTCTGAATATTCGACAGTCTTCGTGACCATGTGGCGGTCTCCCTCTGGCTGAATTCGCGTCCGATTCACAGGTAGACTGGAGACCGGACCGGTTCAATGGCTGAGGAAGTTTTCGGAGCGAGAGCCGGACGTTGGAACGCGAGTGCCGCG
The DNA here is from genome assembly GCA_002699325.1 of Ponticaulis sp. Lineage (GTDB taxonomy): Bacteria > Pseudomonadota > Alphaproteobacteria > Caulobacterales > Hyphomonadaceae > Ponticaulis. Next base: position 27,920 of record PABS01000020.1, on the reverse strand, counting down.
CTTTCCGTTAGGCCTTCAGAGACCGAAAGAGGCACATATTATGAGCAAACAACTTCAGACATTTAATCCGACCACAGGCGCGCCGCTGAAATCCTATGAGATGATGACGGATGGTGAGATGAACAGCGCCATTGACGCTTGCCAGAAGGCTTTCAGCGAATGGAGGCTGAAGCCGCTTTCCGAGCGCGCTGAGGTGATCGGCAAGATCGCAGACAAGCTCGGCGAGTATAAGAAGGAGCTCAGCACCCTCATGGTTGAGGAGATGGGCAAGCTCTATTCTCAGGCCGAGCAGGANATCGATCTTTGCATGGGCATAATNAAATACACNGCAAAGAANGGCCCCGAAGAACTGAAGCCTGAAACACGCGACATCATGAACGGGAAAGAGGGCGTTGTGGCCTATTCCCCGATTGGCGTGATTTACGGCATTCAGCCATGGAATTTTCCGACCTATCAGGTCGTTCGCTATTCCATTGCCAACCTGATGGCCGGAAATGGCGTGCTCCTGAAGCATGCTGAAAACGTTACCGGTTCCGGCCTCCTTCTTGAAAAGATCTACGCAGAAGCAGGTCTGCCAAAGAACCTGTTTACCGCCCTTCGTATCTCTCACGATCAATCCGACAAAGTGATTGAGCATGACAAAGTGCGTGGCGTGACCCTCACGGGCAGNGCGGAAGCGGGCCGCATCATTGGTGAGAAAGCAGGCAAGGCGCTGAAGAAAACTGTGCTCGAGCTTGGCTCAAATGATGCTTATCTCGTTCTGTCTGATGCTGACATTGAGCGAGCCGTTAAAACCTGTGTTCAGGGCCGGATTTACAATAATGGCGAGACCTGCGTAGCCGCGAAACGCTTTGTCGTCGTCGATTCTGTGTATGACCAGTTCGTGCCAAAGTTTGTTGAGGCCATGAAAGGCATCAAGACCGGCGACCCCATGTCTGATGATGCAGATCTCGGACCTATGGCGCGCAAGGATTTGCGTGAAACGCTTCACGATCAGGTCGTTAAAAGTAAGTCAAAAGGCGCCAAGGTCATGTGCGGCGGTGAGATGCCAGACGGCGACGGTTATTTCTATCCGGCAACCGTTCTGACGGATGTCGAGCCCGGTCAGCCCGCTTATGATGATGAGCTGTTCGGCCCAGTGGCGTCTGTCATTCGCGCCAGCGATGATGAAGATGCCATGCGTATTGCCAATGACAGCCGATTTGGCCTTGGCGGNGGCATTTTCTCCAAGGATGTCGAGCGNGCCAAGGAGATGGCCATGCAGCATTTCGATACGGGCATGGTCTTCATCAATGGCTTTGGTCTCGCGACACCAAACATGCCGTTTGGCGGCGTGAAGAATTCCGGCTTTGGCCGNGANCATGGCGGCTTTGGCATGAAAGAGTTCGTGAATATCAAAGCCATCTCAGTGATCGCTGGCTAGCACACCTTAATCGTCAATTCTGAAAGAGCCGGGTCATGTGATCCGGCTTTTTTGTATGCGCGAACGCCCCCTGAACGGGGGATATGAGCTTTTCCGGACTGGCGTAAGNTNACGGGCTCAACGGGGTGTTACGCATGAAACGATTTTCAACGGGACTATTGTTCGTCATGACGGCGTTGGCATCGACGACGGCGAATGCTGCAACATATGACGACGGCGTGGAATGCCTGGCNTTNATNGGCGTATTGCAACAGGCCTATGGAGAAACGCCAGAAATGATCGCNTCCCGCGCGGGCTGGNAAACCTTCCTTGAGACAACCGCNGGCGCTTCTGATGAGGCAATCAANGCAGCCTCAGAGGCGAAGAGCTCAGAAATCATGGGCAATATGGCNGCCAAGAGCTCTGACCGNGANGCGATCACNACNTATCTCACCGGGCTTGGGCAGAAGTGCGAAACGCCTCCGCCNCCACCGATTTCGNCNGGCAAATGCCTGNCNGTCNCCATCAGTATGCGCGACAGCATGGACGCCCTTGTCAGCATTAACGCTTACAACGCCACGGTTCAGTCTGCCGCGGAAGCACAACAGTCCCTAAAAGACATGCGCGAAGCCGAAACAAAGCTGGCTGATGCAAAGACTGTGGTGGCTCATTATGAGGGTTCGCCAAAAGCAACTGTAGAAGAGCTTATGTCCCTGTTGGAGGCCGACTCCGAAGAACGCGACGCAATGTATGATGCCTGTAAAGCGCAGATGACAGACTAAACAGAATTCTCGTGGGTGTATGAACGAGAAGGGGCGCCAATTGGCGCCCCATTTTTTAAGTCTATTGTGCGACGAAGTCGTGCATATCTTCGCTGAGCTTTTCGAGCTCGGAGCGTTCGAGATACATCATGTGACCGGCATCATAGTATGCTTTCACAATGCGATCCTGAGGCACGCCGTAGGCCTGCAGGCTGAGTTCCGCGGAGAATAGCGGTGTTGCCTGGTCAAACCAGCCACCGGCCAGAAGAACTCTCAGATCCTTGTTCTGGCGCATGGCTTCGCCCAGACCCGGCACGACATTGGTAAAGCCCGGGCCGCCTGAACCACCGCCAGACACACTTTTCCATTTCGAGCCTGGGCCAAATGACAGAACCTCATAGGGGCGCGGAATGTCGATGTTCAGGAAACGCGTCATGTAATCGTTCATGGCGCCGGTAAAGGCTGAGTCCATGGCGTAGCCGGACGGGTCGTCCCAAGTGTATTCGCCCACGCCTTCTTCTTCAACGCCAGTATAACGACCATCATAACGTCCGACAGATAGCCCCTGATCGCGCAGGAGTTCTTTCATGAAGCGGCCGACATCAACGCTCATATTGGCGCGGTTGAGATAGTCTTCTGACAGGCCGGTGAAATCCGAATAGCGACTGATCACGGCGGACTTTTCCTCGGCTGGGAGGCCCTGACCTTTCAGGAGCGCTGGCGCGAGTGTGTCTGTCGCGAAGGTGCGGGCTTCGGCCTGAAAGGCGTCAAAGTCGTTGTTCCAGGCGGAACGGTCGACCTTGTTATGATACCAGCCAATCGCGGCGTGGGTCGGGAAGAGGCCGACCTGTTCGAGGAAGGTATCGAAGTCGAGAATGGCGGAGATCAGCAGAATCCCGTTCAGCGCGACATCATTATAGCCTGAGTTCAGTTCCTCTGCGAGCGCGGCGGCACGCGTTGTGCCATAGCTTTCGCCAGCAATATATTTCGGGCTGCCCCAACGCTTATTCTCGGTGAGCCAGCGGCGGATGAAATTGCCAACTGACTGCGCATCTTCCTCAACGCCCCAATGGTCTGCTGCGTCGCCATCTTCCAGAACGCGTGAATAGCCAGTGCCGATTGGGTCGATGAAGACGAGGTCCGCGACATCCAGCATGGAATGTGGATTGTCGATGATCGGGTAGGGCGGCGCGCCGTCGTCCTGTGGGCCGTCGGTCGCGACGTCGACGATCTTTGGTCCAATCACGCCCATGTGGAGCCAGAGTGATGCTGAACCCGGTCCGCCATTGAAGACGAACATGACCGGACGCGTGGTGGGATCAGCGACGCCTTTCTTCAGATAGGTAAATGAGAAGATTGAGGCGTCCGGTGCATCCTTTTCGTTGAAGAAATAGGTTTCCTTCGCGGTCACGTCATAATTGATCGTCTGGCCATTGATGCGAACACTATCTTCAGAGGTGAAGACAGCGGGCTCGCCCGCGGGTGGGCCTGCAGGCTCTTCCGTGGTGGCGTCTTGCGCGATGGCTGTGGTGGAGAGTGTGCTGATCGCAAAAGCAGCAATCAGGCTTCGAATTTTCATCGACATGTCGAACCCCTTGGTTTGCGCCAAGTGAGTTCGATTGCAGCACACTTGTAAAGGCTAAACCTGCCAATCAGGCTTGCTCATCTCGGGGCATGCAGCTAGGGCAGAAGAAATCGACCCTTGGGAATCGTCTGCTTTATGAGCAAACTCGTGGCCGTACTCGGGCCAACCAATACGGGTAAAACCCACTATGCTCTGGAACGAATGCTGGCTTACCGGTCGGGCATGATCGGGCTTCCTTTGCGTCTTCTGGCCCGGGAAATCTATGACAAGGTTGTCGCTCAGAAGGGCGAGGCGGCAGTTGCGCTCGTTACGGGCGAGGAGCGCATCTGGCCGCAATCAGCGCGGTATTTCATCTGTACCGTTGAGGCCATGCCGCTGTCGCGTGAAGTGGACTTCCTGGCGATTGATGAGATCCAGCTCTCAATGGATCCGGACCGCGGGCACGTTTTCACACATCGTATTCTTCATGCTCGCGGAACGCATGAGACCCTGCTGCTGGGCTCTGAACCCATGCGGAATGTGCTGATTTCTCTGGGTCTGGATGTCGATACCAACCGGCGCGAGCGGTTCTCGGATCTGACCTATGTCGGGCCGATGAAGGCGACGAAGTTGCCGAAACGGGCGGCGATTGTCGCCTTTTCAGCCGACGAAGTTTACGCCATCGCCGAGCTCTTAAAGCGCCAGCGCGGCGGCGCAGCCGTCGTGATGGGCGCGCTGAGCCCGCGCACGCGCAATGCGCAGGTCGACCTCTATCAGTCCGGTGAGGTGGATTACCTGGTGGCGACCGATGCGATCGGCATGGGNCTGAACCTNGATGTNGAACANATNGCCTTTGCCAGCCGGTCAAANTTNGATGGNCGNCGCAGGCGNCAGCTGACNGCGGCCGAGGCNGGNCAGATTGCCGGGCGNGCNGGNCGCTTCCGCACCGATGGGACGTTCGGNGAAACGGGNGATTGNCCNCCCTTTGAAGAAGAGACCATCCATCGGATCGAAACGCATAATTTCGAGCCGGTTCAGCAAATCCGCTGGCGCAATTATGATCTCAGCTATCGCACTATCGATCATCTGCTGAAATCTCTGACACGTCCGAGTCCCGATCCAATCCTGCGCCAGACGCCAGACGCGCTCGATGAAGCCACGCTGCGCCGCCTTGCCATGGACCCTGAAGTGACCGCGCAAACCGATACCGGCGCGCGAGTGAAGCGGCTCTGGGATCTGTGCTGTCTTCCAGACTTTCGCCGTACGGGCGTTGAAGGTCATATGCGCGTTGTTCAGACGCTCTGGACCCAGCTTGCCGATCCGGATGCCAGACTGTCTTGCGAGTGGATGGAAACGGCTCTTTCACGTCTTCGATCTACGGAAGGCGATATTGATGTGTTACAGACGCGACTTGCAGCAATTCGCACTTGGACCTATGCCGCCAACCGGTCGGATTGGGTCGAAAATGCGGAAAGCTGGCGAGGGCAAACGCGGGAAATTGAAGATTTACTCTCCGATGCCCTGCATGAACGTTTGACTCTTCGCTTCGTAGACAAGAGAACCACCGCTCTTATGCGCGGGCTCAGCCGAGAGGAAGCAATGGAAGCCGGATTTGGCGACAATGGTGAGATCACAGTGGAAGGTCACGTTGTGGGCCAGTTGGAAGGCCTTGTCTTCCGTCCTGTGACTCAAGCAAATACAGTTGAGGGAAAAGCCGTGCGCAGTGCGGCGCTGATGGCGTTAAAGCCAATCATTTCCAAACGGCTTGCCGATATCGGCACGTCTCACAACCATGCTTTCTCTCTGAATGATTATGGCCAGGTGCTTTATAATGAGCAGCCTGTTGCCCGCCTCGTTAAGGGCGCATCCTGGCTGACGCCGCGCGCTGAACTCATCGGTGCGGAAGATGCAGCTGCCGAGGAGCGAGAGCGTGCGCGTGAGCGCGCTGAAACATGGGTGCATGAGCATGCCCAGAAGCTTTTGCCAGCACTTACTGCGCTGATGAAGCAGCTGAATGAGGCCGAACTTCCAGGCGTGGCGCGTGGGCTGGCCTATCGTGTTCTGGAGGCTGGATCAGCTGTTGATCTGCGTACGGACGAACCACCTATTCGTCTCACCGCAGAAGAGCGCGAAGCTCTGAAAGGATGGGGCGTGCGGGCAGGGCGCGTAGCGGCCTATGCTCCGGAAACGACCAAACCTGCGCCACAGGCTCTGATCGCGCGTCTGTTTTCAGTGTTCCATAATACAGACACCATGATTGCGCCGACCGGTGCCGGCAGTTTTCCTATTGAAGACGGCTGGACCGATACGGCGCTGCAGGCGCAGGGGTATCTGCGTTTTGGTCCGCGTGCGATCCGCGCAGACCTTGCAGAGCGTCTGGCATGGGAAATCGACAAGCGCCGCAAAGAGGCTGGCAAGAACAATTTTGAAATCTCAGCCGATCTCGCATCCGTGGTATCCTGTCCGGGTGATGCGTTTATCGAGGTGCTGAAAGCATATGGCCTGACGCCTGCAGAACATGACGCTGAAACCGGCGCCGTGAAAAGCTGGCGCTTCAAGGCCCGGGCGCGCCCTGAAGGCCGACCAGATCGTCGTCCGCGCCGCGGACCGCCTGGCGAGCGCCCAGAAGGCCAGAACAGAGGGCAGCGTCCGCAAGGGCGTGGCNGNGCNGCTGAAGGNAAAGGCGGNAATCGNCCGCCAAGGCGCGATGATCGGGGTCAGGCGAAAGAGCGCGCAGCCGCGCGTGCCGAAGCTCGTAAGCAGGACCCGGATAACCCGTTTGCGGCCCTCGCTTCGCTCCTGCCNCCCGCGCCACCGCCGAAGGCCAAAAAGCCGAAAAAGAAGAAAAACAAGCCTTCAAAAGCAGATGCTGCGGCCCCAGAGTCAAAGAATGCTACAGAAGAAACAGCGCAGTCTCCGGTGGAAGCAGAGGTTCCAGGCACTGAAGGGGTGGCGACGCCTTCTGAAGGGCAAGGAACCGGGCAAAGCTCAACCAGCGAAGCCCAAAAGCCGCCGGAAGGCGACAAAGCGGACGTAAAGCCGCACGAAACGCCTGCCTCGGAGACGGAGGCGGAGAAAAAGGATTGAGCGAGGCCGAACAGCGCCTTGATATCTGGTTGTGGCGTGCCCGTTTTTTCAAAATGCGAAGCGACGCCGCCGAAGCCATTTCCAAAAAAGGCGTTCGTATCGATCGAACGGGCATGGTCCGGAAAGTAACTAAGCCCGGTGTGACTGTCTGCTCGGGTGATGTTCTGAGCTTCCGCAAAGGCAAAGACGTGATCACGCTTCGTGTGGTCGCCTTGCCCGAGCGGCGTGGACCGGCCCCTGAAGCGCANNCNCACTATGAAATTTTAGAAACCGACTGACCATAAAAGGNGGGGCGGCTCAGATTCCAACGGCCTTTCTGACCCAATTGGACAGTTGTGGTCCGGTTTGCGCGCCGGCCTGATGTGCGGTCTGACGACCTTCATTAAAAGCGATCAGCGTTGGCACGCCGCGCAGACCAAGCCTTGCGGCTGCTTCCTGATGGTCGTCTGAGTTCAGTTTAAAAAGGCGGACATCATCCTTCAGCTGGCCAGCAAGCTGGGTGTAAGACGGCGCCATCATTTTGCAGGGCCCGCACCATGGCGCCCAGACATCCACAACATATGCGCCAGTATCTTTTGCCGTCAGGCGTTCGAACTGTTGGCCCGTAATATCGACAGGCGTCTCGGTCGCGAGCGCTGACCCGCATTTGCCGCACTTTCCCTGACTGAGCTGGCGGCCTTTGGGGACCCGGTTGAGCGCNCCGCAGGCATGGCAGAGAAGTGTCGAAGTGTTTGTTTGATCGGTCATGCGTATCACCATTGGTGAGGTATTGTCTTTTGCTTCAGATATGTCTGATTTCTGTCTGAGTAAGAGGTCTGGGCGGCAAAGGTGTTGTCTCAGGCGCGGCAATACCGACGCGGCTCTTGAATAGTCGAGACGACCCTGTACGTTCAGGCATCGCCCTGAGGCGGGGTAAAAGGATAATGGATACGTGCTTAATTGGNTGAAATCCCTCTTCGGAGGTGAAAGTGAAGAGGCTGCGATTGATGCGGGCCGGACAGATGATCCGAAGATTGCCGCAGCCGCACTNCTGGTAGAGACCGCGCTGACAGACGGCATTTATGCCGACATTGAAAGCGAGCGGATTATTGAAGTCCTGAAAAAGACATTTGGCATCGAGACAGAAGAAGCCAGCGGGATGTTGAGCGAAGCCGAAGACCTCGCAGAAGAGGCGACGGGGGCGCATCAGTATACAAATCTCGTAAAGGATCTTCCGCTCGACCAGCGTATTCAGTTCATCGAGGGTCTTTATTACGTCTCTATGGCAGATGGCGAAAAGTGCCCGTTCGAGGATGCTTTCGTACGTCACGTGGCGTCACTTTTGCACATCGAAGACCGTGATCGGGCAGAGGCGCGCAAGCGCGCCGAACAGCAGTCTTTAGCCTAGCTAATTGACTTTCCCGTCTGTTCCCCACATCTCGGGGCCTTCAAGTATCCGGAGTTGATCTGAACATGACATATATCGTCACCGATGCCTGTATTCGCTGCAAATACATGGACTGTGTCGAAGTGTGCCCGGTGGATTGTTTCTACGAAGGTGAGAACTTCCTCGTAATCCATCCAGACGAGTGCATTGATTGCGGCGTATGNGAGCCGGAATGTCCCGTAGAAGCNATTGTTCCGGATACGGAAGATGAGCCGGATGGGAAGTGGCTGAAGATCAACTCGCAATATGCAGAGATCTGGCCGAACATCACTGTAATGGGAACGCCCCCTGAAGACCGCGACAAGTACGCGGAAGAAAAGGGCAAGTTCGAAAAGTACTTTTCTGAAAAGCCCGGAAGTGGAAACTGACCGAGAGCCGACTATTCGGTAGTGACAGAACAGGATCAGATGAAAGTGTTCATATGATCTGTTCTTTTGCTTCCGAATGTGTTATACAGCGACCCCACGCCAATAAATCTTAACGAAAGGTAAAAGTCGTTAACCCTCAATTTTTCAGAATTGAGGAGCAGATTTATTTGGCGTCGAATGGTTGCGTTAAGAGGTATAACAAACATGGCAAAACGTGCTCAGGACAAAAAAGCAGCGTTTGAAGTTGGGCAACACGTCGTATATCCGGCGCATGGGGTGGGGACTATCACCGGCGTAGAAAAAGAATCCGTCGCCGGTATCGATTTTGAAGTTTACGTCGTTTCTTTCGAGCAGGACAAAATGATCCTGCGTGTGCCAACATCGCGCGCCGTTGAATCCGGCATGCGCGCTCTTGCTGGCACCAAGCTCGTTGATGANGCNCTGCGGACCCTTGGTGGNCGTGCACGNATCAAGCGNACAATGTGGAGCCGCCGTGCTCAGGAATACGAAGCAAAGATCAATTCTGGTGATCTGATTTCTATTGCTGAAGTGGTTCGTGATCTGCACCGCGCAGAAGATCAGCCTGAGCAGTCTTATTCTGAGCGTCAGCTCTATGAATCNGCTCTGGACCGCATGGCNCGCGAGCTTGCAGCTGTTGAAAATATCGACCGTTCTGCAGCACTTGAGAAGCTGACCGTTTCACTTTCGAAAAAAGCGGCCTAATTCAAATAAGTTTATGTGATCCGGAACCAAACCGGCTGCGTATCNCTTACCATAAGGTTAGGAGATACAGATGGCAGTATCAGACCAGTCCAATCCTTCGGCGGATCGGAATTTCGTCAAGACAGCCATGCAGGCGCCGTTGCTGGAACCGGATCACGAACGCTCTCTCGCTTTGCGATGGCGGGATGAGGGCGATGAAGCTGCTCTCCACGAACTGACCTCGGCTTATGTCCGGCTCGTCATTTCCATGGCAAATCGCTTCCGTAATTACGGTCTGCCGCTGAATGATCTCATTCAGGAAGGTAATATCGGCCTCATGCAAGCCGCCTCCCGGTTTGATCCAGAACGTGAAGTTCGCTTTTCAACTTATGCGTCCTGGTGGATTCGNTCCTGTATTCAGGATTTCGTTCTGAGAAACTGGTCAATCGTCAGAACCGGTACGACATCTGCTCAGAAATCCCTTTTCTTCAATCTCCGCCGCCTGCGCGCCAAGATCAATGATATGGGCGAAGCGTCCATGACATGTGAAAATCGCGCCTGGATTTCAAAGGAACTTGGTGTCCCTGAGCGTGATGTGGACCGAATGGCATCACGACTGTCTGCATCCGACCGGTCGCTCAATGCGCCTGTTGGTGATGCCACAGACACGCAGTTTCAGGATCTAATTACAGACGAGTCTGCTACGCCCGAAGAAAGCTATATGGATCAGCATGACGGCGCGCAGCGCAAAGTCTGGATTTCTAAAGCACTTGAGACATTAAACGACCGGGAGCGTCAGATTATCTGCGCGCGTCGCCTCTCAGAAGAGACCACGACACTCGAACAGCTCGGTATCAAGCTTGGCATTTCCAAGGAGCGTGTACGTCAGATTGAGCATGCTGCGCTCGGAAAGCTAAGAAAAGCGATCNTAAATATCGNCGGCGATCCAGCAGACGCCGGGATTATTCCGGGCTGATCTTAGCCNGGGCATTGAAGACGGGTCTGATNTTGTCTGGCGAGTTCAGATAGATCATCCCGTTGCGCGCCCAGCCCCGCAATTCCCGTGGTTCATCGTCAAAAGTCTGGCACTCTCCGGTGGGGCTGTCATAGCTGGCTGTGACGCCTGTATCTCCAAGTCTATAGCGACACTCGCGCTGTTCNTCATCGAAAGTNGCGTCTGAGAGTTGGGCGATAANTAGATGGAATGCGCCCTCCGCAGTGCGGACTGTATCGGTATCACTGGGATCCAGGGTTGCCCAGACGCCTGTTCTGACCTGCCTTGCCGTCGTTTCTGCCTCCCATAGGCCTCGGCTTCCAGCGCCCGTATCCGGAAAAATACGGACCCAGGCGCCACCTCTCGCGACCATCTCCTCGTTGAGCCAGATCATCTCACCGCTTTCGGTTTTCAGGGTCACCTGAGCCAGCGCCCGTTCGTATCGATCTTCCGTGAGCCCTGGATAGTGAAGCTGGACCTCCCGTCCCAGCGCCAGCTGCGTCAGGAGCTCTCGCGATTGCTCGCCATACGGGTCTTCAGGCCGGTCACGCGAAGCGGTGCGCGGTGCCTCGATACTGACAAGGCGCACAACCTGGCCACCATTGAGCACCAACGTATCGCCATCAATAATACGAACGACTGTGCCGGTCTCACCTTTGGTCCACTGATNTGTCAGCGACGGAGCGCAGGCGGTCAGACTGACCGCCAGAGTGAGACAGAGCCAGCCGAGCCTCATTCGCCTTTTTTGGCCTCGACAGGATGAGGGAGCCTTCGCTTTGTCTTGTGCGCGTCAGCTGCTGAGCCCGTTGCAGATTCGCCGCGCATATAATGCCGCTGCCAGCGTGTGCGCATGGCTTCGGCTTCCTGATCTTCCAGTCTGCGATTGAAATCCGTGCGGCTGACTTTCCAGGCCTTAAATTCTTCTTTGAGCTTCTCGTCGTCATCCAGCATGCGCAGCTGTGGCTGAACGGTCTCGAGCTTGTCGTGTTCGACGAGCGTAATGAAGCAGAAAGGTTCGTCCTTCTCGAATCGCACTTTTCCCGGACGCGTCATCTGCCAGTTCATCGTGAAGGGGAAGGGGAGCCAGTCTGTCTCAATCAGGCCTGAAAGGGGATAGATGCCGTCCTTCGGCCAGTTTGGTGCGCCATTGCACCAGACCGCCCAGCCAGGCGGTGTGCGGAAGAGGTGGCCTGTATGGAAGGTGACAATACCGCGGCGGAAATGACTGCCAGCAAAGGAGGCGATTTCCGCCTCACTGGCAGAGCTTCGAAACTGGATCGCTTCAGCGAGTTCACCACCATTCCATTCAATCTCGATATCAATCGGACAAAGAATTTCCCAGCCTGTCGAGTTGGCCATCGTCAAAGGCAGGCAGCGATAGGGATGCCGGTCGGTGAAGGCATCCATCCATTCGCGACGGGACCGGCCGGGCACGATTTGTGGCGCGACAGAATAGATCCGGTAACAATCCAGTTGCATGAAGACCTCTGATTTTGCGAGACAACTCTGACACCTGTTTCACCTTATCAGACAGCAAGAGGCAAGCGCGCAACATGGCGATGACCCCGGATGACCTGTTCAGGCTGTTCGATCAGCTGGATATCCCTGTCCGCACNTATCAGCATGCGCCCACATTTACCGTGGAAGAGGGGCGCGAGCTCAAGGCCAGCATGCCGGGTGGCCATTCCAAGAACCTGTTCATGTCCGACAAGGCAGGTCAGCTGGTGCTGATTTCCGCGCATGCGGAAGCGAAGCTGAAACTTAACAAGCTTCACAAGGTGATCGGGACGGGGCGCCTCTCTTTTGGAGCGCCAGAGCTGATGGAGCGTCATCTTGGGGTCACGCCCGGGTCAGTTACAGCCTTTGCGCTNGCAAATCCAAGTTCGCAGCCGGTCAGGTTCATTCTGGAGAAGGGGCTCAGCGATTGCGACCCGCTCAACTTCCACCCCCTCCGCAATGATATGACGACAGCCATCAGCAGAGCCGATTTTGATCGTTTTGTTGCGGCGACAGGACACAGCTGTGAGGTGATCGACTTCACCGAACTCGACGTATGAAATCGCATGGCCACAGNCCTNTTGGCTTGCGTTTGAACTGAGCCTACCCATTTAGCCAGAGAACAGAATTGGGCTGAAAAAGCCAAACGGAGTGCATCATGGATCTTATGTCTGGAAACAACCAAGCAGATGTCATCAAGGATGGGTCTGACCAGACTTTCATGGAAGACGTCATTGAGGCGTCGAAGGACGCGGCAGTCATCGTTGATTTCTGGGCGCCCTGGTGCGGACCCTGCAAGCAGTTGACGCCCGTTCTTGAGCGCGTGGTTCAGAACTCCGGCGGCAAAGTGAAGCTNGTTAAAATNAATATGGATGAGAACCAGGGCATTGCCGGCCAGCTCGGCGTGCGGTCCATCCCTGCCGTGTTCGGCTTTGTTGATGGTCGCCCGGTCGACGCCTTTATGGGCGCGCAGCCAGAACCTCAGATCAAACAATTCGTCGACAAGCTTCTGTCGGGTACATCCGGCGCGCAACAATTGCAGGAAGCGATCGACCAGGCTGGTGAGCTGTTTCAGGCAAATGACATTGCCGGTGCGGCTCAGCTCTATTCGGCCGTTATCCAACAGGANCCGGAGAACATTCCGGCAATTGCTGGCCTTGCCCGTTGCTATCTTGCGAACAATGACTTTGATCGTGCGCGTCAGGCGCTCGACATGGTACCGGAAGATCAGCGCTCTCACCCGGACGTCAAAGGTGTGCTCACCGCACTTGANCTGACGGCAACCGACACGGACAGCGATGANCTGGCAGACCTTCGTGCGAAGGCGCAGGCTGAGCCCGAAAATTATCAGGCCTGGTATGANCTNGCCGAAGCCGAGATTGCCGCTGGTCAGCAAGAGNAGGCTTCAGACACGCTGTTCCATATTCTGGAAGCGGATCGTGAGTGGAATGACGGCGCTGCACGCCAGCTTCTGCTGAAGCTGTTTGAAGCGGCTGGTCCGAAGGCAGAGGTCTCNAAAAAAGGTCGCCGCAGGCTNTCGTCTCTTCTGTTTNCNTAGACGAAGCATTCGGNCTCTGGACTTTGCGGACGTTCAGATCAGTTTGAGGTCTGCNAGGATTTGAAAGGTAAGAATGTCTCAGGGCGCGTANACAGAACCAACCGATCTGCCGGAAACCTTTCCTGTTTTCCCGCTCAGTCAGGCTGTGCTGTTTCCNAGAGGCATTTTNCCGCTCAACATTTTTGAGCCNCGCTATCTGAACATGATCGANGATGTGATGGCTGGCNGCGGTTTCATCGGCATGGTTCAGCCGACNAATCGAGACAAGGCCCATCCGGAGCTNGCNGANGTCGGNACGCTGGGCCGGGTCGTCCATTATTCTGAAACAGATGACGGGCGTTATTTGATCAGCCTTGAAGGCATTTGCCGGTTTGAAATTGCCGAAGAGCTTCCATTTGACCGTCCTTATCGTGAGGTGCGCGCAAATTGGGACCCGTTCATTCACGATCTCATGGAGCCGGAAGAGTTGGGCCTGCCAGACCGGCAGAACATTCTNGAAGAGCTCGAAGCCTATCTGGCGCGCAACAATCTTCGGGCGGATTGGGATTCTGTCGACGGCGTGCCCATGGAATCGCTCATCAATGCCCTCAGTTCAGGCTGCCCATTCTCCTCGGTTGAGAAACAAGCGCTTTTAGAGGCGACGGACTTGCACGCGCGCGCCGATTGTCTGATAGCATTGTTCAGAATGACCTCGAATGGGGGAGAGGGCAAAACATGGATGAACTAAAAGGCGGGGGCCTGGANCCCAAGCTGCTGGAGGTGCTGGTTTGCCCCGTGAGTCGTGGGCCGCTGGTCTATGATCCTGAAGCTGGCGAGTTGATTTCCAAAAAAGCCGGGCTGGCTTATCCCATCCGGGACGGCGTGCCGATTATGCTTGCTGACGAAGCGCGGGAACTGGATCCGTCCGAAGAGGCAGAATGACACCACATCCGATCAAGCTCCGCTTCCGCAAGGCCGATAAGGTGCTGCGAGCAGAGTTCGATAATGACGAAACCTTCGATATTCCATTCGAGCTTCTGCGCGTGGAAAGCCCATCGGCAGAGGTTCAGGGGCATGGTGGGCAGCGTCCGCCACCTGTGACCGGCAAAGCCGATATCGGTGTCGAGCGTGCTGAACCTGTCGGACAGTATGCTATCCGCATCGTCTTTGACGATGGACATGATTCAGGCTTCTTCACCTGGTCAAAGCTCTATGATTTTGGAAAGAATTCAGAGGCGCTGATGGCGGCTTATCGCCGGCGTGTGGCTGAACACGCCGCCTAGCTGGTCAGCCAGTTCTTCAGAAATAAGATCACGCGGTCTGAGGATGGGCGTCCGGCATAACCCTTGTCGGGATTTACAAAGACCGTCAGCCGACCGTCTTTCAGCTCAAGGTCAGGCTTTGGTCCGCGGCGAATGAGGACCTCTTCAACAGCTTCGACCGACTCTTTCTGTGCCCGGACCATACCCTCAGCGGTGATGCGCGCGGCATCCTGATACCAGGCCATNTTGTNATCTTCNNTGCTCTGAATCAGAAGGCTGACAGGCTTTCCGATACGAAAAGAAAGATAAGTGGTCAGGCTTTCCTGAAAGCCGTCTTCACGGACCGGATCATTGATCGGCAGTGCGGCTTCGACAGGATCTGCGGGCTCGCCCTGAGGGTGTTCAGCGCCATACAGAATGACGCCGCCAAGATCCGTCAGGCGAATAAAGACGCGGCCTGTATCAATTTTGAGAAATTCGTCGCCGCGCGGCCCCGGCACAGACCGAAGCGCCCAGACTTCATTCTGACCTTCGAAGCGAAAAAGCGTCTGATTGCCACGTCGTTTCAGGCTGAAGCGGCGATCACTGAGAGTCCTGAAGCCAATCAGGCCATCCTGAAAAATCGGATCGACCTCGAAGAGAGGAGACACATCATCAAACTGCGCGGACGCGGCTGGCGAGAGAACTGCCAGCCCAATCGCCGACATGCCGGCAATCATNGATCTGCTGAGTTTTGAGATGAATAACATGATACCTTTAGTGACAAAGAAAAAGGGCGGCAATACGGCATCAGANGGACCGTTTCATTGCCGCCCGGATTCTTCGCAGGCAGGGCTGTTTATATGGTTAACCAGCGATGTATTGCGCGCCGTTTACCGTCATTGTTGCGCCGTTGATGAATGCCGCTTCATCGCTGGCAAGATAGGCTACCATGCTGGCAATTTCTTCAGCCTTACCGAGGCGACCAGCTGGAATACCAGCAATAATACCGTCCAGAACTTCCGGCTTCATCGCCTGCAGCATTTCTGTATCGATATAGCCTGGCGCAACGACGTTCGATGTGATGCCCTTCTTGGCACCTTCATAAGCGAGCGCCTTCGTCAGGCCGATCAGACCGGCTTTTGCCGCAGAATAGTTCGCCTGAGTGAACTGGCCCTTCTGCCCGTTGATTGACGAGATATTGATCACCCGGCCAAAGCCGCGCTCCCGCATGCCTTCCCAGACATTTCGGGTCATGTTGAATGCTGAGTCCAGATCGACATTGATCACCTTGTCCCAGGCTTCCTTGGACATTTTGTGAAAAGGGGCGTCCCAGGTGATGCCAGCATTGTTGACCAGAACATCCACCGGCCCGAGCTCGGCTTCGATCTTTTTGATCCCTTCCACGCAAGCGTCGAAATCGCCAACGTCGAATTTGAAACAGGTCACACCAATGTCGCGCGCACAGTTTTCGGCGGCTTCGTCATTGCCTGCATAGGTTGCAGCGACTTTGTATCCATCATTTGAAAGGCGTGCGCTGATCGCACGGCCGATGCCGCGCGTGCCGCCAGTTACAATAGCAGTTCTGTTCATCTTGATCTCCCCAAGATTGTCTACTGCAGGATGGCCGTATGTTTCTATCTTGCCAGCGCGTGCAGCAATTGAGTGAGTCGTAAGACCCGGTTCGTCCCCAAAATGCGAAAGCGCATCCGGTACTTTCCGAAAGGGCAGTCTTTTCAAAACTTGTCAACGGTCTGTTTGGACTGGAAATTCGTGCGGTCACGCCTGACGAATTGGTGAATTCTGAGCATGCATCGAGTTTTTGCTGCAAACGCGAAACTGTGATTTAAAACCTTCCTGATAGAAAATATAACGAGAAGGCCTCAAAACAGGTCAATCTGAGGAACTCCCTTAGGGGTGCAAGGAAGGGCAAGCCGTGGCGGACACGTCGAATCTCGAAGAGCCGATTATCATCAAGAAGTACGCAAACCGGCGTCTATATGACACATCGTCAAGCTCTTATGTAACACTTGAACACCTCAGCACTCTGGTGCGTGAGGGCAAAGATTTCGTTGTTCAGGACGCCAAGACTGGTGAAGATCTGACGCGTTCAGTCCTGACCCAGATTATTTTTGAACAAGAGAACAAGGGCGGTAATGCGCTGCCATTGAACTTCCTTCGTCAGGTCATCCGTTTCTACGGTGACAGCGTTTCTCAGGCGCTGCCACCTTATCTCGACATGGCGATGAACAATTTTACCCGTAATCAGGAGCGCTGGCGCACCCTTATGGCAGGTGGATCTACGGCGAACCCGATGGCCATGTTCGAAGATCAGGCGCGCCGGAACTTTGAAATGTTTGAGCGCTCTATGAATATGTTCACAGCCGGAACGCCGATGCGGCCAAAGGCAGAAGATGATGATGAGCCGCTGCAATCTTCTGCGCGTAAGGCAGATATGCAGGAAGAATCTCAGACCCTGGAAGCCCTTCAAAAGCAGATGGCTGAAATGCAGGCGCAACTTGCCAAGCTGTCGAATCCGCCAAGTAAAAAGAAATCCTGACGGACTGTCCTGAACAAAGTTTGATGAGGAACGTGTGTTGAACGCTCCTGCCTATGCGGGGCGCGCCTTCGGGCGGGTTTTTCGGTATGCCGTTACGGCATTGATTGCTGTCTGGATGCTTGCAGGCGGGGTAGCGCATATGATGATGCCTGCGCCTTTTCTGCGTGTGGTGCCAGACCCGCTCCCCGGTTATGCCGTGGTCTATATCTCAGGGCTTGTGGAGATCTGCATCGGCGTCGCTGTGCTTTTGCCACGGCTTCGCCCGTTTGCAGCACTGGCTTTCTCCGTACTTTGCGCTGCTTTTCTCCCGCTCCATCTTTGGGACTTCGTTCGCCCCGATCCGATCTTTCAGCCTCCGGTTCAAGCCGGGATCAGGTGTCTCGTTCAGCTCGTTCTGATTGGGCTTGGCTGGCAGCTATGGCGCACGTCACGCCATAGCCGGCAACCCGGGAAAGACTAGCGGCGACGCTCGTCTTCATCCTCAGGGTCTTCCAGACGGAACAGGCCAGGAGATACAGACACGCCAAGCTCGGTATCGATCAGCTGAACCGTGGTGATGGCTCCGGTAATATCCGTCGCTTCCCATTGTTTCAGTTGATAGGTCTCCGGATCAAAGAAGAGCTCCAGTTCGCCGTCCGCTTCGCCAGACTTGTCGGCCATACGGATCGCAATGAGCCCGGCTTTCTCTTCAACCGAGAGAATATTGGCATCGCGTTCCAGATCNGCATTCCGGCGCAGGATCAGATTGAGCGGCGTCGAGGCCAGCGGAACACGATCAACGGTCTCCAGATCCCGGTCTTCGATTGCCAGCGTGGTGCCATCTGAGACNATGAGAAGCGGCACTGGGTCCTCATACTCAAAGCGCATGCGCCCTGGACGGTTCAGATAGAATTCACCCTTGGAAAAATGATTGTTCGGATCCAGCTGGGTGAAGCGTCCTCGAGCGGTATCAATTTCGTTGAGCGCTGCATTGGCGCGTTCCAGCGCTGTCTCCCGATTGAGAGCGGCAGGAGCTGGCTGCTCAACCATGGGCGCGACTTCAGCGCTTTGCGCCGTTGTTACTACACTTGCAGGCGCACTCATGAGAACGCCTGTCAGGATCCAGTTCGCGAAATTAAACATATGCGACTCCATTCCTTTTCAGGAGTGACAGATAGGATGGCCCNGGTGCAAGAACAGGGCGTAATTTTGGCACTCTGCCTTGCTTTGTTAGGTTGTGTTCAGATGAACCGAGGCCAACAAAAAAGATTATGAAATACCGGGCTCTAACGAACATCGNCCCATTTAGTTGCCAGACAAAAAATTTCGATTTTTNTTTGCGCGCGCTCTGCGTTTTATCTTTCAGTCTGCCGCGCCATGGAACGTGGGGCGCTCCAGCCTGTTNCTTTTGTGATGGATAAGGGAGCGCANATGCCATGACAATCTGGATTGATAACCCGATGGATCTGCTGCGGATCGCGATTTCCGCGCCGATCATCTATTTTTCGATTATCGTATTCATCAGNATGTCTGGGAAGCGATCGACCTCTCAGATGAACAACTTTGACTGGATCGTCACTGTGGCGCTGGGTTCTCTGGTGGGGTCTGGCATTATTCTCAAGGATGTTACCGTTCTTGAAGCGCTATTGGCGATCGGCATGTTGTTGGGGATGCAATGGGTGCTCACCAAATGGGTATTNCANTCTGACTTCGCNTCCGGNCTCGTAAAAGCTCAGCCCATCATTCTTGCTTCAAATGGTGAACTGAATCGAGCGGCCATGCGTCAGGAACGCGTCACCGAGCGTGAAATTCTTTCCGCTGTGCGCGACTCNGGCCTTGTCGATCTCGATCAGGTNCAGTGGATCATCCTTGAGACCGACGCGACCATGAATGTCATTCCAAAACGCGATGATCTCCCCGAGAAGCCCGAAATGCTGGACCAGATACAGGGCTTCAAGAGTTGATNGCGGCTTGGANGGTTATTCGTCGCCNTCTTTNTTCTTCAGNATTTCNCGNTTNCCNGCATGGTTCGGGGCGGAAATGATGCCCATGTCTTCCATCTGCTCGATGAGAGACGCCGCGCGGTTGTAACCGATCTTCAGGCGGCGCTGGACGTAGGATGTCGAGGCCCGTCCATCCCGCACGACGACCTGAATAGCCTGCTGTAAAAGGTCCTGATCTTCATTGCCGCCGAGCATGGCGTCCATGACCGGACTATCCATTCCGGCATCTTCAGGCTCTTCGGTGATGTCGGTCTGATAATCAGGCTCNCCGGTCGACTTCAAAAACTCGACNATCTCNCCNACTTCCTCGTCACTGACAAACGGCCCGTGAAGGCGTTTGATCTTGCCGCCAGACGCCATGTAGAGCAGGTCGCCCATACCAAGAAGTTGTTCTGCGCCCTGTTCATTAAGGATGGTGCGCGAGTCGATCTTGGATGAGACCATGTAGGAGATACGGGTCGGGAAGTTCGCCTTGATCGTACCCGTAATGACGTCAACAGACGGGCGCTGTGTCGCCGTGATCAGGTGAATGCCAGCCGCCCGCGCCATCTGTGCGAGGCGCTGAATACAGGCTTCGATTTCCTTACCCGCAACCATCATCAGATCGGCCATCTCGTCGATGACGATGACAATATTCGGCACGTGCTCGAGCGGGATTTCCTCAGTCTCATAGACCGGACGCCCCGTATCGGCCTCAAA
Source organism: Ponticaulis sp. (assembly GCA_002699325.1). Lineage (GTDB taxonomy): Bacteria > Pseudomonadota > Alphaproteobacteria > Caulobacterales > Hyphomonadaceae > Ponticaulis. The sequence continues at coordinate 8,100 of PABS01000020.1, read as the reverse complement.
GCCTGTCTGGACCTGTTTTGTGATCCGTCCGCCCGTGCGTCTGAGCTCATCGACCTTTTCATTGAAGCCCGCGAGGTTCCGCACGCCCGCCTTGGACATCATCTCATAGCGGCTTTCCATCTCGCGAACCGCCCATTTTAGCGCGGTGACGGCTTTTTTCGGGTCGATCACAACCGGAGAAAGGAGGTGCGGGATGCCCTCATAGATCGAAAGCTCGAGCATTTTCGGGTCGACCATGATGAAGCGGCACTTTTCGGGCGGCAGCTTGTACATGAGTGACAGGATCATGGCGTTGATCCCGACGGACTTACCTGAACCTGTTGTACCTGCGATGAGCAGGTGAGGCATTTTCGCAAGGTCGGCACAAACAGGGTCGCCGCCAATATCTTCTCCAAGGGCCATAGGCAGGCTTTGCTTGCCGCTGGTGAAAGATGGGCTTTCCAGAAGTGTACGGAGGTAGACGGTCTCGCGCCCCTTGTTCGGCAGCTCAATACCGATCGCGTTCTTGCCTGGAACAACTGCGATGCGGGCGCTGACAGCGCTCATTGATCGCGCGACATCGTCCGCCAGCGCAATCACGCGTGATGATTTCACGCCTGCTGCGGGCTCCAGTTCGAACAGGGTCACAACCGGGCCGGGGCGGACCTGGCTGATGCGGCCTTTGACGCCAAACTCGTTCAGAATGCGCATGAGATGGTCAGCACGTTCCAGAAGCTGGCTTTCATCGACACTGCCTTCGCGAACAGGTGGGGAGACGAGTAGATCCAGCGAGGGCAGGCCAGGCTTTGTCGAACGTGGTGGCGGTGCTTTTTCGCGCGGTTTGCGTTGGCTGGTGCGCGGCGCCTCTGCCTGAGCTTTGCGAGGGGGTGGTGCGGGCTTTTCACGAACGGGTTTAGTCACGCCGGTTTTGCCGACCTGGTCCCCATGATCGAAATAACTGAGATCCTGCTCTGGCGATGGGGCATAGCTGCCGGCGCCATAATCGACCACGCGGTTTCGTGCCGCAAACAGATTTGCGGCTGAGGTTTTCAGTCCTTCGACACCAGACACAAGTCCGTTTCCAGCGAAACGCCCGAGAGGGCGAAGCGGAATAGCAAGTATGCGTAGAAAGCTGTAAAGGCTGCGGCCCGACACCCGCATCAGATAATTAAGATCCCGGTTTCCAAGGTTTGACGCTCGCGCCAGCAGGAAGACGGCTGTTCCGCCCGCAATCACACCCGCGAGGATTTCCGGAGCGGGGATGCGAACGGCCTTGAAAGGAATGACGGCCATGGCGAACAGGCCATCGCCGATCACACCACCAAGTGAGGAGGCCAGAATCCAGGTGCGGGGGACNGGCCAGCTGGCAAANCAGATGCAGGCCGCAAGCACACACAGCGCACCCAGCAGCCATTTACCTGCATCAGGCTCGCCGATCAGAAGCATGCGCTTAATGCCAGCCGAAAGGACCAGGAAAGCAGAAAGAATGCCGCTCCAGCCCAGAAACTGGTTCATCAGGTCGCCGGTGATTGCACCAGCNGCGCCGAANAGGTTGGTCACTTCGTGGTCGGTGGCGGCGTTAAAGCTTGGATCCTGCGGGTTATANGTNCTGACCGCGCCGCACAGAAAAACGCCCAGCGCAAAGACTGNAAAGCCNGTCAGAATGCGCCAGACTGGTTCGCCGGAAAGTCTCGAATTGTTTTGCGACATGGCGGTTGCAGTTGTTGAGGTTGTCATTCTGGCAAGTCTCNGCGGCCCATTTAGAGTGGATCTGAACCNGATTTTGCCNGNCCTTTGCTTAATGGTGAGGNAACATGTGGCAAAAAAATGAGTGAATCACTGACATTTTTCATAAAGAAACCCCGGGCCGTTTCCGGCCCGGGGTCGCAGTTCTAGATGAGGGGTGGGAATTACTTGGTAAATTCCGGATAGGCTTCGAGGCCCAGTTCACCCTTGTCGAGGCCTTCCAGCTCTTCTTCAGGAGAGACGCGGATGCCAATTGTGAACTTCAGTGCCAGCCAGACGATCGCAGAAACGATCGATACGAACAGGCCGATAGAAACGACACCGATAACCTGCCAGACAATATTGCCACCGTTCCAGGCCACAATCAGCGTGCCGAAGATACCAGCTACGAGGTGAGCCGGGATGGCGCCAACGACGTCGTCGATTTTCAGTTTGTCGAGAAGTGGAACGAAGAAGACGATGATCGCGCCGCCGACAGCACCGATGACAATGGATTCCCAAAGCGCAGGAGCCAGAGGCTCGGCTGTAATGGCAACCAGGCCACCGATTGCACCGTTCAGAACGATTGTGGCGTCCATCTTCTTGAAGACGACCGGTGTAAGCACCGCCGCAGCCACAACACCACCTGCAGCAGCGAGGTTTGTGTTCGCGAAGATGATGGCAACTGCGTTGATGTCTTCTGGTGTGCCAGCTGCGAGCTGAGAACCACCGTTAAAGCCGAACCAGCCGAGCCACAGAATGAAGGTACCCAGAGCTGCCAGCGGTACGTTTGATGCAGGCATAGGGTTCACTTTGCCATCGACATATTTACCTGCACGCGGTCCGAGGATGAGCGCACCAACCAGAGCAGCCCAGCCGCCAGTTGAGTGAACGAGGGTTGAACCAGCGAAGTCGGAGAAACCGCCTTCAGCAAGCCAGCCACCACCCCACTGCCAGCTTGCCTGGATCGGGTAGATGAAGCCTGTAAGAATGGCGACGAAGATCATGAAAGGAAGAATCTTGATGCGCTCAGCCACGGTACCAGACACGATGGATGCCGCTGTCGCGACGAAGACCATCTGGAAGTACCAGTCAGATGCCGGCGCGTAACCCGCACCATCCATCGCTGCCCGATCACCTTCAGACCAGACATTGAAGCCAGCCAGAACGCCTGGAATCATCCAGTCGCCTTTTGGATAGATCAGGTGATAGCCGACCAGGTACACCATAATGCCGGCGATGGAATAAAGGATCAGGTTCTTGGTTGCCTGAGTTGCTGCGTTTTTGGAGCGAACCATGCCCGCTTCCAGCATACAGAACCCGGCGGCCATGAACATGACGACCATGCCTGAAATCAGGAAGAGGTAGGAGTTATCGACATATGCCGACACCGCAGACGCTTCCTGAGCAAATGCCGAGCCCGTCAGGGCCAGCCCGCTCAGAACGGCAAGACCCGCAGAGCGGCCTGCCCATTTCCAAACTGTTTCTTTCATCTAATTCCCCAATCTATAGTCTGGCAAAGCAGGCCCCAGCCCACTTGCTCGGGCCGTAATCTTGCAAAGGCGCGGTCGTCATCGAAGCGACTCATACCAACTGAAGGGGGATCAGCGTTAACTGGTCACATGATGAGCAGACTGCGCTAGAATCGCCCAAAACGCTTGCAGCGGTAGACGCAATATTTTGCCGCACCTATATGAGAATTCCTGTATACGGAGGGATAAATGCCCGGAATCAGTGCCAATTCATCTGAAATACTGATCGTTGGTGGCGGGTCGAGCGGCGGTGTGCTGGCTATTTTATTGTCAGAGCTTGGCTTTGACGTTGCACTCGTTGATCGNCGCGATCCCTCGCTCCCCTTTAACCCTGATAGTCGCGCATTTGCGATCGTTCGGGGTGGTTGGCGGGTGCTCGACGCCGCAGGCGTCGGTCCGGTTCTTCTCGATCAGGCACAACCGCTCAGCTCCATGGAAGCGCATGATGAGAATGGCAGCCTGCCACCCGCTGCCAGTTTGTTTGGCACTGAAGATTTGCCAGAAACCAATGATGGCATGCCGCTGGGCTACATGATTGAGGTCGATCTCCTCAATTCTGCGATCCGTGACCGGGTGAAAGAGTCAAATATTCGTCTGATCGCACCGCATTCTGTGAGCCATGTTGAGGTGACGAAGGCTGGGGTGGAGGTGCGTCTGGATGACGGATCGGTTCACACCTCTGAACTTCTTGTTGGTGCTGATGGCGGCGACAGCGTTGTCCGCGAGTTTGCCGGGATCCATACAACGGGATGGAGCTACAAACAGGCGGTTGTGGCTGTCACGCTTCAACTCGAATGGCCGCACCATGGCGCTGCGCGACAATGGTTTCAGGATGAGGGACCGTTCGCGGTTCTGCCGCTCACTGACAATCGTGGCAACCTTGCCTGGTTCCGCGATGAAGCCGCAGGACTCGCAACCGCGAAGCTATCACGAGNGGANCTNGAGGCCGAACTGAACCACCGGTTTGCGCATCTTGCCGGCCCGATGAAAGTCTTACGTGATCCGCTCGCCTATCCGCTTCGTTTGCAGGTGTCTGACCGTCTCATAGGTGACCGCGTCGCGCTTGTCGGTGATGCGGTGCGCAAGGTGAACCCGCTTGCCGGACAGGGCTTTAATCTCGGGCTGAAGGATGTTGCAGCACTTGCCGAAGTGCTCTGCGAAAGCCGCCGTGTTGGTTTGCCGCTCAGTGANGGCATGCAGCTTGAAAANTANCAGCGCTGGCGCCGTTTTGATGGCGTGGCAACAGCGCTGGCCATGGACGGGATCAACAGGGCGTTCTCGAACTCAAATCCGCTTTTGACGCCGTTCAAACGTCTGGCTCTGAGTGTGGGAACGGCAGTTGATCCGCTTCGCAAGGCGCTGGCGCGTCAGGCAAGCGCGGATCAGCCTGAACTGCCAGCTCTGGTGCGGGGAGAGCCCCTGGCGGGGCTCCGTTAAATCAGGCCGCTGACACTTCGGTCAGGAAGGCGTTCACTCGCTTCTCGAGATCCGCAGTGGCAGACGAGAGGCGGTCAGCCGTGCTCATAACTTCGTTAGCAGCGGNGTTGGACTGTGTGGCCATTGAGACGACAGATTCGGCATTGCCGACCACATTGCGTGTCACGCCAGCAGCCATCTGAGCGTTCTCNCTGATTTCACGCGTCGCGCCGCCCTGTTGTTCGGTTGAAGCGGAAATGACAGTCATGGTCTGCGCAACGCGTTGCATGACAGTAGCGATTTCTTCAATGGATGAAACGGCAACATTGGTTGAGCTCTGAACGCCCGTAATCTGCTCTGAGATTTCCTGTGTCGCGCGAGCCGTCTGGCTTGCCAGTTGCTTGACCTCAGACGCTACCACCGCAAAGCCGCGTCCGGCTTCGCCTGCGCGGGCCGCCTCAATCGTCGCATTCAGCGCGAGAAGATTGGTCTGCTCTGCAATGTCAGAGATCAGGGTGACGACATCACCGATCTTCGTCACCGCGTTCGCGAGTTCTGCAACATTCGCTGACGTCTTCGACGTCACGTTGGCGGTCTCGTCGACCGACTGGTTCGCATCTGTGATGGACTGGATAATCTCGTTGATCGACGCTGACAGCTCTTCGGAGGCCGCCGCAACCGCTTCAACGTTCTGATAGGCCTGCTCGGTTTCCCCTGCCGCATTGCTCGCATTTGAAGTCGTTTCACGCGCGAGCGCATCAACCTGCTCGGCCGTGGACTTCAGTGCTTGCACACTGGAGGTCACATCAGCAATCAGATTGCGGGCCTCGGTGCGGAAGTCTTCGATCATCGCGTCTACGCGTTCCTGACGTTTGGCCTTCTCGGCATTTGAAATGTCGCGCTCGCTCTCAAGTTTTGAACGCTCGATCAGGCTGGTCTTAAAGCCTTCAATGGCGACAGCCATTTGTCCGATTTCGTCAGTGCGATCTGTACCGGTGACTGCAACCGAGGTGTCACCTTCGGACAGGCTGGTCATGGTGCCACAGAGATCGTTGATGGGGCGAGTAATGTCGCGGGAGACGCGGCGGATCACGAGGAACAACACGCCGCCGATGAGCGTGAGTGTGACAAGCCCGGTCAACATGTCCCGCCAGAGCATTGCGCGCAGGTCGTCGACATAGACGCCTGTGCCCACGATCCATTCACCGTCCTGTGTCGCTCTGACAAAGCTCATTTTCGGAGAGAGATCGTCAGGGCTCTCAGCGTCTGGCCTGGCCCATTCGTAATTCACAAAGCCGCCCATCGGGTCGGACTGAGCCGCGTCGATCATATCCTGGAAATAGTTGTTTCCATTGGCGTCTGGCGTGGTCATGCTTGTGCCATTCAGCTCAGGCCGGATCGGATGTGAGACCATATTGGCCTCTGTATCGATGATGAAGAAGTATTCCTGACCGCGATAGCGGAGCGGCGCGATCACGTTCCCTGGATTTTCGATATCGCTGGCGCGCGCATCTTCCACCAGAGTCAGTGTCGACTCCACGAGGCTTCTCAGCTCGTTTTTCTTGCTCTCAACTTCTTTTTGGTAGGAAAGCCAGGTCATTCCGGCGACGACAGCGGCCAGCGCAATCATACTCGCAATGCCAATTAAATTCAGCTGCCCTGAAATACTCAGACGTTTCATAAACCCACTCCCAGACATTCTATCTTGGTTTCTGGATAGCGGATTTTTCTTAAATATTGGTTTGGAGGCACAAAGCCTGGCAAAAGCGGCTTGAATACCCCAAGTGTTTTGCCGCTAGTTTAGTTCAGCTGCAGAAGTATGCCGGAAGAGTCGTCTGTCTTTTTAATGCGGGAGGCGGCGTCCTGATCGTCGCCTTTTTCAAAGTCCCGCATGGATTGCGTCAGATAGATCAGCCCTTTTTCCAGAGCTGTCGTCATCATCTCTTCTGGAGACATCATCTTGTAAGGGTCGACCACACGCCACAGTCCGTCGGACATCAGAAAGATATGTGTTTCGGCGGGCAGGGTTCGCGTTTCAATAGTGAGATTGGTCACCGCATGAGGCGAGAGGCCGAAAAGGACATGCTGGGGCTCTGTATTCTGGGTCGCGCGGATCTTTCGCAGGCCCGCCATGCGATCTTCTGCTGACATGGCGTTGAGTTCGCGGGAGGTGCGCGTCTCCAGTTCGGACTGTTCGTGCTTGGTCAGGATCTCAAGAGGTNCTTCAGGCGGCTGGATCAGCGCCACGCAGTCGCCAAGCCAGGCAAAGTCTGTCTCTTCGCCGCGGCGATGCATCCACATGCCGGACGCAATCGGCCAGACTTCCTTTGGTGCTGTGTCGATTGCGACTTTCGAGGCTTTTTCGGCTTTCTGACGCAGGCCGGACAGGACCCTGNCGAAATAGGAGCGCACATCCTCATCACCGGGAGGAACCNTCATCAGNTCNCGATTGAGATATTCTGCAATCCAGGCGGCATCGCTTTCTTCGGTCTCGAAAATCCGGAACGGGCCAAGGTCTGTTGCGCCATCCAGCACCCAGGCTGATCCCACGGACTCATCAAAGCCAAACCGGTCGTCGCCCGTCTTCTTGCGGGCTTGCGGTGTCAGCCCTGCGCCGGGCCAGTTGATGGTTTCGAGAACCGAAATCTTCATGCTTCAGTACTAACAGTCTTAGTTTGGAATGAAAAATAGAGAGCGTGTCTGTCTGCCTCTCTCGGGATAAAACAACTAATTGTTGTTTTATTGATTCACGTGGGCGATGATTCATGCATAATGCAAAAGACGCCCCGAGAAATCTCGGGACGTCCGATTTGTGCTTCAACTAGTTCCGGTTCCGCCAAGAATGGGCTAGTTGGAGCGCAGTCAATATTGCTGTGATTGCTGCCACACATAATGCGGCGAGTTCCATACGATTTTTCTTTCATTTGCGTCACCGAAATTGGCGACACGGATACTCTGAGTTCGTTTTGGGAAATTGTCGAACGATACCAGAAAATAAGTGACAGTTTCGTGCGCTTCTTGCTGTATGTTCGTTTTATGTTCTGTAAGTCAAGGCGAACTCACGCGCTTTGAGAACTAGCTTCGTTTCAAATTTGAAAACTGAATCGAAGTTTCTAAGTTATTCAGCGGCTTCCAGCGCTGCCTCATCAATATCGCCAGAGTGGTAGACGTTCTGAACATCGTCCAGATCTTCAAGCGCATCGATCAGCTTGATCAGCGTCAATGCGCCGTCGCCGCCAATCTCGATATAGTTTTGCGGCTTCCAGACCAGTTTGGTGGATTTAGCTTCATGGTCAGGGAAGGCTGTATCGAGGTTTCCGGCCACTTCCATAAAGTCATCGCGCTCGGTGTAGATCACATAGACTTCTTCTTCGATTTCGACGTCAGTTGCGCCAGCTTCAATGGCGGCTTCCATGACGGCTTCTTCGTCACCCACTTCACGCGGATA
>PABS01000002.1 GCA_002699325.1 Ponticaulis sp. | reverse complement strand
ACGAGGCTGCGCGATCACCTGACACTGGTCGTCGATAGTTCGGACAGGCTCGGAGCAGCCGTGGCACGCAACAAAGGAGAGAAGGCCTCGGCCCTCGAGGTCACCGCACAGGTGGCCCCGACAGAAAAGAAAAACGGCGAACTTGATCAGCTGAAACCGGAAGAGGCCAACAAGGCCGAAAAGGAAATCGCCCGAAGCAAGAGCAAGACACTGGATTTCGGGATTTGAAAGGCCGCCTTGCGCAGCAAATTTCAGACGCGTTGGGTCCGGCAGTACTTTAGGGTCGTGCCCGCGCGCGAACGGCCGGATTTCGGAACTACTCTCAGATCGCAAGAGTCTTGCGATGCCTCTCAATCGCGCTTCGCACATCGTCGGGGAAGGGCAGGTGTCCGCTTTCGCTGCTCCAGGCGTCATCGAACCGTGCAACGACATCCTTCGCTGTCGCGGTGATCAGCCTTGCAGGCAGCCTTGCCTTGTCGGCGATCGCCTCGAGTACATCATAGGTGTAGGACGCCCACTCGCGCGAGCCATCAAATTTGAGCGCAGCATCGTCGCCTGGGATATAGGCGAGCGTCGAAAGCAAGTCATAGGCAGGTGCCAGCAGCGCGTTGCGCCGGTCCGGATAAATCAACGACCAGTTCTTGAGGTGCATGTCGCCATTACCGATCAGCACCGAGTAGGTGAGCCGGCGGACGAATTCGACCACGCTTTGCTCATCGGTCTCGATCGCCAGCACATTGAGGATCTGGCGGTAGCTCGCATTCTCGTATTTATCGTCTGCAAAGACACCGAACACTTGGGCGAAGTCTTCGGTGTGCACTGGTCCTTCTTCCCCCCGGTCAAAGCGCCGGATGGCAAAAGCGGACTCTCCGTAACGGGTGATACCTTCGGGTATGCCATCGATCTGATCGAGGGACAAAAGGTCGATTTCAGGTACGTCGATCCCGATCTTTGCCGCCAGTTTCATCGCTGCGAATTCAGCCTCGGGCACGTCCGGATGTCTCGCAGAGGGCAGCTTGACGATCCAGTCGCCGCCGCTGCCTGTGACCGGGATCGTCAGTCCGCCATTCTTGCCCTGGGCTTTGACCGCCGAGAATTTGAGTTGCACGCCGGCAAGCGAGAAGCGCAGCGCGCGCTCTGCCTGCTTCTCCGCGGCTTCTTCATCTAGCTCGTCGGCCTCCGTTTCCTCGGCATCGACGGCGACGGCGCGCACTGCGCCGGGAAGATCGTGCCCGAGCTGTGCGAGAAGCTTGTACTCGCGCACGGCTTTCACGCCCGCGCGGCGAGCCAGGTAGTCGCGAAGCGTTCCTTCGGGAAGGAGGTTGGAGAAGAACGGCTCGATCTTCGTTCGATAGCTGCGTGTCTCATCAATGATCTCGCCATTCGCGTCCTTGTAGGCGAGCGACAGCGTTGGCCGATTCTGGTCGGCAAGGTAGACTTCGTCGAATGTGAAGATGCTCGCATCTCCATCGAGCCGTGCGATGGTTCCAACGCGCGTCTCACCCAGAAAGATATCGAGAGCCGCTGCGTTGATCATGTGGCGTCGTCCTCAAGCCGGTAAGCAGGCAGTCTGTGGGCACTATCTCGATCGATTGAGTGAACCTGCAGGTTTCTGACGTGCCGTAGGGCACGTGTGGATGCCGCGATCTGCTGGGCGAGTTTCTTCGTTCCTTCTTTTTGCTCAAGCGCCCAGCCGAGGTCCTGAAGATGCTTTTTCAGATGAGCGACGGGCTGCAAAGCCTGCTGGATGGCTTTGAGCGTTTCGGGAGTGAAATTAATGGTCTGGATATCTTTCAGNGCGCTTTGAANCTCNNTCACNTCGGTGACGCTCGGATAGCTCTNCCGTANTCGCTCNGCGAACCGGTTGGTTTCGGCAATCGTTGCGAGCGTTCGNCTNGNCTCGCTTCTTTCGCGCTGTGANCGNANAACGCCTTCGATCGCCGGTACGGTCNTTCGAGGCACNAGCTTCAGNTCGAGGTCGAGCGCGCGCGCTATTTCGACAAGGCTGGAAATCTGTAGGTCTACATTNCCNCCTTCGATTTTGGAGATNTGGCTTTGAGGCAAGCCCACCCGCTCACCCAGCTNTTTCTGGGTAAAGCCTTTTGCTATCCGAGCCNCTTTGATGCTTGCGGCGATGTCTTCGATTGCCGTGCTCATAAATATGTTTCTGCATATGTTGATCGACGTATATATGTTTTAGCATATACTCTTATTTGTGAGAGGGGCAACAGAAATATGTAGAGGCATAAATTTCTGAATCCTCATATGTCATCGCATATTATGGGCGGAGATTGACGGCGACAAAGCGCGAGCAGTCGTCACTTCGCAGAACTTTTTCCAGCCTTTTCATCGGTCTTTCGATGACGGAGCTCTCGTCCAGAGATCTGCCGATCAGTCAGGCAAGCCATCGGCGGAAATGCGCCCTCATTTCGGACATTAAGTCGACCTTGAGCAGCTCCCAAAAGCTGAAGTTCGGCAAGACATGCGCTGAATGTAGCCGCGAACCTGTTTCTCTGTATTTCAGAAACGTCTCGCGCCAATCCTAACGCCACTTCACCCGAAATTCGCGTGCACTCGCTAGGATCTTTCCAATGCGAGGTCGCGGTATGCTCTGAATTTACTGATAGCAGCGGTTCCGAGCTTGAGCAGATCCGAAGACAACTCGGCGTAGCCTTTCGCATCCAAGAGACTGTCGGGTAGATTCGGTATCTCTGTCTCGAGCTTGCTTCCACGGATTGGTAGCAACGGAAAATCGCCCGGACTGAGTTTTTGGTGATATATGGAGAGGCGCATTGCTAGCACACCAAGTGGTACGTGCTCTTGGGCGAGCGCTACATATGCCTCGCGTTCAGTCTCAGTAAGCTTGTCGAACCATGCTGGAGCGAATGGTTCAGTGTAAGTCATGAGGGCATCGAGCTCAGTCGTAATTGTCGGTGCGAAGAACGTATCGAGCCAGGTTGTCTCAAACTCGTCTTGGAATTCCTGCCATGTCACAAGGCGCAAATTAGTGCGCTGGACCGCCTCATGAGCGCCGGACTGAAAGCCGCTTAGCGCGATAATGTAGCCCGCATTGGCTCCGACATCGCTAGTGACGGTCCGAAACGCATGCACGATTTGCTGAGGTACCGCTGCTTTCCAATATTTGCATTCGCATATGATCCGGTTGAGCCGGTCGCGATGCGTTTCCTCGGCATATACGTCGATTTCCGCCCTGCCTCGCCCGAGCTCAATGACTCGCTCCAAGTCCACATTGAAACCACACTGGCTGAGGATCTCAGCTACGCATGCTTGGAGATCGCGCCAGTTTTCGGGAATGCTCTCTGTAATCATTGCGCCGTCTTAACCTCACGTTCTGCTTCATAGAAGCACTCGACCACAGCAAGCATCGATTTACGTTCTTCGGATTTCGCCCTAATGCCGCACATTCCTTCCCAAAATAAAATCGCCTGAGAGACGACTTTCAAATGAAGTCAAATCCAATATTCTCAAGAGAGAATTTCTGTGCTTTGATTCCGTCCGCGCTAGAATTGGCATATAGCGGCTGCTGATAATTCGGCGCCATGGGGGGTGGATGAGTGACCAAAGTAGTTATTTGAAGACGATCTCGCACGCGGAGGACGCAGTCGCAAATGCGATTTTCGTTCACGGGCTCAGCGGGGACGCTTCTGAAACTTGGCAATGCGGCAAGTCGGATGAGCTTTGGCCATCTTGGCTCAACGAACTATTCCCGCGTCTCGGCGTTTACAGCCTAGGCTACCCGGCCAGCAAGTTTGCAAAAACGGAGCAGGACTTGTTCGAGCGGGCCGCGAGCGTTTTGGACTATCTAACGTCGAAAGGCTTTGGAGATCGGCCGCTGATCTTCGTGGCGCACAGCCTGGGTGGCCTTCTCACTAAGTCCGTATTGAGGAAGGCGCGGGATTCTAGCGATTCCGGGCACAAGACTATTGCTGAGTCCACTAAGCTGGTTGTCTTTATCGCTACACCCCACGAAGGAGCATCGCTCGCCACCTTGGGCAAAAAGGTGCTTCCTCGATTGATCTCCAACAAGATTGAACTCCTTGCCAACAGCATGGGTGTGTTGAACGATCTCAAACAAGCCTACCGCGACCTTTGTGACGCGAGTACCGAGCTCAAAACCGTCACCTACTACGAGACCATTCCTGTTTTCGGTCTTTTGGTTGTCAACCGCAGCTCGTCCGATCCTGGTGTTGGAAACTGTGTCCCTATCGGAGTCGACAAGGATCATATCACCATATGCAAACCAGACGATCGCGACGACCAGGTGTATCTTGGTGTCGCAAGACATGTCGGGCAGGTTGTGGAGAAGGCCGAAGCTGAATTTGCCGCTCAAACCCAATCATTTGAGACACCAGATTTCAGCGTTGCTTCGGAGAATGATCGTAGATCATTGCTCGACAAGATGATCGATGCGAACCGAGAAGACGAATACTCGATCGCGAATGACTACCAAAATCAGTTCGCTCAAAGCTTTTATCGCCAAGGTCTCTCAGGGAGTGCTCGTCGTGACCACGACCTGCTGCTCAGCGACGTCGAGCAAAGATTCATCACCAACATCTATCTGAAGCATATCTGCAAGGGGGCTTCCGACGATCAGGTGCAGGTCGCGCTGCAATCTGACGTGATCGACCCGATTTGCGCGAAGTATGCCGAGGACTCTTCGGTCACGGGAATCACGGTCCTTCAGGCTCTGTACTTTCTTACCGAGCAGTGCCGAATTCGCTGGGATGCTGAGTAATGGCGCATCGTATCTGGTATCCTCAGCTTGACGCGTTCGATTGCATACGCCGGATGGTGGCCATACTTTCATTTGCCGATGACGAAGGGCTTTCGATGGAACGCGCCCAGATGGCAGATTTGTTCCTCTCAAGTCCGCCGTTACTGCACTCCGTTACAATGCCCATGCAGGTGAGGTCCAACTTCAGAGAGCTAGGCATTGCGCGACCCGAAAAGAGTTTCCTAAGTTATCCGGCTGCGCCGCTCCTCTTTCATAAGATGGAGCCGGTGCAGCGACGCGCAATTCGCGCGATGGTAGGAAAGAATCTGATCGATCTTCGCCTCTACGAGAAACGCGCATTGAGCTTGACGGACGATGCTCGCAGTCTTCTGGACACGCGCCTCAAACATTCGGTTGCTGAACTCAAGCTCGCGCAGTTTATCGTCTCTGATATCTTGGCAATCGGTGAAGACAATATTGAAGAGCTCAGGAAGCGGACAGGTCTGAGGAGGCTGGCTGCATGAGCGAGATCGAACAGGAAAAAGACGAGATCGCGTCGCGCGTTCCAACACTTCAGCTACGCCGCCTTCGCGTGTTGAAATCCGGCCGCCCGGTTTACGATCAAGCGTTTCACGAGGGCGTGAACATCATTCGTGGAGACAATGGGTCAGGCAAGTCGTCGATCGCAGACTTTGCCTTCTTTGTACTCGGAGGCGAGTTCGACAACTGGAAGAAGGTCCCCGCGCAATGTGACGAGATTCAGGCTGAGATACTCACCAGCCAAGGGCGATTAGCGCTCAAGCGAAACACAGATTCCACGACCTCTCCGATCCGCGTTTTCTTCGGCACGCTCAAAGAGGGTGTTGAAGCTGGATCGGACGGCTGGGAGCGATTCCCCGTCCATCGACAAGGGGACCATGAAAGCTTTTCGCAACTCCTCTTCAGGTCCATGTTGATCCCAGAGGCAAAGAGCGAAGGCGCATCAAACATCACAATGCACCAGATTTTGCGCCTCTTATACTCTGATCAGCATACACCCCCCGGCAGATTGTTCCGCTTTGAATCCACGTGGGACACGAAGACCATGCGAAGCGCCGTTGGCGATCTGCTATGCGGTGTGAATGACTACGAGGGCTACGAAATCAGTCTCGAAATTCGTGAACTGGAGCGGCACTATGACGAGGTGAGTCGGCAGCTTTCGGCGCTACTCTCGATCCTCCCATCTGATGAAACTCTGAACAAACCCGCTACTTTGGAAATGGAGATACGAGAGCGTGAGGCAGAGAGAGAAGCTGCGCTTCAACGGATTTCGCAGGTTGATGATCTGATTGACGGCGATGAAGTCAAAGAATTCTTGGCGAAAAGCCGAAGCATGCGCGACCGAATTTCGAAAAGCGCTAAGCAGATTGGCGCGCTCGAGCGCGAAGTGTCGCAACTCGGCTACCAACTGGGTGATCTGGAGGAATATCTCGATTTTCTCTCAGAGATGATCGAGAAGGTCGGCTTGGCTGAGAGCTCGCAGCTTGCGATTGGGGACATCGACTTCACGCACTGCCCAGCTTGCTTGACCGACCTTGCGCCGACTGTTGATGGGCATACCTGCCACGTCTGCAATTCCGAGATTGACCCCGAAGACAAACGCTCCCGTTACAATGCAATCCGCGTCGATTTTGAGATGCAGCAACGGGAGGCGCGCCAGCTCAATTCGCAAAAGGAAATGCGGCTTTCTGCGGAAAAAGCAAAACTTAGGAAAGCCCGTGCGGAACATTCGAGACTGATCGCAGAGTTTGCTGCTGGCTACGACAATGGCTCGTCACCGCGAGAGGCCTTCCTGGCTGAGCAAAACTTGCGCATTGGGCAAATTGCTCGTGAAATCGACTATCTCGAAAAGTCGCTTGTGACCGCATCGCGCGTGAAAGAGCTTTCGGAAGCGAAGGCTGACGCTCAAGCAGAACTGGACAAGCTGAAGTCTCGGCAAGAGGCCCTCGAACTCAGTGCCGCAAAACGCAGATCAGTTGCGCTGTCACGCGTTTCCCGAATTGCCGCCTCTGTGCTTCGCGCAGACAACATGGATCAGCCGGAATTCATGACCGCTCAGGATGTCAGCGTGAATTTCTCCGACGATGCAATGTCTGTCGACGGGGATCTCAATTTTGCTGAAAGCAGCAATGTGATCTTGAAGAATGCGTGCATTTTGAGCCTTCTCCTCGCGGCGGGAGAAGACCAGAAATTTTTCCACCCCAGGTTTGCCCTGTTCGACAACATTGAAGACAAGGGAATGCAGACTGAACGCAGCCACAACTTCCAACGTATCTTGGTCGAGATGGTCACGGAGCTTAGCATTCCGTTTCAGGTCATCTACACGACATCCATGATGAATCCGGACCTCGAACTCGATAACTATGTGATTGGCCCGCACTACACGAAGTCCAATCGGTCTCTCGAGGGTCTAGAGTAGCCCGTTGCCTGTGGGCCCGCGCTCTATGCATGTTCGCCGCACCTCGCCTACAGTCTCGACCCATTCGGGCGACGATCGCTAACCGGATTTCCTAAGGGCCGTCGCCCCTCGCGCGGGCAAGGCATCCAAACGAATCCATAGGCTTTCGCCTTGGAGCCTCGTGCGGAGCCTCCTTGCCCTTGCTACCCCAATTCTCGCCGTTCTCGGAGCGTCCGCTGTTGACCGCTGGATTCTGAAAAGCTGACGTTCGCTTTTCGGCCCCATTCCGGCACGGCGATTGAGCCATTCTGAGCACAGACGCCAGCGGTCTTGAAACTTTTTCAACCCAAAGCCTCTCTCGCCTCTGCCAAATCGATCCGCGCGTCATAGGAATGCTTGCGGAGCAGGTGCAATAGGTTCGCTCCGTTCAGAAGAGAAAGCGGCTTCGCGGTCGCGAACTTATGTGCATCAGGACCGAAATCCGATGTTGTCACTAGAATTCCCTTGGTGGCTCCTTCATTCATTACGGTGCCATATAAGTCGCGGACCGCCGCAACGCCGACAGTCCGAGTGTACCGCTTGGCCTGGATAACAATCTTGCCGCCACTGATTGGGTCGGGGTCGAATGCGATCGCATCGACACCCTCATCCCGGCTCGACTGAGTGACCTTGACCTCCCCCCCTCGCGAATTGAATTCCTTCTCGAACAACTCGCGGATCAGGTGTTCGAAGTCTTCCCAGTCCATCGCTGCCAAGTTGACCGAAGCATCGAGCGTATCGGCAATCTCGCGGCCATCGACGAAGCGGCGGTCGCTTTTGTCGATCGTGATAATTGGTGGGATAGGTGCCAGCGCCGCCAAGGAAGCAGCGGAAACGCCGCTCAGCGCCTTGAAGCAGGCCTTGGGCTCGACACGGGCAAGATCAATCTTTTCGAACTCTGCTCGCGAGCACAAAACGGAGAGGATGCAGTTGCGGTTCGAGAGTCCGTTGGCGGGGTTAATGGCGGTGACGAAGCCATTGAACGCGACGTTCTCGATGTTTTGGAAATCATCTGCTTCGAGAACCTCGTGAATGCTCCGCAAGGCAATCTGGTAGATCGTGTCTTCGAAAAGATCCTTCTTAGCTCTGGCGGCCAGCGGGGTTTCTTTTAGCTCGCCGGTTGCTCGGACGAACCGGACGGACTTCACGGTCGGGAGATCGTCGGGGTTCGGCATTTCGTACTCGACCAGCAAAGTCTTGTCTTGGGATCGATAATCGAGGACGAATTCCTTCTCGATGAGGCCGTGATAGTTCGAGGCCTCCAGAACGAGAGAAGCGTGTTCCATCACCGCCTCTTCGTGTCCCTCTCGCAGGGATCCAATCAGCTCTTCAATCGCCCGGTTATGTTCTGCAACCTCTTTATCATGCGCCGCCTTGTCCTCAGCATGTTTGGCCAGGAATGCGGACCTTTCCATCTCGTAGGCGACAATTGACTTATCGTGCGCATCCTTCCGCGCCGCTTCGCGTCGTTGCCATTCCTCCATTCGAACAGCGTGTGTCTCCTCAGCTTGCTGAATGAGGCTCGCCTTCTTGCCGAACAATGTGTCCCAGAAGGTGATCTTCGGCTCCTCGTAAGCCGGCGCATTTTCACGTTCCAGTTGCGGACGCGCTCTGTCGAATTTGTCGGAACGCCCGAAGGCATCATTCCTGCGAAGTTCGTCCCAATCTACCGTGTCGTCGATCCCGAGCGTGTGCGACAAGATATTCGAGAGCTGGTCACGTTCGAGTTCAGCCTGCACCGTGAGGCGTTCCGCTTCGGCTTTGCCGTCAGCGAACATCGTTTTCACGTTGTGCTTGTCGGTCTTCTCGTCCCATGATGCCAGAAGCGCATTCGCTTTCTCCTGCAGAATGGACAAGTCCGGGGCCCCAAGCTCGCGGTGAAGATTCAAGGTTCGATGGCGAAAGTCGATGTAGTAGCGGAGGATACGATCGCCGCGCGCGCTCCATTTGACGTTGAGATCACCCACCGAAATGTCGCTGAGATATCGGCTTTCGACTGTTATACCTGCCATGATGCCCCCTTCAATCAACTGGTATTCGCTAGCGCGGTCAAACCTGCTTTTCAGATCACGCCATTCAGAATTTCATGTCCATGTTGCGCCCACTTGAGAAATTCTCATCGTTCGACACGGTATTGACCTTTGGTCCGCGCTACTGATTCAATATTGGAATTCTGAGAGAGGTAAAGCGGATGACAAAAATCAAAGGTAAGAATGACGGTCCCGGCGGTCGCAACGAGCACTATGACATCGGAAACCGAAAGAACGTTCCACGGCGCAACGCTGTAGCGGAGGTCAAACGCGGCGACCATCCCGGTGCGCACGTGATAAAGATCAACGGCCGCGAGTATGTGCGTGACAACCCGGACAACTCGAAAAAGGATAACGTAAATCGGGATAGGTGATCGTTGCTTGGTGTGTGTTCTACCCTGCGGCCAGCCCGCTCAATCCGATGCGTGCTCCTGACGATGGGGCGTGCGTAACTAGCTCACCCATACTCTCGTCTATGTAAATGCCTCGCACCCTCTGGCGCACTGATCGCGCGGGTAGAACGTTCGGCGGCTTCCTGCTGTGCAAGTGTGCGATTGTTTGTGTGGACCACTGCCGCGATCCATGCGCGGAATCTCCCGCTACAAGGCGCGGCCAAACCAGATGACGCGGCCAACCACATGTACTTCAGACCGGTCCATGTCGTACCAAGTTGGGTAGGCTGGATTGTCGCTGGCAATTGTGATCTGCCGACCACCTGGTTTGATCGCGATACGCTTCACGACGAGGGCATCATCAGAGCGAAGGACATAAATCCCATCACGCAATCGCGATCCATGATCTGATGCATCGACCAGGACCTCGTCACCATCGCTGAGAGTGGGCTCCATCGAGTCACCCTTTACCCCAACGATCGACAGGCTGGCGCTCTTGGCCGAAGTCAGGTGCCGCAGCCACCGCTCATCGAACCCAAACCGGGTGTGTGCAGTCTCACTAGCAGCTACCGCGCCAAAGCCGGCGGATGCCTCCACATCGAGTACGGGGATCTCGACCATGCCATCGGTGACCGGGTTTGCCGGACCACCGAGCACTTGCTCGTCGACACCGAAGAAGCAGGCGAGCGTCTTTCGGTCTTCGTCATCGAGCTTTCTCGGAGACCCACGCTTGATGAATTGCTGCACATAGGCAGGGTTGCGGCCGAGCAGCCGCGATATCGACGCGTAGCCATATCCGCTCTTGAGGATCAGCCGGTCGAGCTCCTCCCTCACATGTTCCATTCGCCTGTCCTTCGAATCTCAATCGTAGGAATTTTCCTAGACTCGCGGATATGATCCTACTAAGAACATACCAAGAACACAAGGGATTTGCGAGTCGGAGCGAAAGGGTCATGACCTTGCTAGAACGGATCGAAAAGCATTTGAAAGATAATCATATTTCGGCGACACGCTTCGGTAGGCGCGCAGTCGGTGATCCTCGATTCGTACTCGACCTCCGGCAAGGGCGAAGGCCGCGTCGACGAACGCTGGAGCGACTGGAAGCCTATCTGCAGTCAGTTGAGGCTGGAGATCCCAACGGTTCCATCAGGAACGGGACTTGCGCTCAACAAGTTGCTTATAGCGACGGGCAACATCTTGCCAAAGTCTTGCCCCGTCCGGCTCGCCGACCTGGCTTAGCTGATCGATCTTCGACGCAATGAATTCACCTCCGGCGTCGCCATGGTG